>JAQGHQ010000149.1 GCA_028288765.1 Gemmataceae bacterium | reverse complement strand
CTCCGGCTCTTCCTCGTCACCCACGGCCTCACCGCCGTGGCCGAATTGAAGCCTTCCTCCGGCGTCCGGTGCGGGTGTCGGGGTAGAGTCACCCACGGCCTCACCGCCGTGGCCGAATTGAAGCCGGCGGACGAGCGCCACCCGCACCTCAAGGCCGCTCCTCACCCACGGCCTCACCGCCGTGGCCGAATTGAAGCCGGCATAGCTCACGTTGTCCACGCAGTCATCGTGGCGTCACCCACGGCTTCACCGCCGTGGCCGAATTGAAGCCGCTTCCACAGGACGGCCCCGGTCTCGGGGTCGGTGTCACCCACGGCTTCACCGCCGTGGCCGAATTGAAGCCGCTACCTGGCGGCCGGGGTCCAACTGGTCGTGGCGGTCACCCACGGCTTCACCGCCGTGGCCGAATTGAAGCGTGCAGTACGTGTCACCCACGTTCAGCCAGAGCGTGCGTCACCCACGGCTTCACCGCCGTGGCCGAATTGAAGCGGCCGGCCGGGAGGTAGCACCCATCGTGTGCAGGGAGGTCACCCGACAAAACCGATCCGTGCGATCCGGTATCAATACGTCGCCCGGCCGCCGCTGATGTCGAAGCAGAACCCGGTGGTAAAACTGCACTCGCCGCTGCTCAGGAAGTGGACGAGCGCGGCGACCTCGTCGGGCTTTCCGGTCCGGCCGAGTGGGATCTTGCTCAGCATCATGTTGATCTGTTCCTGGTTGAGCTGATCGAGGATCGGGGTCTGGATGACCGCCGGGGACACGCTGTTCACGCAGATGTCCCCCTTCCCGACCAGCTCTTTGGACAGCGACTTGGTCAGGGCGATCACCGCCGCCTTGCTCGCGGAATACGGGCCCATCTTCGGGTTCCCTTCCTTGCCCGCGATGCTGGCGATGTTCACGATCCGGCCGTACCGCCGCTCGATCATCCCCGGGAGGACCGCCTTGCAGCAGAGGACCAGGCCGGTCACGTTGATGTTGAACACGAACTCCCAGTCTTCCCGCACGCTCTCCCAGATCGGGACGTCGCGGCCCTTTCGGCTCGCCACCCCGGCGTTGTTCACGAGCACGTCCACCGGCCCCGCGGCGGCAGTGACCTCCGCGAACACCCGGTCCAGGTCCGCCTCCTTCGTCAGGTCGCCGACCATCGGGACGCCACCGACCTCCCCCGCCACCCGCCGGGCGTTCGGCTCGGACATGTCGAACACGCCGACCTTCGCCCCGGCCGCCGCGAGCCGCCGGCAGATCGCCTCGCCGATCCCCTGCCCGCCCCCGGTCACCACCGCCACCTTCCCGTCCAGCCGGAACATGTTCGCCGACATTGTTGACGCCCTCGGGTAATCCCACGAACCGGAATGTGGGTACGTTGTAGGCCGGGGGGACGGTCCGGAAAGCCGGTCCGGGGCGGTTATAACAGCCGGCCGGACCGCACAACCCCATCAACCTTTTGGGAACAGATTGTCAACTCCGACCGGGATTTCGCACAATAGGGGTGACGAGGGATGTCCGGTCTGCCGGTCTGCCGGAGGCGGCGGCAAAACCTCTCCAGGGGTCGCAACGGGATGAAAGCTCACCGCAGCGGCGAGGGCGAGCGGTCCTTGGCCGTGTTCATTGACTTCGAGAACATGGGCCTGGGGTTCAACAACCGCCGCGACCGGTTCGAGATCAACAAGGTCCTCGAACGGCTCGTCGAGAAGGGAAAGATCGTCGCCAAAAAGGCGTACGCCGACTGGAGCCGGTTCGGGATGTATACCGGCGGCCTGCACGAGGCGGCGATCGAACTGGTCGAGATCCCCCGCCGCGGCGTGTCCGGGAAGAACTCGGCCGACATCCGGCTGGTCGTGGACGCGATCGACCTGGCCTATTCGAAGGACCACATCGACACGTTCGTGATCGTGTCCGGGGACAGCGACTTCTCCCCCCTCGTGTCGAAGCTGAAGGAGCTCGGCAAGCACGTGATCGGGCTCGGGCTGGTCGACGCCACGTCCGACCTTCTCCGCGACAACTGCGACGAGTTCATTTATTACGAGGACCTCGACCGGGCCCCGATCACCCCGGTCGCGGTGAACGAGCAGATCCCGGAGAAGAAGCGGAAGGTGTTCGCCCTGCTGCTCGACTCCCTCCTCGCCCTCCGCCGGGAGAACAAGGAGGTCATCTACTCGTCGATGGTCAAGGACACGATCAAGCGGAAGAAGCCCTCGTTCAACGAGGAGTACTTCGGCTACCGGACGTTCAGCGAGCTGCTGGAGGACGCCCAGAAGGAGGGCCTGATCGAGCTGGACAAGCACAAGGGCAGCGGCATGCACGTCGTCACCCGGTTCGGGCTGGAGATGAAGTCCACGACCGGGGCGGCCGAGCCCGGCGGCCCGGCCAAGGCGGCAAAGCTCGCCCCGGCGGAGGAGCGGAAAGAGCCGCGGGAGCGGAACGGGAACCGCGGGAGCCGGGATTCCGGCCGGGCCGCTCCACCCGCCGAGCGGGCACGGGGCGGCCGGCCCGCCCCGCCACCTCCTCCCGTGGACCAACCCGCGCCGCCGCGCCTGCCCCCTCCCCCTCCCGTCGAGGCCGAACCGGCGGTCCCGGAAGCGACCCGGCGGCCGCTCGGCCGGGAGCTGGTCGAGGACATCGAAGTGTTCGACGACCTCGACGAGGTCCCGTCCTACGCCCCGCGGAAGCCAGTTCCCGCCCCGCCTCCCGCGAAGCCGGTCACGGCTCCCGCGAAACGCGCTCCCGCGCCACGGGCTCAACCGGTGCCCTCCCCCACCGTGGCGAAGCCAGTCGGCGGCCAGGCGAAGCCGGCCGCCGAGCCGAAGCGAGGTCGTGGCGCGGCGGGCGGGTCCCGAACCGGGTCCCGGCGCAAGCCGGCCGAACCGATTCCGGCCGTCGCGCCGGAGGCGCAGGCCCCGAAGCCCGCGGCGACACCCAGGCCGGCCGCTCCTAAGCCGGTCGCCCCAAAGCCGGTCGCCCCAAAGCCGGTCGTCCCAAAGCCCGCCGACGACGACGACGACTTCGGCGCTGGGCTGTAAGTCACTGAGTCATTCCGGGGGCGGCCGGGCCCCCGGCTTATCTGGCCGCGTTCTCATCATGGGGCATTTCTCCCGGTCGCCCACTGACCACTTCCCGTGTCCCGAAATACAACCCGACGTTAGGCTTGCCCCGCCACATTCGTCGCTCCCGCCGCGACCCGCACCCGGAGTTGCCCCGTGCCACTCTTGTTCGCCGTCACGCTGTTCCTCAGCGCGTCGCTGTTGTTCATGGTCCAGCCGATGGTCGGGAAGATGATCCTCCCGCTCCTCGGGGGTAGCCCGGCGGTGTGGAACGCCTGTATGGTGTTCTTTCAGGCCCTGCTCCTGGTCGGCTATCTCTACGCCCACCACCTCTCCAGCCGGTTCGGGCCGAAGAAGCAGTGGTTGATCCACATGGGGGTGCTGTTCGTCCCGGTGGCGGTGATGCTGGTGGCGGTGGTCGTCGGGGGGAAGCACACCCCGATCGCGGTGGCCGAGGGCCTCGCCCCGTCGGGCGACGCCAGCCCGTTCCTGAGCGCGATGGCCTTACTCGCCGTCGCCATCGGGGTCCCGTTCTTCGTCTCGTCGACGAGTGCCCCGCTGCTCCAGAAGTGGTTCGCGTACACCGGCCACCCGTCGGCCCGCGACCCCTATTTCCTGTACGCGGCGAGCAACGCCGGGAGCCTGATCTCGCTCCTCGGGTACCCGCTCCTCATCGAGCCGAACCTCGCCGTCGCCGGCCAGACGTGGGTGTGGGCGGTGGGGTTCGGGGCGCTGATCCTGTTCATCGCCGCCTGCGGGCGGGCGGCGGCGAACCCGATCGGGGTACCCCCGGCGTCGGCAAAGCTGGCCGGGGCGAAGCCCGCAACCGGGGCCCTGACGGCCTCCCCGGAGCCCCCCCCTTCCCCGGCCCGGGTCCTGAAGTGGGTCGCCCTGGCCTTCGTCCCGTCGAGCCTGATGCTCGGGGTCACCTTCCACATGTCGACGGACATCGCGTCGATCCCGCTCCTCTGGGTCATCCCGCTCGCCCTGTACCTCGTGACGTTCATCATCGCCTTCGGGCGGGTGCCGGCGTGGTTCCGGCTGGTGATCGGGAACCTCGCCCCGGTGATGATCCTGCTGCTCGTCTTCCTGATGGTCGCGTCCTCGTACGTCAACCCGGGCACCGGGATCACGCTGTTCCTCCACATCGCCACCTTCTTTGCCGCCGCCCTGATGTGCCACTACGAGCTCGCCGCCGACCGGCCGAAGGACGTCACCCACCTGACGAACTACTTCTTGTGGATGTCGGTCGGCGGGGTACTCGGCGGGCTGTTCAACGCCCTGTTCGCCCCGCTGGTGTTCCCCCTCGCCTACGAGTACCCGATCACCCTCGTCGTCGCGTGCCTGATGGTCCCCGACCTGATCCGGGGGGGGGACGGCCCGGCCGACCAGCCGGCCGCGCTGACGGCGTACAAGCGGAAGGTCGCCCGAGTCCTCGACCTGGGCGCGCCCGTCGCCCTCGGGATCGCGTTCTGGCTCCTCGTCTCGTTTGTCCACGGGCGGCCCTGGTTCGCCCAGATGGTCCGGTGGGCGACCGTCCACCTGACCCTCCGGGACGACACGGTGGTGGCGGTCCTCCTGTACGCCGTCCCGGTGATGGCCTGCTTCTTCTTCGTGGACCGGCCGGCCCGGTTCGCCCTCTGCGTGGCCGTCCTCCTCGGCGTCCACCACTACCGGAGCGAGGACAGCGACATCGCCCACACCGAGCGCAGCTTCTTCGGCATCCTCAAGGTGGAGAAGCACGGGGCCCTGACCCGGCTGGTCCACGGGACCACGCTCCACGGGAGCCAGATCAACGACAGCTTCCGCCTCCACTGGCTGGACGAGGCCCAGGCGATCCCGATGTTCACCCCGTGGGACACGCTCGCCACGGCCGGGCCGCTGGTCGCGTTCCGGCCCGGGGAGGAACCCCTCACGTATTACCACCGGACCGGGCCGGTCGGGGCCATGTTCCACGAGCTCCGGACGCGCAAGAACGGGGCCGACGCCCGGGCCCACGTCGCGATGGTCGGACTCGGGACGGGGTCGGTGTCGTGCTACGCCCTCGGCCCGCCCCGGCCGTGGGAGCCCGGGTACGTCCCGGGCGCCCCCGGGCAGAAGCTCACCTTCTACGAGATCGACCCGGCGGTGAAACGGCTCGTGGCCGAGACCGATCGGTATTTCACGTACGTCAGTAGTGCCGAAAAGCGGGGGGCCAAAATCGACTTCCGGATGGGCGACGCCAGGCTGAAGTTGCGCGAGGACGTCGACCGGAAGTACGCCCTCCTGCTCGTGGACGCGTTCAGCTCGGACGCGATCCCGGTCCACCTCCTCACAAAGGAGGCGGTCGAGCTGTACATGGACCGGCTGACCGAGGACGGGATTCTGGCCCTGCACATCTCGAACAAGTTCGTCCGCCTCGAGCCGGTCGTGGCGCGGATCGCCGACGAGCTGAAGCTGACCGCGCGGGTGTGGAACGACCACAACGAGGGGGGTCTGACCGGGAAGACCGCGTCGAGCTGGGTCGTCCTCGCGAAGGACGAACAGACGCTCGGCGTCCTGGCTAAACCGGCGACGACCCAGGTGCTCGCGTTCGGGACCCGGAACCCGGCTCTCATCACCCTCCTCAAGAAGTACGGCCCGGACGTCAGTGCCAGGGAGGCGATGATCCGGGAGTACGGTGACGACTTCGGCCGGACCAAGGTGGGCGGGGAAAAGCCCAAGGACGTGGGTCTTGCGCCCGACGACTTCGCGAAGAAACACGGGCCGCAAACGAAGGAACTGGTCTCCCTGATCCGCCAGTTCGACGACGAGAAGGAATCCATGACCCTGGGGAGACTCACCATCAGTTTGTTCGGACCGATGTTCCACCCGCTGACCGTGATCCCCTCGGTCCGGCTGTGGACGGACGACTACTCGGACGTGCTCCAGGTCATGATGATCAAGGAGGTGCAGTGGATGCGCAAGATATTCGGGCTGTCGACCCCGGGTGTCGAGGAGTGACGGTCGGGGTGGTCGGGACGAGCGCCCGCGCGGCGGTGATGTCCCTCGCCCGGGCCGGGTACCCGGCGTGGGCGGTCGATCTGTTCGCCGACCGGGACCTCCGCCGCCTCGCCCCGTGCGCCCGGTGCCCGGCGGGCGACTACCCCGCGGCCTTGGCCGATCTTACCGCCCCCTTCCCGGCCGGCCCGGTCATGTATACCGGCGGGCTGGAAAACGCGCCGGCCGTCGTCCGCGACCTGGTCCGTCGAAGGCCACTCTGGGGGAACGGACCGGAGGTTCTTGAGCAGGCTCGGAATCCCTTCGCCCTGGCGGACCGACTCGGCTCACAGGGCGTTCTCACCCCGCTCCTGATCCGCCCGGGAAGCCATGTCCCCCCGGTCGGTCGGTGGGTGCGGAAAGCCTTCCGTTCCTCCGGGGGGTACGGCGTGAGCTGGGCCGGGCCAGGCGAGATCGTCCCCGCCGGTTTTTATGCGCAGGAACTGGTCGACGGGCCGGCGATGTCCGCGCAGTTCGTCAGTTCCGCCGACCGGACGATACTCCTGGGAGTCACGGACCAGCTGGTCGGCGAGGGTTGGCTCCATGCCGGGCCGTTCGCGTACTGCGGAAACGTCGGGCCGGTGCCCGTGTCGGCCGACCTTCGCGAAACTCTGACGCGGGTGGGTGACGTGGTCGGCGGGTGGGCCGGTCTTCGAGGGCTGTGGGGTGTGGATTTTGTCCTCCGCGGCGGGTATCATGCATATCTGATAGACCTGAACCCTCGGTACACAGCGGCCCTGGAAGTGCTGGAACACGCCTCCGGGTGCGCATTAATCGCCGCGCACGCCGCCGCGTTCGACACCCCCTTTCCGGAACACGCCCGGGAGTATGAGCCGACCGCCCCGCCGTTCCCGCGGAAGCAGGCCGGTGAGTCGGGGTCGGTCGTGGGAAAGGCCGTGTACTTCGCGCCGCGGCCGCTGGTCTTTCCTTCCCAGGGCCCGTGGGATACCGACATCGCGGGTGAGTTCGATCCGTGGCGTCTCCCGGCCTTCGCCGACGTCCCTTTCCCGGGCGAGGCGATCGTGGCCGGGTCACCGGTTCTGACCTTTTTCGCCGCCGATTCGACCCCGGCCGGGTGCCGTGCGAAACTGGAACGGCGGGCCGCGGACCTCGACCGGCTGTTTCAGCCGCCGAAGGCCGAGCCGGAGCTGACACATGACGCTGAACGAACGCGCGAACCGGGTGGCGGACGAGCTGGAGCGGACCGCCGACCGGTGCCGGGTTAGTGTGTCGCGGGTGGCGGGGGCGCGGGTGATCGATTGCGGCGGGGCGGTGACCGGTAGTCTGGCCGCGGGCCTGGCCCTCGCCAGGGTGTGCCTCGCCGACCTGGGGGAGGTGGTTTACGTCCCCTACCCGGTTCCCGAGGTCGGTGGGCCGGCGGTGCAGGTGACGACGGACGACCCGGTCCGGGCGTGCCTCGCCTCCCAGTACGCCGGCTGGCAGATCCAGGTCGACAAGTTCTTCGCCATGGGCTCGGGCCCGATGCGCGCGCTCGCCGCCCGGGAAGAGTTGTTCGGGCACATCCCCGGGCGGGAAGAATCACCGGTCGCCGTGGGGGTGCTCGAAACCCGCAAGCACCCGACGGAGGAGGTCGTTGCCCACATCGTCCGGAAACTCCCGTCGGCCGCGGAGTCGTTGACCCTGCTGGTCGCACCGGCGGCGAGCATGGCGGGAACCGTCCAGGTGGTAGCGCGGTCGGTGGAGACGGCCTTGCACAAGCTCCACGAGCTGAAGTTCGACGTGACACAGGTGATGGCGGGGTACGGGTTGGCCCCACTCCCGCCGGTGGCGCCGGACGAACTGGCCGCCATCGGCCGGACCAACGACGCGATCCTGTACGGCGGACGGGTCACGCTCTGGGTACGGGCGGACGACGAGATCCTGGAGTCAATCGGGCCGAAGGTGCCCTCGAATGCGTCTCGGGACTACGGCACGTTGTTTTCGGAGCTTTACGCCCGGTACGGCGACTTCTATAAGATCGACCCCCTGCTCTTCTCGCCCGCCGAGGTCGAGTTCCGGAACCTGAAGACCGGTCGGTGTCACCGGTTCGGGGCCGTCGCTCCCGGCCTCGTGCGGAAGTCGTTCGGGCTGGAGTGACCCGGTGCGAATCGCGATCCTCTCGGGCGGTGGTGGCTGGCACGTTCAAGACCTGATCCGGGCCGCGGGGGAGCTGGGGCACGCGGGCGAAGCGGTGGACTTCCGGACGGTCGCGGCCGGGGTGGAGGCGAACCCGGGCCCGCTCGCGGGGTTCGACGCCGCGATCGTGCGCACGATGCCGGCCGGGTCGCTCGAACAGGTCGTCTTTCGGATGGACGTTCTGCACGCCGCGGTCGCCGCCGGTGTCAGGGTGATGAACCCCCCGCGGGCCGTGGAGACGTGCGTCGACAAGTACCTCACGAACGTCCGTCTCGCGCGGGCCGGCTTGCCCACCCCGCCGACGCACGTCTCGCAGCGGGCCGCCGACGCTCTGGATGCGTTCGCCCGTCTCGGCGGGGATGTGGTCCTGAAGCCGGTGTTCGGGTCGGAGGGCCGCGGGATGGTGCGGGTGACCGATCCCGAAACGGCGTGGCGAACGTTCCACGTTCTCGAACGGACCGGGCAGGTGATCTACCAGCAGCAGTTCGTGCGGCACCCCGGCTGGGACCTGCGGGCGTTCGTGATCGCCGGTCGGGTGGTTGCGGCGATGCGGCGGTCATCCCGCGCCGACTGGCGGACCAATGTGGCACTCGGCGGCACTGCGGCACGAGCCGAGTTGAGCCGAACCGAGGCGGGGCTGGCCGTGCGGGCGGCGGAAGCGGTGGGGTGCCCGGTGGCCGGCGTGGACCTGTTACCGGGACCGAACGGCGAACGGTTCGTGATCGAGGTGAACGCCGTCCCCGGGTGGCGGGCGCTCGCCCCGGTATCCGGCATCGACATCGCGGCGGAACTGGTGCGGTCCCTGGCCGGGGGACACGCACGATGACCATTCCCGCCTTCGACGACCCGACCCAGTCCCAGATCCCGACGGCGTGTATCTGGGAGGTGATGTCCCGGAAGGTGGGTAACGTCCACCCGACCGCCAGCTTCCCCGGGACCGATTGCGTGTCGTTCCTGATCAGCGCCGCCGTGATCACCCCGAATTTCGGCTACCGGAAAGACTACCAGATGATCGGTGCGACGATCCTGGACTGTACCGCCCGCACCCGGGCCGTCGTCGGGACGAACACCAATCTCGGCATCCTCCTCCTCTTGACCCCTCTCGCCCATCCCGGCGCGCCGATGAACACCGAGGGGTTCTCGAAACACGTCTTGAACGGCGACTGTTGCGGCGTGTTCGACGCGCAGCTGGTGTACGAAGCCATCCGCATCGCCAACCCGGGCGGGCTCGGCGACGCCCCCGAGCAGGACGTCCGCGGGGAGCCGACAGTAACCCTCCTCGAAGCGATGAAGCTGGCATCCGACCGCGACATGGTCGCCCGGCAGTACGCCAACGGCTTCGCCGACGTCTTCGATTTTGGGGTGCCGGCGTTCCTCAACGGTTTCGCCCGGTTCGGGTGCGTCGAGGCCGCGGTCGTCGACGCGCAGCTCCGCTGGCTCGCCGCGTACCCGGATTCGCTCATCGCCCGGAAGAACGGCCCGTCTGTCGCCGAGGACGTTCGACAGCGGGCGGCGGAGGTGCTCCGACTCGGCGGAATCGCCACCCCGGAGGGTCGGCGGGCCGGGGTCGCCCTCGATCACCACCTGCGGTCCGACGGCAACAAGCTCAACCCCGGGACCACCGCCGACCTGATCACCGCTTGTCTGTTCGTCGCCTTGCGGGAGAATAAGGTCGTACCCTCCGCCCCGTTCCGGTGGCAGATCGAGGACTGGCTGTAATCATGGGCACCGAACGCTTCACGGTCCGGATCGACAAGGACAACCTCGTCTTCTGCTGCGGCCACTTCATCAGCTACGCCGGGCACCAGTGCGAGCGGCTCCACGGGCACAACTACCGGGCCGGGATCGAGGTCGAAGGGCCTCTCACCGGGGACTGGTACGTCGTCGATTTCATCGCCCTGAAAGCCCGGGCGAAGGAGATCACGGACGAACTCGACCACCACATGCTGCTCGCCACGAGCAACCCGGTCATCACGCTGGAGGAAGTCGGGAAAAGTGTGCGGGTGCGGTACAAGGACCGCGAGTGGGTGTTCCCCCGTGGGGACTGCGTCCTGCTGCCGATCGAGAACACGACGGCCGAACTGCTCGCCCGCTACATCGGCGGGCGACTTCTGGACGTGCTCCGCGACCGGCACGGGTTCGTTCCGGCGGTGATGCGGGTAGAGGTGGAGGAAAACGTGGGTCAATCCGCCACGGTCGAGTTGACTTCATGATTCGCACAAAAGCAGGATGATCCACGGAGGCACGGAGGGGACGGAGGACAAACCCAAGGCGGATAATGAATAGAACAGACTGGTTATTATCTATCTGTCTATTTACTCTATGCTCTCTGTGACTCCGCGGTTAATCCTTCTTCTCTTCGATCCCCAATAACCCCGCGAGCAGCTTCTTTCCGAGTTTCGGGTCGGTCATGTAGACGTAGGCCGCGTACCCCGTGAGCCTGGCGATCGACTCGCCTTCCTTGAGCGGCTTCCCGGCCTTCAAGTTGTGGACGGCGGCCCGCAGTTCCCGCCGGAGCTTGCGCGGGGCCCGCGGGCGGCCGTCGCCGTTGACGACCAGCCCGGTCACGCTCTGCCGGCCGCCGGACCGGTGGACGCGGGTCTTCTCGTCCTTCACCTCGAACCCCTCGGCCACGACCACCCGCCGCACGCACCCGAGCAGCGCCCCGAGCCTCGGCCTGTCCGCGTGCCCGGCGGGCAGGCTGAATGTCATGTCGTCGGCGTACCGCGAGTACCGCCACCCGAGCTTCGCCGCCAGCCCGGCGAGCCGGCGGTCGAGCCTCAGGCAGAGGGCGTTCGTGATCGCCGGGCTCGTCGGCGCCCCCTGCGGCAGACACCGCGGGCCGAGCGAGACGTAGTACGTCTTCCCCTCGACCTGGACGACCTCCCGCGGGGCTTCGGTGCAGAGCATCGCGAGTAATGTCGCCATCCGGTCGCGGTACCCGGCCCGGCGGAACACGCCCTTCACCCGCCGCCACGTGACCGTCGGGAAGAACTCCTTGACGTCCATCTTCAGGAGGATCTTCGCGTTCGTGTGGACCTCCGCGTTCGTGAGGGTGGACCGGCCAACGAGGAAGCCCTGGGCCGACCCGTGGACCGGCAGCCGTTCGACGATGTTGTGCAGGATCCACCGCTGGGCCGCCTTCAAACGCTTTTTCGGCGCCCAGATCGGCCGTTCGGTGCCGTCCCGTTTCGGGATCGCGAACCGGACGTAGTGCAGGCTCGTGGCCGCGTCGCGGTGGTAGGCCATACCGCGGAGCTGGGGGACGGTGACCCCGAGGGCCTCGGCCAGTTGCTGCGGGGTGTCGAGCGCGGGGAGTTCGTTCTCCGCCGCCCGCTCCTCGCTGTTCGGCGTGTCCCACTTATCGGGCTTGGCCTCGTCCGCCCAGAAAACCCCGTCCCCGAGATGGACGATGTGGTTCGCCTTGAACGCGGCCCACGTCTCCCGCTTGAGCTTCTTCCGCTCCTCGGCCTCGGCCTTGAGCTGCTTCTTGTACTGGTCTTTCTCCCGGTCCGACATCTGGTCGGCGTCGCGGCGGGTGACCAGGAAGCCCCGCTCGCGGAGCTGGCCGTCGACGTACGCCCGGACGCCCCCGGCCTGGACGATCAGGCGCCAGAGGGTCGTCGGGTCGGTGCGGGTGGTGTTCATGGTGGCGAACGAGAGGATTCACCACAGAGTCACAGAGAACACAGAGAAAAGAGCGGAGAGAGAATCATTCTTCTCTGGTCATCTCGGTGTTCGGCCTGACTCTGTGTCCTCTGTGACTCTGTGGTGAAGTATGTCCTGCTCTTATTCCGCGATCGCGTCCAGGTAGCCTTTGGCATCGAGGTCGGCGAGCTTGCCGAAGTAGGCCGACCGGGCGTCCGCCTCGGTGTTGAACCGGAGGGTCTGGAGCCGCATCGGCTGCCCGGCCCGGCCCCACCGGTATTTCAGCCTGTCCCGCTCCAGCGAGAGCTGGACGACGGTCTCGACGTCCCCGTCCCGCCTGGCGAACGCCCGGGTCTCGAACGTCACCGCGTCGTCCGATTTCGCCTTTTTCGCCTCCTTCTCGGCGAAGGCGAGCCGGAGGGCGATCAGGTGGACGCACGGCCCGCCCTTGATCCCGTGCTTGCGGAATGTGGGGCAGGTGCAGACGACCTTGCGGACCTGGCCCTCGTCGGCGAGCACCAGTTGCGGCCGGTAGTCGCGTTTGTCTTCGGCGACGGACACCTGTCCGGTGAGTTCGAGCCCGACCCCGGCAATGCGGTTCTCGCTCGCGATCCGGACCGCCCCGCGGCGGGTGAGCAGGTCGTGGGCGACTCTCTCCCGCACGTTCCGGTACTGGAGTCGGGCGAGGTCGAGAGGGCCGGCCGCGATCGGCCGGAGCCGGTAGACACCGGTCGCGATGTCGAACATGAGCTGGCCGTGCTGGCAGCCGAGCTGGAGGGCCTCGATCAGGGCCGCCCCCTTCACCCCCGTTTGCCGGGCGAGTTCCTTCGTGTCCGCGAGCCAGTGGTCGTCCGCGAGGTACTGCACGACCTGCTTCGTCGGCTCGGTGTCCTGGGTCTTGCGGGGCAGGAGCAGGTCGAACCCCAGGGCGCTCGACCAGTTCGCGGACGTGAACCCGGTCATCCCGAGTGTCAGCGTGATGTCACCCGCACGGAAGACCCAGAAGCTCGGCATCCCGCTCCCGAGCAGGTAGACGTCGACGCTCTCGACGAACGGCAGGAGCCGCTTGATCGTCATCAACCGCCGGCGGCCCCAGACGCGGATGAGCCGGGCGGCCTTCCCCTTGAACACCTCGGCCGTGGTGGTGAACACCGTCTCCCACGGCTCGGCCACGATCCGCGGCTTCTCGGCGGGGATGAGTTCGAACCGTAGCCCGCGGCGCTTGCCCTTGCGGTCGCCGTTCATCCGGAGGTACCGGAGGACGTTGTACAGGTCCATCGGGGCGAGCCTGACGTGGTCGAACGGCAGGGTGGCGGCCGACTGGACCTGGAGGAAACCGCGGAGCCACGAGTCCGGCACCTGGATCTTCTTCTCGAGTACCTCCCGGTTCGGCTCGGCCTGCAGCTTCACCCCGTCCGGGCCGACGGCGAGACGGGTTTCGCGGTAGCTGCGGATCTGCTGGACGTTCGAATACAGGGCGTCGCTGAAGTCGATGTTGGTGCTGCCATGGGCGGTCGTCCCCACCTCCTCGAACGCCTCCCGCTTGAAGGCGAGACAGGCGTAGGTGCTCTCGTCCTTACCGAACACCTCGAACATCACCTGGTCCGGGTGGACCGTGATGACCGGGTCGAGGATGCAGAACGCGAGCGGGTCGTTCCGCAGGAGCCAGCCGAAGTACGCCTGCTGGGCCTGCCACACCCCGAGCGGGGCCGTATCCCGCTTGAGCCGCAGGTACGCGATGTACGCCGTCCGGTCCTTCGGGACGTACCGGTAGTCGCTGCCGACGACCGCGTACAGGGCCGACAGGGCTTCCCGGAACCGGAGCGGGTTCTTGATCCGGGCCTCGAACCTCACCGGCGGCCGGTCGAGGTTGCCGAACAGTTCGACCTGCGCGGTGTCCCCGGCGGTCCGCACCCGGCTGGCTCCCGCGTAAGCGAGATGCGCCCCGGTGGAAGGTGGTGGCGGGGGCCCTTCCCCGCCTTCGTCGATCGGTTCGTTACTCGTGACCATCGGTCACCCACCGGTTTGGTCCGGGCGGTGGGCGGGCGGGTCATTCTCCCGCAGCGCCTCCGGCCCGTGACGCAGGAACTCCATCAACCCCTTCGGACCGCCGACGATCAGCGCGCGGACGGCCAACACCGCGACCATGACGGCCGCCAGCGCGACCATGCCCGCGACCGCCATTATCAGCCCGACCACCATCCCGGCCGGCAACCCGACGAGCGCCCCGACCACCCCGTACCGACCCGCCCCCCACGTGCAGCCCAAGCCCGCCCCAAGCAGGCAGCCCAGGCCGGTGAGACACTCGATGAGGGTCAGCGCCCGGCCGGGGGGCTGGTTTTGAGAGCTCACGGCCCGACCGCGGGCCTGGGGGCTTTCGGCCGCCGGGCCCGCTTCGACCGCCGCAGCGCCCGCCAGGCCGCCTTCCGCACGTCCTTGTCGTCGTCCTTGGTCGTGCCGACCTCGACCAGCACTTTCTCGGCGGCTTCGTCGGCCATCACGCCCAGCCCCTCGATCGCACCCAGCCGGGCGGCCTCCGCGGCCTTCTTGTCTTTCGCCACGGCGGCCAGCGGCGCAACGGCCCTGGCCGCCACCAGCACCGGCAGTACGACCGGCTGGTAATGAACCTGTCCCGCCACGCCTTCGACCCGTGCGGCGGGAACGGCCTTGGCGGCCACCAACCGGTTGAAGCTCGGGCGGTCCGAGAGCAACTTGTCGGTGAGGCCCGCGGCCCGCTTCGGGTCGGAGCGGGCGAGCAGATCGGCGGCGAGAACCCGCACGTCGGCGTCCGGGCCGACCGCGAGTCCTTCGAGCAGGTCCAGCGTCTCCTTCGACGGCTTCCCGGCGACCAGGCACCGGGCGGCTTCGAGGCGGATCGATCTGGCCTGCGGGTCGTCCGGCCGGGACCGGGCGACGTCGGCCAGTACCCTGGCCGCCACCCCGACCCGCCCCGCCGCCCACAACAGGCTCTCGACGCACCCGGTCGCCCGATCCAGCGACTCGCCCGCGTCATCATTCCGATCCAGCTTCGTCCGTCGGTCTTGCCAGATCGTCCACCAGCGCGAGAGCGCGCCGGACACAGCCGTCTTTACGGCGTCGTCGGCACCCGGGAGTCGGCCGAGCAGCCGGGTGGCGAGCCGGACCGTGCCCTCGTCGGCGTGGGCGAGCGCGGCCACCGCTTCCTTGATGGGAAGGTTCGGGCGGGTGAGGAGTGCCGCTTCGAGCGGCTCCTGCACGTCGGTCGGGCACCTCGGGAAGACCTCCATGATCCGCAGCGCGTCGCCCTTCTCGGCCACCGTTTTCACCACGTCGGTGAGAACCTCTTCGCCGTCGAGCAGATCACTCGCGTCCGGATTCTGGATGACGTGATAGTGCGGTTCGAGCGAGTCCTTGCCCCAGAGCCGGCGGGCGCTCGTGAACGCCCCGGCCACGATATCGCCGTCGCCCTCGGTCCGTAGCACCTTCAGGAGCAGGTCGCGGGTCGCGGGGTCGTCGTTGTACCCGAGCTGATCGGCGGCGGTCTGCTTGATCTGATCGGCGTGCCAGCCCCGGGTCTTCCCCGCGAGTTTCGCCCGGACGATGTCCCACCCGCTGGGGGTGTCGAACCACCGGAGACCCGCAACCGCTCGCTGGGCAATCCCGCCGGTCCCTTTCGCGAGCCGTTCCAACAGGCGGAAGATGGAATCGGCCTGCTGCGACCGTTTCAGATGACCGATCGCCTCGGCGGCGGATTCTTGCAGCGCGTGCCCGTCTTCCCCGGCGAGTTTCAACAGGGTGTCGACCGCCCTCTGGTCGCCGAGTTCGCCGAGGGCCAGGACTGCCCGCTGCCGGAGGCCGACGTCGTCGAGGTATTCGATGCTCGACAGGAGGACGTTCAGCCCCTCCCCCCGCTTGCCGCGGGCGAGTCCCTCGGCGGCGTAAAACTGCGTCACCGGGTTCTTGTGCCGGACGGCTTTCAGGAGCGGTTCGACCGGCCCCTTCCGCTTGCGGAACCGCCACCCGGCCGCCTGAACCGCCGCGTCCCGCAGCTCGGTGTTCGGGTTCGATACCAGGACGCCGAGGACGGGATCGACGTCCGGGCCGCGGGACCACTGGGCGGCCGGCAGGAGTTCGAGGAGGAGGTCGGTGTTCCCGAGGGTGAATGCCCTGTCCAGCACCTTCGCCAGCACCGCGTCGTGCCACGGGTGAAGGTCCTTCTCCCAGGTCCAGTCCGGGTTCTCGTCCTCGGGATCGGCGATCTGCTGGTCGTACCCGCTGACCGTGCGGGCCGCCCGCAGGGCGAGCCCCTGCCACTCCTTCTTGCGGTCGGCGAGGCCGAGCAGGCGGTCGGCCGTGGCCGGGTCGCGGAAGTCGGCCGCCGCGCGGACGAGGTCTTCGACCGCGGCGGTCCCGGACGGGTCGGTCTCGACGCGGTCGAGGAACACGCCCGCGGCCCGCTTGTCGGCGATCGTGTTGAACCCGTCGATCAGCTGTTTCTGCCGCTTCGCGAACGCCGGGTCGTGGAGCATCTTCGCCAGGGCGTCGAACGCCGCCGCATCCTTCTTGGCGGCCAGCTCGAACGCCGCCGTCTCGCGGACACGGCGGTACCGCGATTCGAGCGCGAGCCGGAGGAACATCTGGGCGTCCGCCGAGGTCTCGTACTCGGCCGCGAGCCACTGCACCGCCTGAATCCGGAGCGGCTCGTGGACGGCGTCGAGGGCCTTCGAGGCGGTCGGGATCTTGCCCTGGCGGTCGGCCAGGAGCTTCGCCGCCTCGGTCGCCAGGTCGTCGGTCCGGGCGAGCATGACCCGCTCCAGGACCGCCTCACCCTCGCGGGAAGATGTTCCATCGGTGAGCAGTTCGAGGCCCTTCACCCCGAGGTCGGTGTATCCCGCTTCGAGGGCTTCCGAGCCGAGCGTCGCCCGGTCCATCCCGAGGGCTTGCAGGTGTTCGAACGCCTGTGTCCGCACCGGCTGGTTCGGGTCGCCCATCGCCTGAGCGAGGACCGGCTGGGCGGCCCGGCTGTACGCCGCGTCCTTCGAGGCGATGGCGAAAACCCGGTTGAGGGCGGTCTGCCGGACCTTGATGATCGGCGACCCGGTCCCCCCACTTCCCTGCTCGCGGACGAGCCCGACGTACCCGCCGAACGCGAGTTCGCGGAGCTGCGCGGGGGCGAGCTTCGAGGGCACCGGCACGCCCGCGGCGGACGCGGCCGACCGGGCCGTATTGATCTCGACCGCGAACCGGGCGCTGTGGACGGCCCATGCCTGATTCCACCCCGCCTGTTCCTTCCCCGCGAAGTGCGTCAGTAGCCCGGCCGTCTTCGCTTTGAGTTGCGGCGGGGCGAAGGCGAGGAGGTTCGCGAGATCGTCGACCACCTCGGGCGTCACCTTCCAGTCGTTGTCCTCGCCGCGGTCGTTTACGAGACCGACGACGAATTCCCGGAACGCGGCCGTGTCGGCGAACGCCTCCAGGGCTTGCGCGCCAGTCAGCCGGAACCGCGGCCCCTTGGCCGAGAGGCATTCCAGGCACTTCTCGGGGACGCCGTCCGTGTCCTTGAGTTCGAGCAGCATCAGGACGAGGAGCGCCCGGTTGCGGAGGGGCTCGTCCGGGTGATCGAGGTAGACCGTTGTCGCGGTCCCGGCGAACGACCCGAGGGCGACCATCGCGGTGAACTGGTCGGACGCGGTCAGCACCTTCGCGGCCGCCTCGGACCGGACGAGCGGGACGACGGTCGCGTCGCCGAGGTACGCCAGACCGAGGGCGGCCCGGAACTTCACCTCGGGGTCGGCGTGCTGCAACGCGGACCGGAGGTGTGAGGCAGTGCCGCCCCGGGCGGCCCACGCCAGAACGCCCGCGGCCGCCTTGCGAATCCCGGCGTGCGGGCTGTCGACGAGCGGGGCGACGTCGGGCAACACTTCGGGGGGCGCGAGTTCCGCGAGCCCGTCCAGGGCCAGTTCCGCGGCCTCGCGCCAGTCGGGCACCCGGTCCTTGAGTTGGGGCTCGGGGGCGGTGGCGAGTTCCCGGAGTGGGGCGAGGGCGGCCGGGTCGCCGTGTCTTGCCAGCGCGGCCGCGGCCCGCACGCGGATGTCCGGCAGCGGGCTCCCCAGCGCCTCCGTGAGCGGCCCCTTCGCGTCGTCGTCCACCAGGGCGGTGATCGCCAGCAGGCGTACCTCGCGGTCGGGGTCGGCGATTGCCCGGAGGAGGACCTGCTGGGCGGCCTTCGAGTGCTTCTTGATCAGCCCGTCGACGGCGAGCTTGCGGGCGTCCGGATACCGCGACCCGAGCGCGATTTCGAGGACCCCGACGTCCTTGTTCTTCTTCGTCGCGAACCCGAACGCCTCAGCCCGCAACCCCGCGTCCGGGTCGTTGAAGAACTCGTACAGGAGCGGGGTTGCCCACTCCTCCTTCTCCTGGGCGGTGATTTCCGTGAGGGCTTCTCGCCGCACGTCCGGGTGAATGGACTGGAGCACGAACCGCAGCGTGTCCGGTCCGCCGCCGGCGATCTTCAGGTTCAAGACGGCCTTGAACGTCTCGCCCCGCACCCCGGCGGCGCTGTCGTTCAGCGCCCGGACGAGCAACTCCCAGCCGGGGTCTCCGGCCGCGTTCGGGGTCTGCTTCCGGACGAACTGGACGAGCGTTTCCAGCCCGCGCCGGCGGACGTCTTCGTCCGCGGCGGTCAGCCCGGCCTCGGCGACCGACAGAGGAGACGTGTCGAAGATCTTCAGGAGGGCGGTGTAGGCCGCGTCGCGGACGGACGGCTCCTTGTCGAACAGGAGCGACCGGAGGCGGTTGACCGCCCGCTCGTCGTCCAGGGCGGCGAGCGCCCGGCAGACCTCGACCCGGGCGTGGGTGTCGTCCTCCCGGCTCAGCTGGAGGAGGAGCCCGAACGCCCGGGGGTCGCCGAGGACGGCCAGACCGCGTGCCCCCCGCAGGCAGGTGTCGAGGGCCCGGCTCGCGGTCGCCTGCAGGAGCACGTCGTAGTCGGCCGGGGTGAGCTTCGTCTTCGCGTCGACCGCCATTGCCGGGGCCGGCCGGTCCGGCTTCTCGGCCTTCTCCAGCTCGTTCACCTGCCGGTTCAGCTCGGCGTCCGCCGCCCGGAGGACGCCGGCCAGGTGTGGGTGAGCCACGACCGACAGGAGGAACGCGACCTTCCTCACCCCGGTGTCCTCATCCTCCAGCCGCCGGCGGAGGGCGGACTGCACCGCCGGGTCGCCCAGCAGTCCGCGCTCGAACGCCCGGGTCAGGGCGGCGGCCCGCAGGTCACCGTGCTTCGAGGTCAGGGCCGTGAGACTGGCCTGCGGGGTGGTCTTGGGGAAGACGGCTTCGAGGCTCGCGAGCGCCGCCTTCCGCACGTCCCAGCTCGGGGCGTTGAGGGCGTCGGTGAGCCGGGTGAGCGCCTGGTCGTCAGTCTTGGCGAGCGGTTCGAGTGCCTTGACCGCGAGTGTGCTCACGTCCGCGTGGCCGGTCTTGAGCGCCAGGTCGATCGGCCCGAAATCCGGCTTCAGCGGCTTGAACAGCCCCTGGAACGCCTGGACCCGGACTTTCCCGTCTCCGTGGGAGATCGCTTTCTCGAGGATCTTTCCGACCCGGGGGTTGTCGCTCGCCGAAAGGAGCTGGGCGGCCAGCAGGCGGAGTTGATGATCGGGGTCCTTGTCGACCTGCTCGCCGAGGATGTCGATCGAGGCGGAGTCCTTCCACTCCGCCAGCGTCTTGAGCGCTTTCTCCCGCCGCTTCGGGTCGTGGGTCTGGGCGAGTTCGTTCTTGACCCAGTCGGCGGCCCCGTACACGCGGGGGCCGGGCTCATCGCCGAACCGGCCGTCGGCCTCCAGTTTGAAGAGACGAATGCTGTTGTCGCCGCAGAACGCCGTGACGTGCAGCTGGTTGTAGACGGTAACGGTGGCCAGCGCGACCACCTTCCCGCACCCCTCCTTCAGGGTCGTAGGCTTCACCCCGCCGACCCGCGGCCAGTTCTTGAGCGTCGCGTCCCGGCTGCCGGTCACGAACCGGTCGCCCGGTACGAGCACCATCGCCGTGAGGAGGTCTTCGTGGGTGTTTGCCCGGCCCTTGTCCTCGGGTTCGAGCCGGCCGCGGGCGAACGTGGTGAGCAGCTTGTTGTCGGCCCCGGCCGAGAAGAACCTGAGTTCCTCCGGCTCGAAGAGGAGCGCGGTCACCGCCCCGTCGTGGAGCTTCTCGGCTTCCGACAGCTCGAACTCGTCCTTGTCCTGCCCGTCGAACACGGCGACCGTGCCCCGGGTCGTACCAGCGACGAGCCACGCGCCGGTCTTGTCCGCCGCGAGGCAGGTCCCGTCTTCGGGCAGTTCGAGGGTCTGGAGAACGGCGCCGTCGGCGTCGGAAACGATGTCGATCTGGTTGCCGTTCAGGACCGCGATCCGCTTCTTCGCGACCGGGAGGAGCGCCGCGACCGGCCCGGCGAACGGCTGGCCGAGTGGCCTCGGGGCCTTCTTCCCGGCCACCTCGTACACCCGCCGGTCGGTCCCGCCGATGTAGATCGTGTTCCCGTCGGCCGCGATGGCGACGCCGCCGCACGGGAGCGGGTCGGCCTGGAGCGAGAGCCGGTCGGCGTCGAGGCGGTAGAGAGCGGTCGGCAGTCCTTCCGGGTGAGCGGTGACGAACGCGAGCGTACCCCCGACCCCGACCCCGGCCTTGAGGTCGCCGCGGTACGGGAGATACCGCTCGTTCCCGGTCCCGTGGCCGAGGACCGCGGCCAGCACCGGTCGCGCCGCGTCCCCGGCGTCCCCGAGCCGGGCGGTCATCTCCGCGATCTGCTTCTCAACCGGCCCGCGCAGGGCTTCCGGCAGCTTGCCCAGGTTCGCGCGGACCAGCTCGATCTGGCGGCGGAGCGTCTCTTCGAAATCCGGCGTCATACGGCCCCCGTCTTCAGTTCGGGGTACTTGTGGCGGACGCGGGTGACGGCAACCAGGCACGCCTCCCGCTCGCTCCGACCGCGCGAGACCATGAACTCGTCCAGCAGGGGGAGAACCCCAGCGGCGAAGTCCCGTTGTTCGAGCGCCAGGTCCCGCATCACCTCGACCAGATCGAGCTTGGCCCGCCGGGCCGGGAGCGGGCGGGCGCTCACCACCTTCTGCTGCTTGTTCTTGTCGTCCCCGCCGTGGTCGGTGTCTTCCACCGTGTCGCGGGCCTTCTCCGGCCGGCCCGGCGGGATCTCGAACAGCACCCGGCGGAGGAACTCGCCCAGGGTCGGCTGCCCGGCCGGCCACTGGTCGGGCCGGTGCGGCACGCCGTCGCCGAGGTTCGCCTCCTGTTTCTCGGCGGCCTTCTTCGCCTTCTGCCCGACGGTCGGCTTCGGCGGGGCCGGCGGTTTCCAGTCCGGTGTCAGTCCGCGGTCGCGGTAGACCGCCCACAGGGCGCGGATCACGAACGCCCGCACCTTCCGGTCGGGGCTCTCGGTCAGGCGGAAGAGTTCCTCGGGAACCCTCAGCTTCGGCAGACGCCGGATCAACTCCATCCCGAGCGCCCGGGTCTCCTCGTCGTTCGATTCGCAGAACCGGTAGGCCGCGCTCGGCTCCAGGGTTGCCGGGTCGATCCGGAACCGCCGGTTCGGCGGCGTGTCGTCCGCGAGGAGCGACTTCGCCACGAACCGCCGGACGTCCATGAACGGGATCTCGCTCATCCCGACAAGACGATCCACACCCGGGTTCCACCGGGCGAACTCCCACTTGGCCAGTTCGAGGGCGAAGTCGCGGATCGGCTTGCGGGTTTCGGCGAAGAGCGGGTAGACGCGATCCAGCGTCAGGAAGGACGGCGGGATTTCCGCGCCCGGGTCGACCGGCCGGTCGGTCAGCTGTTGGCCGATGTCCGGGTGGTGCCGCCGCATGTACTCGCGGGCGAACTTGCCGACCGGCGCGTCCGCCGGGCCAGGGGCGACGACCAGGTTCCACAACCGCTCGCACCCGGCGAGGGTACTGTCGGCGGTCACGGTGGTTTGCGAGCCGGCGAGCATCTGGAGGAACATCGTCTCGGAGATGATCCGGATGTTCGCCCCCTTCTCGTTCAGTTCCTCGGCCTTGGTCTGCTTGCTCCCCTTCGTCCCCTGTCCGTAGAGGGGCGACCCCTCGTCGCCGATCACGAGGTAGTGCAGCTTCGGCGACACCGAGCCGGAGATCGTGCCGTTCCGGGCTTTCACCCGCCCCTCGGCGTCGTCGCGGGTCATGGAGGCGAGCTTCCCGGTGAAGAGGAAGCTGGCTTTCTGGAGGTCTTGCGGGGCGGCAGGAGCCCCAGCGGATGGGGCCTGTTGCCTGGGGGCGAAGTCGGCCGGGAGGAAGGTGCGGATCAGTCGTTCGCTGGCGAAGTCGTGGTACATCGGCTCGGCGCGCGCGACGAGCTTCATCAGCCACTCGAACCCGAGTTCCCCGGCCGTGAACTTTCGCACGTCCTGGAACCACCCGAGGACCTGCTGCGCCCGGCCCTCGTCGAACGCGAGGTCTTTCGCCCACTGCCCGTTCGCGGCGCGGAACGCCGCCAGCCACGGGTCGGCGTCCCAGTCCGGCTGGAACGCGAGTCCCTTCAGGAAATCCATCCCGAGCGCTTGCGGCTTCAACTTCCCCTGGTGAACCCACGATCCGAGCGAGCCGGCGGTCGGCGGGAACAGGGCGAGCCAGCGGAGCAGGTCCTTGTCGAGGGCGTTCAGGTCGAACCGGGCGAGTTCGCCGGTCGCGTAATCGCCCACCCGGTTGACCTTTTCGTCGTCCTCCGGGTCGAGCTTCTGCAGGAGCGTGGCGAAGAACGCCGGGCCGAGGTCCTTCAGGGTGTGGACCTTGGGCAAGAGCTTCGATGCGAACTCGAACGCGGCGTCGCTCGGCGACAGGAGCCGACCCTGGAACCATTCGGGGGTGAGTTCCTTCGGCCCGAAGCTCTTCGTAATCACGTCGGCCGCGAACTTGTGCCCGTGCTCCGTTTCGAGCAACCGGCCCCAGGCGTCAAGCCCAACCCCGGTCCGCGGGTCCTTCTCGCCGAGCAGGTCGCGGGCGAGCTTGCGCACCCCCTCGTTGTCGTTGTTCGCCAGCCGGACCAGGTCCTCCACCGGCAGGTCGCGGGCGTGGGTGCGCGCGTAGTTCGCGGCGTACTCCCGGGCAGCGGTCGAGGGCGAGTCGAACAGCCGGAGGACCGCGTCGTGTAGCCCGAGTGTCCGGAACGCCCCCTGCTCGAACTTCGGCACGTTCTGCAAGATCCAGATCACGAAGTCGTGGATCGCCCGGCTCGGGACGGCGACCAGCCTGACCACCCAGCCGGGCTCGATCTCGCGGAGAACCTGCCGGAAGTCGGCCTTCAGGGCCGCGGTGGCGAAGTCGCGGACCGGGTCGGACTTGGCCCGCTCCAGGAGCGAGAACAGGGGCCGCGGGCTCCGCTTCCAGAGGTCCGGGTACGCGCGGTGTTTGAGCGCCCCCGGGTCGAGGTTCTCCCGCCACCCGAACCGGAAGTTCGACCGGCCGTACTTCTTCGAGGCGTGGTAGAAGATGTGGTTCGAGACCCAGGTGCCCCGCCAGTTCGTCTCGTCGGTGTAGTGGACGAGGAAGTCGGAGGCGACGTCGGCGTAGGTGGCGGGGAGCTGGACCGCGAGACGGCGGAGGTACCGCCACGCCCGGCGGGCGCAGTAGGCAAGCGTGCCGCCGCCCACCTGGACCCCGGACCGGCCGGCGAACGCCGCGTCGAACCGGGCGGCGAGGGCGCCGTAGATTTCGGTGTCGTGCTTCGCCTCGGCTTCCTTGAAGATCCTCTTCAGCGCCCGCCACGGGCCGTACACGAGCGGGACGGCGGCGATGATCCGCAGGAGGTAGTCGCGGGCGAGCGGGTCGGGCGACTGCCAGAGGGAATAGATGACCTCGTGGACCTTGAGCCGGTCCGGAAGCGGGACCTCGGCCGTCGGGGCTTCGAGGGCCTTGAGCGTTTCGACCCGGTAGTGGGCCTGTTCTTCCTTGGGCTTCTGCCGGAAGCGCCAGTCCTTGAGACCGGAGAGGAACCGGTCGAACGTCATCGCCCCCTGGCGGATTGGGGTCTCCGGCTGAGGGTCGGGCTGTCGGCAGAGCTGGTCGAGGAGTTTGATCAGCTGGGGGTCGCGGGTATCCCACGCCCGCCGGATGTCGTCCAGTTTCAACACCGCGGCCATAACCGGCCCCCAACCCCGGGAGGATGAGTCGTAGGGCCTTTCGGACCGGTGAGCGGATGGGCCATCTACTACCCGACCTGGGACGCCGAAGGCTCACGGGACCGCCGGGGTGATCACCCCGATAGCGGTCCTGGAACAGCCTTCGCCGGGACGCACGACAAGCCATACGCTCGGACGACGCAACATCGTCCTGCTGCAGAGCAGCGAGCTAGACTGCGGCCCTCTCCGGATCACCGGTCCGAAAGGTGAGTGAGGTTGTACCCGGCCCGCCGGGCGATCGCAAGCTTCGCAGGTCACTTTCAGGGTCTTTCAAAGTAGTCCGCTCGCGGAGCGAGCGGACTACTCTCCAGACCGAACTTTGAAAGACCCTGGGTCACTTTTCCCCCGACCCCGTCGAAGCCTTCTCCATCCTCCCGGATGGCCCGACCGGCGTGGTCAGGGCAGTTTCATCAAGGAGGTTGGCTCGCCTGGGGTGCCACGGACGGCTGGTTTGCTTGTGTACTTAGCTCCAAAGACACGGGCGGACAACCACGTGTCGCCCCCGGTGAGCGTCCGTGCCGTTAAAGGTATTGCATGTCGCAATGCCTTGCTTATAATGGGAGTGACTCGGGCCGACTGACCGGGGGCGCCCCCGCCCATCCGGCGGACGGTCCGTGCCACAGCCCCACACCAGGGAGGAGCGCATGGCACGGAGCAACCAGCGATACGCGGACGAGATGCTGGCCGAGAGCCTGGCCACCGGGAAGACCGTGGTCGAGGCCGCCCGGGCCGCCGGGATCAGCGAGCGGACCGCCTACCGGCGGATGAAGGACCCGGCCATCCAGGCCCGGGTGAACGAAGTCCGGGCGGCCGTCCTGTCCATCGCCTACAGCAAGCTCAACGACGGCCTCCTCTCGGCCTGCGACCACCTGAACCAGCTGGTCGGGCACGACAACCCGCACGTCCAGATCCGGGCGGCCAAGACGGTCATCCAGCTGACCCTGAAGGTCCGCGAGGACGTCGACTTCGGCGAGCGGTTGTACCGGCTCGAGGAAGAGACCGCCCGGGACCACGGCCTGAAGCGCGATACCTCCCTGCGGCCGCCGTTCTACGACGCCGGGTCCGAGCCGTCCGACCTGGGCCCGCCGTGGGACCCGCCCGACCCGTCCGACCCGAGTGACGGGCCGTTCGGCCCACCCGGTCCGCCCCCGCCTCCGCCCCCGGACCGACCCGGGCCGGGAGGTGGCGTCGTTTCTCCGACCGGGAATGAGCTGTCCGGGACGCTTCCGACCGGACCCGCTCCCGCGACGGATGGGGGCGCGGCCGACCGAGACGCGGCGTCCGGCCAAACGTCGCCGCAGGGGAACGAGGTGCGTTCGCCCGGTGCGGGAGAGCGGGCGTGGGTGGGGGCTCTTCTCCGACCCCCCTTGATCCCCCCACAACCGGGGGGAGAGCCGACGGGGGCGGTGGCCGGGCGTCTGGCCCCCTCCCCGGTGGCGGGGAGGGCGGGGGTGGGGTTTCTTCTTCTGCTCCTGGTAGGACTGTTGTTCGCCCTCGCGGGGATGGCGAGCTTCCCACCCGAGCGGGCGGCCGCGGCCGATCGCCGCTGCCAAACCTGCCAGACCCTGCCAGAACCTGCCGGGGAGTCCGTTTCGCGGCATGGCCTGCCGGGTGAGATCGATACGTTGCGGCCGGTCTGGCCGCCCTGGTGGCCGGGTGGGGAGTTCGGTTCGCGGAACGACCCGCCGACCGGGGGCCGCGGACCGCGGCCGTCTTGGCGTTGTCGGGAACGGCCCCGGCCCCCAGCGGCGGAGCCGCCGACGTAGTCCGCGCCGGCTCCGCAGGCCCCCGCGATCGGTCTTTTTTCCCCGTCACCTTTCGGTTATCACACACCCCCCGTCGGGATAACCGACACTATGGGCACGGGTTACCCGGACGGCAAAGATCATCAAGCGATCAGTACCTTGTGGCCGATAACAGCCGCGGACCCACCGGCCCCGGGTGACCGGGAACAGCCCCGGGACCACGGACCATAGAGCCCGCAGCACGACGCGGCGGGGAGCCCCGGGCAGGGAGGCTGGCCATGGCCAACGCAAAAATTCACTCGCTCCCGGAGTTGGTGCCGCTGCTCGACCGGTATCGGGCGGACGGCCGACGGATCGTCCACTGCCACGGCGTGTTCGACCTGCTCCACATCGGCCACGTTCGGCACTTCGAGCAGGCCCGCAAGCTGGGCGACGTGCTCGTCGTGACCCTGACCCCGGACCGGTTCGTGAACAAGGGGGCCGGACGGCCGGCGTTCACCGAGACCCTCCGGGCCGAGTTCCTCGCGTCCCTCTCGTCCATCGACTACGTGGCCGTCAACCACTGGCCGACCGCCGTCGACACCATCCACCTGCTCCGGCCGCACGTGTTCGCCAAGGGGAGCGAGTTCCGCAACCTCCAGGACACGATCGGGCACGTGTCGAAGGAGGGCGAGGCGGTCCGCAGCATCGGCGGGGAGATCGTCTTCACCGAGGACATCGTCTACAGCTCCTCCGCGCTCATCAACCAGTACATGAGCCAGTACCCCGACCACGTCCGGGACTTCCTCGGCGACTTCGCCGCCCGGTACCCGGCCGAGGACGTGCTGGCCGCCCTCCGGGCCGCGGAGTCCCTGAAGGTGCTGGTCGTCGGCGAGACGATCATCGACGAGTACGCCTACTGTGAAGCGATCGGCAAGTCGGGGAAGGAGCCGGTCCTGGCCACCCGGTACCTCGGGGTCGACAGGTTCGGCGGCGGGGTGCTGGCGTGCGCGAACCACGCGGCCAGCTTCGCCGAGCGGGTGGACGTGTTCACCATGCTCGGCGAGGGGATGGACCAGGAGGACTTCGTCCGCGGGGTGCTCAAGCCGAACGTCACCCCGATTTTCCTGGAGAAAAAGAACTCGCCGACGATCGTCAAGCAGCGGTTCGTCGAGAAGTACCTGTCGCAGAAGATGTTCGAGGTCTACCGGATCAACGACGAGGCCCTGGACGAAGCGGCCGACGCCGACCTGTGCGCCCGCCTGCGGGCGGTGCTCCCGCAGTACGACGTGGTGATCGTCGCCGACTACGGGCACGGGATGCTCACCCGCGGCGCGATCGACATCCTGTGCCGGCACTCGAAGTTCCTGGCCGTGAACACCCAGTCGAACGCGGGCAACCACGGGTTCAACATGATCTCGAAGTACCCGCGGGCGGATTACGTGTGCCTCGCCCAGCGGGAGATCGCACTCGAGACCCGGACCCACCACCTGACCGCGGACGATATGGTCCGGCACGTGTCCGACCGGCTCCACTGCCCGAAGGTGATGATGACCCAGGGGAGTGCGGGGACCTTGTACCACACCGCCCCGGCCGGGTTCCACCGGGCCCCGGCGTTCGCGACCAAGGTGGTGGACCGGGTCGGGGCCGGGGACGCGGTCCTGTGCGTGACCGCCCTGGCGGTGGCGATGGGGGCCCCGGCCGACGTGGTCCCGTTCCTCGGGAACGTGGTCGGGGCCGAGGCCGTCACCATCCTCGGGAACCAGCGGGCGATCGAGCGGATCCCGCTGTACCGCCACGTCGAGTGCCTGCTGAAGGTCCACAAGTCTGAAAAGCCCGAACCGGCCCGGTACAAGATGGCGGGGTGAGTGGGAGTTCCAAGGTCCGGGGTCCGCGTTCCAACTCGGACGACCGGACGGGACCCCTGACCGAACGTGGAATCTGGAACCTGGAGCTGAGGAAAGCCGATGAGCGACAAGCACACCGTCCTGGTCACCGGCGGGGCCGGGTACGTCGGGTCGGTCCTGGTCCCGAAGCTGCTGGCCGAGGGGCACACGGTCCGGGTGCTCGACACCTACTACTTCGGGGACGACGTGCTGGCGGCCGTGAAGGGGCACCCGAACCTGACCGAGGTCAAGGCGGACATGCGGGACCGGGCGGTCCTGGACCGGGCGCTCAAGGGCTGCACGGCGGTCATCCATCTCGCCTGCATTTCCAACGACCCGAGCTTCGAGCTCGACCCGTCGCTCGGCAAGTCGATCAACTACGACGCGTTCCTGCCGCTCGTCGAACTGGCCAAGAAGCACGGGGCGAAGCGGTTCGTGTACGCCTCGTCGTCGAGTGTCTACGGGATCAAGGACGAGGACAACGTCACCGAAGAGCTGGAACTGAAGCCGCTCACCGATTACTCGAAGTACAAGGCGATGTGCGAGGACGTGCTGATGAACGCCCGGGAGCCGGGCTTTACCGTCCTCACCCTCCGGCCGGCGACCGTGTGCGGGTACTCCCCCCGGCTGCGGCTCGACCTGTCGGTCAACATCCTGACCAACCTCGCCTACACCAAGCGGGAGATCACGGTCTTCGGCGGCGAGCAGCGGCGGCCGAACCTGCACATCCAGGACATGACTGACTTGTACTGCCAATCGCTGAAGTGGCCGGCCGAAAAGATCGACGGGAAGATCTACAACGCCGGCTGGCAGAACCTGAAGATCCGCGAGATCGCCGAGCTGGTGAAGACGGAGGTCGGCGACGACGTGCGGATCGTCACCAGCCCGACGGACGACCTGCGGTCGTATCACGTCTCCTCGGAAAAGATCAAACGGGAGCTGGGGTGGGAGCCGCGGTACACGGTCCCCGACGCGATCCGGGAACTGATCGTCGCCTTCCGGGCCGGTAAGATTCCGAACTCGCTGACCGACCCGCGGTACTTCAACATCAAGACGATGAACGCTTACCTCGTCGGGCGGAAAGCGGCATGACCTGGAAGAAGTCTGATGGGTAACCGGCGGGAAAGCTCGAAACACCCCGGGCTGGGAGCCGGCACAGGTCAGGAGACCTGTGCCACGAACAGAATTGGTCTTGTGGCACAGGTCTCCTGACCTGTGCCGGCATCCTACTCGAAACGCCTATCCAAAAGTGCCACAGAGGCGACCGGATGACCACTACACCCCGCCTCGACGAGCGCTCCAAGCACCTCCGCCGGGTCATCGTGCGGGTCCTCCAGAAGGCCCGCCGCGGGCACGTCGGGGCCGCGTACTCGCTGATCGAGATCCTGCGCGTCCTGTACGACGACGTGCTCCGCTACAACCCCCAGGACCCGCGGTGGCCGGGCCGGGATCGGTGCATCCTGAGCAAGGGGCACGGGTGTCTCGCCCTGTACGCGCTCCTCGCGGACAAGGGGTTCTTCCCGGCCGCCGAACTGGACAAGTTTTGCGCCGCCGACGGCATCCTCGGGGGGCACCCGGACGCCGGGAAGGTCCCGGGCGTGGAGGCGAGTACCGGGGCCCTCGGGCACGGCCTGCCGATCGGCCTCGGGATGGCCCTGCACCTCCGGCTGGCGGGGTCCGGGGCGAGGGTGTTCGTCGTCCTGGGCGACGGCGAGTGTAACGAAGGGTCGGTCTGGGAAGCGGCCATGTGCGCCGGCAAGCACCGGCTGACGAACCTGACCGCGATCGTCGATTACAACAAGCACCAGTCCTACGCCAGCACGAAAGAGGTTCAGGACCTGGAGCCGTTCGCCGACAAGTGGCGGAGCTTCGGGTTCGAAGTCCGGGAGGTGGACGGGCACGACGTGGCCGCCCTCCGCCAGACCCTCACGGGTGTGCCGTTCGCCGCCGACAAGCCGGCCGCTCTCATCTGCCACACGGTGAAGGGCAAGGGCGTCCGGTTCGCCGAGAACAACATGAAGTGGCACCACAAGAACAAGGTCACCGACCCGGAAGTCGAGGCCCTGCTGACCGCCATCGAGGACGCGTGATGCGCGAGAACTGCCTGAAGATGGTGTACGAGCTCGCCAAACAGGACGAGCGGGTCGTGTTCATCGGGTCCGACCTCGGGGTCGGGGTGTTGAGCGAGTTCAAGAAGGAGATCCCGGCCCGGTTCTTCATGGAGGGGGTCAGCGAGCAGAACCTGGTCGGGGTGGCGGCCGGGATGGCGATGGAGGGGCGGGTCGTGTACCTGAACACGATCGCCACCTTCCTGTCCCGCCGGTGCTACGAACAGGTCGCGGTCGACCTCTGCCTGCACAACGTCAACGTCAGGCTGATCGCGAACGGGGGCGGGGTGGTGTACGCCCCGCTCGGCCCGACCCACCTCGCGATCGAGGACGTCGCGATCATGCGGGCCCTGCCGAACATGACCGTCGTCGCCCCGGCCGACGCCGCCGAGATGGTCCGGTTCATGAAGGTCTCGGTCGACCACCCCGGGCCGATCTACATCCGGGTGGCGAAGGGCCACGACCCGGTCGTGACCTCCGACACCGGCCCGTTCGTGATCGGCAAGGCCGTCCCGATGCGGGCGGGCGACGAGGTCCTGATCACAACCACCGGGGTCGGGCTGCAGGTCAGCCTCGCCGCGGCCGAGAAGCTCGCGACGGCCGGGGTCGAAGCCGCGGTGCTGCACTTCCCGACCGTCAAGCCGCTCGACACGGACGCGCTCCACGCCCACGCCGAGCGGGCGGCGGTGATCGTCAGCGCGGAAGAGCACACGGTCATCGGCGGGCTGGGGAGTGCGGTGGCCGAATACCTCGCCGAGACCGACCTGCTGAACGGCCGCCGGTTCAAGCGGATCGGCATCCCGGACGTCTTCCCAAGCATTTATGGGGACCAGAACGGGATCATGCGGAAGTACGGGATCTCGGCCGACAACATCGCCGCGCAGGCCCAGACCTTACTGGCCGGTCGTCCCGGGAAGGCCGTCCGCGTGGCGGCGTGAGCGGCCCGCTCGTGAACCCCTGAACCGCCCGCGGAACGGGCGGACCACATTCCGAGAGATCTGATGGGCCGCCTGCTGAACATCGTCAACCAGCTGCACCGCCGCACGGCCCGGGACTACGTCGGGCGGATGTGTGACGAGAAAGTCCACTGCTCGGTGGTCGCCCGCCGGTTCGACCGCGATTACTGGGACGGCGACCGGCGGTACGGGTACGGGGGGTACAAGTACGACGGCCGGTGGGCCGTTGTCGCCCGTCAGCTCGTCGAAACCTATTCGCTTCCCGACGACGCGCACATCCTCGACGTGGGCTGTGGGCGCGGGTTTTTGCTGTACGAGTTCACGAAGCTCCTTCCCCGCTGCACGGTCGCCGGGTTCGACGTCTCGGAGTACGGGATCGCCACCGCCAAGGACGAGGTCCGGGATCAGCTCTTCTCCCACCGTGCCCAGGACAAGTACCCGTTCGCCGATAAGACCTTCGACCTGGTGATCTCGTTGAACACGCTCCACAACCTTCCACCGCAGGAGGTGGTGGCCGCGCTCAAGGAGATGGAACGGGTCGGGAAGAACAAGTACCTCGTCGTGGAGAGCTTCAAGGACGCCGAGGAACTGTTCAACCTCCAGTGCTGGGCGCTCACTTGCGAGTCGTTTTTCCGCCCGGCGACGTGGAGCTGGATGTACGAGCTGGCGGAGTACACGGGGGACTACGAGTACATCTACTTCGAAGCGCCGGCCGAACCAATGGCGAAATCGGCGTGAAGAAGCGGGAATCACTCCCACCCCGTCCGCCTGCCACATGTTACCGGCGGACGAGATTTCACCTGATGACAGCGGCACGTTCAGCCCGCAACTCCTAACTCCCGTGAATCTCGGATCCATTCTGGGTCCGGACCGCCTCCTGCCACGGGCCGCCAACGGGCCGGCGGGTGATCTGGCCTGAGATGCCAGCGGCCCACCGACGTCTGGTATCCTACCAGCTGATCGTTTCTACCGTCCGATCGGGTTCTCGCATGGACCTCCGCGCGGTCATCTTCGTCCCCGCCCTCGTCGGGAGTGTGATCTTCGGGTTTGTGTTCGCCCTGTACGCCGCCCACTACTACCTGACCGTACTCCAGAGCACCGGGTCCGGGTCGAAAGAGGTGGTATGGGTGAACGAGCCGATAATAGACCACTTCTGGAAGGTCTTCTACCTGACGTGGTTGATCGGTCTCTGGTTGGGACCGGCGTGGGTACTCGGCCGGGTGTCCGCCGCCGGGTCGGACGCCGTCTGGTTCAGGTACGTCGTGCCCGTGGCCGTGTTATGGGTCTGCTACCCGGTGAGCCAGCTCTCGTCCCTGGCCGGACCGTCGATCTGGCTCCCGCTCATCCCGGACGTGTTCGGCCGGCTCGCGCGCAAGCCGGCGGTCGTCCTCGGCTTTTTTGGTCTGAGTGGGGCGACCCTGGCGGGGTTCGGGTTGGCATTCCACTGGGTGTTCAACGCCCCCGGCCTCGTGTGGCTGTTCGTGGGCAGTCCGCTCCTGGTCGTCACCGGACTCCTCTACGCCCGGCTGCTCGGCCGGCTCGCCTTCGTGCTAATGTTTACGAAGTCAGTCCTGTCGCGAAAGAGGAAGCGGAAGCGGGCCCGGTCGGCCGACGCGCCGCGGGATGACGGTCGGGTCCCGGGCGGCGGGACCGGCGAGGAGGCCGAGGATTCCGGACATGTTTTCACGCAACCGAGCGATCTGCCCCCGATCAACACACCAGACGAGGGGCCGCTAAGCGGGTACGATGTAACTGTCGAGGACCACCGTCCGAAACCGCGGAAGCGAGTCGTGGCCGAGGTGGCCGGGTCGGACCCGCCGCCCCGGTCGAAGGCCGACAGTCCTCCGCACGAGGGGAAGACATCGCCGCCTCGACGCGGGAGCGAAGACGATGAGGATGCGACTCCCTACGGGGTGAACGAACCGGAGGTGCAGCCGGAGGAACGGGCACCTGTGGACGTGGTGAAGCCGTCGGCAGTTGAGATGCAGCTGCTGAATCGGGACGACGCCCCGAGGCCGCCGAAGCAGGTCTGGACCGGGGAAATATTCGCGTTCCTGGTACAGCCGGGTACGGTGACTGTCATTTTGATGCTCTCCGCGATGTGCGTGGGGGTCGGAGGCATGGTGCGGATCGCGCGGGAATTCAACCCTGTCGCGGCCGGACCGTGAAATGCACGACCGCCGTTGACGGGCCCAAGGCTTCGCTTTATAAAAGGCTCACGCCCGGGCAGATAGCTCAGCTGGTAGAGCGAGCGACTGAAAATCGCTAGGTCCCCGGTTCAATCCCGGGTCTGCCCACTAGAAAACAAAGGACTTATGGCGACAACCTGACCTCCGACACGGCCAGCAACTCTGACGTGTCAGAGAAAAACCCCCGGGGAGCGGCCAACTCTCCCGGGGGCTTCGAGCGGCCTTCCGGCACACCCGTGCATCCGGAGGCTGCGATCATGTCGAAGAAGAACGGTCCCGAACCCTTTTTCCGGCCCTCCCGCGGCCTGTGGTACGTCCAGTACCAGGGTCGCCAGTACAACCTCGGCCCGGACGAAAAAGCCGCCCGGATCCGCTGCCACCAGATCCTCGGCGGGGCGATCCACGGCCCCCGCTCCGCCCCGGCCGACCCCGATGGCAAGCTCGCCTGCGAGGTGATCGACCTGTTTCTCGGCTGGTGCCAGAAGCACCGCTCGGAACGGACTGCCTTCTGGTACGGCACCCACCTCCAGTCGTTCCTGGATTCCCTGCCCGACGCCGCCACCCTCCCGGCCGACCAGGTCAAGCCGTTCCACGTCGTCAACTGGGCGGATGCCCATCACGACACCTGGGGACCTAACCACCGGCGCGGGGCCATCACCGCCGTCCAGCGGGCGTTCAACTGGGCCGAAAAGCTCGGCCACATCCCCAAGAGCCCAGTCCGGGGGATTGAAAAGCCGCCCCCCAAGCGTCGCGAGCAAGTCCTCACCCCCGCGGAATTCGACGAGCTCCTCGCCCGGATCAAGGAGCCCTGTTTCCGCGACGTCCTGGAGTTCTGCTGGGAGACGGGTTGCCGCGTGCAGGAAGTCCGCCTAATTGAGGCCCGACACGTCAGACGCGACCGCGGTCGCGTTGAGCTGCCCCCGCCCGAAGCCAAGGGCAAGAAGCGGTGGCGGCTGATCTACCTGACCGACGCGGCCGCGGGGATCGTCACCCGCCTGATGAAGGCCCACCCGACCGGCGTCCTCTTCCGCAACGCCGACGGCAACCGGTGGGACGCCCAGAACTTCAACAACCGGTTCTGCCGCCTCCAGCACCGGCTCGGCCGGGAGCAACTCGGCCGCCGGGGATTTACGCTCGACCCCGGGGAGGTCCGCGCGCTCGCTTCTTCCCTCCCGCGGGCGAAGACGGTCGGGGGCATCGTCGTCCCGAAGACCGAGCGGGAACTCCTCCGCGAGGCCCGCAAGAAGCTCACGATCAAGGCGGCCGGCGGCCTCGGGACGAAGTACGCCTTGACCGCCATCCGCCACAGCTTCGCCACACGACTCCTGGAGGCCGGCGTGGACCACATCACGGTCGCCGCCCTGATGGGTCACTGCGATGCCACCATGCTCAGCCGCGTCTACCAACACGTCGGGGAGAAGACCGACTTCCTCCGCGACGAGCTGCTCCGGGCTACACGCGGACGTGCTTCAATCGGGGCCGGGGTGGCCTGACTGGCAGCACCGGGGGAAGGGACTCCCCTGCCCTCCCGCCGACCGAGCAGTCCCGGCGGTACTCGTCCAGGGCCTCGACCGGGATGCGGATGGTCCCCCGGCCGAGGCCGTACCGCTCGTGTCGGATCTTTCCGGCCGAGATCAACGAGTACGTCAGGGATACACTGATGCGGAGCAATTCGGCCGCCTGCTTCACCGTGTACATGGCTCCTCTCGTGGAGGCGTGGTCGGTCGCGTCAGTCCAGAGTTCCCTGGGCATAGGGCACGTCGTCGATTGGACACGACCCGGGCGAGGGGTGACCTGTTCTCGCCGTCGGATCGTTGCGCCGGCTCGAAATCCGCTTCACTTTCTCACTTTCTCACTTTCTCACTTTCTCACTTTCTCACCTTCTCACCTTCTCATATGGACTAACCGGCCGGTTAGCGCTTGAGCTCGCCCAGGCGCCGGTACCAGGCTGCCTGGGACTTACCCGTCGCCTCCTTCCACCGCCGCACCTGCTCGCTCGGATCGGTGCAGGCGGCGACGATCTCCCGGACCAAGGCGGTCTCCTCCTTTCGGCGGAGGGCTCTGACAGAAGGCTCGATGACCTCGTGGCGGAGGCCGGTCGGTCGCTCGCGGAGGCGCGTCCGGATCAGGTCACGCCAGTCACATCGCGTCCGGTCGTCCTGCCACTCCAGGAAATCAGCGTAGGCATGGGTCATCAGTCGCAAATCCAATGAGGCGTTGAGCTGGAGGGCCTCGGCGATCAAGAAACCAACCACCTCCTGGCACTCCCCGGGCGTGAGCTCACGCCCGTCGCTTTGGTACCCGGCCCGTGCAAGGTGTCGCATCTGGGCGCGGAGCTCCTGGTCGCTCGCCGTCAGGTGGAGGCATGCGATCCGAGTCCGGATCGCGTTTAGTTCCGGCCGGTCGTGGAGGGGCCGATTGGCCGTCATGATGATCGCACCGGTAAACGTGAAGGCGTGCATCATGCAGTCAGTTGCCCAGGTCACCCTCCGCTCGACAGGGCCGCGATCCCCGTCCCGCCGCTGGCCCCACAGGGCGGACAACAGCACGCCGACGGCGCCTTGGTCCCGGACGAGCTGGTGCATGTCCTCCAACACGTGAACCGTTTCGGGGAACGCCTCAAGGGTGTCGAATAGACCGCGGCCGGTCATACGGGAATTCCACAGTTTGAAATCCGCCTCAAGTCGGTTGAGCTCCCGTATGATCGAGAAGCTCTTACCAATTCCTCCGTCGCCGTGGACGAAGAGGCCGGTCGAGGACCCGGCGACCACTCCACATACCCGGTCCCGGATGACCGCCAATTTCTTCTCCAGGTTGGCCAGGTGACGGTCATCCTCCGGGTCGGGGACCCGCACGGGATGTTCACTTGCCGTCAGAGGGGGACGGGTAAGACCATTCTCGTCGTTCACGACTTTTCCCTCGCATGGACTACAGGGAGGAGACTGTTTGTCAGTGTTCCGATTTCGGGTGGCTCTCTCGGCGGTACCCTTGGCAACTGTCCGCCTCGCTTCGCAACCCCCCGCTCGATCAGACTACCCACCGCCCGGTCCGCGATCAGTGAAGCGTTTGTGCAATCGTGTCCGGGGCCTCCTCCTGTGGCCGAGGTTTGGGTGAGCCTCCCCATGCCGCCGTGTGATCGGTCTCAACTTGTTTCAGAGCCTGGTCGGTGAAGAGGGGGATCCCACCCATGGCACTCTGACGAACGAGCGATTGTGCGAATAAGTGGAAGTCGGTCGTGCCCTTTGCCGATCGGACGGCGACCAACCCGACGGTGAACCCCAGGCCGGCGGAAAACTCGTGGCAGTGATGGGACTGGCGCGCGATGATGCTGTCGGCCGATAGCGTTCCGTCTTCCCGCCTGCGTCGTCAGGCCGTTCGCGACGCCGTTCATCCACCGGGGGTCTCGACCCGACGTCGTAACCGCCGGGTCGCCAGGGTCCCAAGTGCGATCGGCATGGATTCGTCGCTGAGTCCTCCCGGTAGCGCGGGTCGGTGCCGTGTCGGCTGAGGCTGCGGTCTCCCAGTCCCTGTTTGCCGTTGATTGGGGGGCAGGCGCCGGGCCGGGGGGGGAGCCCGACCCGGTTCCGGAAAGCAGTCCCGGCGTCCACGACCACGGCCCGTTCTTCCACCTCGAAACCCCGGCGTCGAGGGAGTGACCAGGGCGAACCGACTGTAGGGACTTCAGGGTGAGACGCGGATGATCGCCCGCGCGAGCGTCGGACGGTGCGGCATCCGTTCGGCGGAAAGCAAGTGGCCGGAGGTCCGAATTGATACGCCATCGGGCTCACGGTCTCGATGCCGCCCGCTGGGCGCAGACGATGACCGTTTCCGCATGGTCGGGATCGCCCGACTCGGCCGGCACCGGGACAACGACCGATGCCGAGCGCGAGAGCGGTGGGCCGGGCCCCCCGCGCGGCTCGGCGCGACAGACCTGGATCGCCGGCGCCGCCGTGATTATCACCGGCTGCCGGTGTCCGGTTAGCGGGGTCGCCTACACTCCGGGTTCGGAGACCGGACAACTTAGCAGGGATGCTGACTCTTCTGGGTGTCGTGATGGCCGACTACTTTCCCGACCTCGGACCAGATCAGCTCTCCTTCCTGACGCGCGAGTTCACGCTGAGCGAGCAGGTGGCCGCCACCCGCCGGCTGATCAGGTCGGTGCCCTACCCGGTCGATCGGGAGACGGCCCTGTCGCTACGGGCCGTTTCCGACGCCTTCGTGCTCCCGTGGAGGACGCTCTACAATTGGCCGCTCGGTGAGTGGGTCAGGACCGAACTGATCCGGGAGGGGAGGACCCCGATCCCTCTTCCCATCGAGGGTTACTTCGAGTCACTCGGAAAGCGTTACGACGAAGAACAATTTTCCCATTATGGTAATGGTAATTTTAGTAACGGATTATCTGACACCGATGATGACGAATTTGCCGCGAGATGTGATGAACTTATGTCGTTGATCGAATGCAACGTCGTGGGTGGTCCGGAGATAGGGGCGGCGGTGGTGTTGCCGGTCCCACTGGGGGGATTGTCGTTCGGCCCGGTTCCGGTGCGTGACGGGGTATGGCTCAACCTACACCTAGTCACGCTCTGTGAGTGGCAGGCCCTCCTCTCGGACAGGGGCTACATACGAATGCCGGGGAACGACCCGCATAAACTCGCGTGGCACCGATTCTACCCGCCTGGCACCGACTGGTCTGATCCGCGCCCAGCCGACGAACGGGTGCTCGACTCGGTTCGGGAGGATGTGGCAGGTCGCATGACCAGGTTCAACGGACGCCGCACAAGGGTCGACGGTCGGGAGCACCTCCACATCGAGGATTATAACAACTGGTCGGACCGGCTTGCGAACAGAGGCCGCCCGTGTCGCCCGGAACCAGGGTTGGTCGTCCCCGCCTGGAACCGATGGGTGCAAGCCAGGTCTCATTCCGCTAGGGTTAGCCTTCTCGGCAATCCGGTTGGGATGATCGAACACACCCAGGAGATCAAACCCGGGCGGGACTTCGTCCTGGTCCGAAAGGAGTCGGCCTTGCGAGCAGCCAGGGCCGAGCGCCAAGCCGCCATGGACGAGCTCGACCGCCTCGCTTTCCGTCACTCACTCCGCCTGAGGCCGGAGGACACGTTAACTGCGTTCCAGTTTGAAATTATCCGCACCCTGGAGAAGAGGCAGCCTTTGACGGGTGAACAGTTGGCTGCGGCTCTCGACTGTAGCCTACGCACAGTCCAGAAGCAGAGTGGCGTACAAGGATTGATGAAACTTGAGCCTCCCATCGTGATCAACACCCGCGACAAAACAGGTTACCGTTTGGCCTCGCCCCAGAGCTATGACCACTCGTGATGGCCGATTGCACGAACACTTCACTGACATGAGGCCGAGGGCCGAGTATCGTCATTCTCGCGGGCAGATGTGAGCCGAAGCGAGGTGGCGCATGCCGATCGATCTCATCACGGAATCCGTCTTTCCCCTTTCCCAGGCCCCGGATCGGGCCGGCCTCCCGGCGCGTCGTCGCGGGTCCAAGCCCGCGATCAGCACCTTCTTCAGGTGGGCCTCAACGGGCCTGCGCGGTGTCCGGCTGGAGGTCATCCGGGTCGGGAACACACTCTGCACTTCCCGCGAGGCGATCGCCAGGTTCTGCACCGCCCTCACCGCGACGGACGCTCAACCCTCGACCGAGGCTACCAGCGGCTGCCCCGAGGGGAAGAGCCCCTGTCCTCAATGCGGGGGTGGGCTGTCTCCTCGTCGGGCCCCGGGCAGATCGTCCCGTCAGGTAGAGTGAGACACTGAGTTTTCGAAAACTGGCGGGACCATAACCCCGGCCCGTTGTCGCCTCCGGTCAATCGGTCGCCGGGAGTTTCGACGCGGCCCACCTCCCGGACACCGTGTCCGGGACTGATCGTCCCCCCTGCCGACTGTATCCGGGGAGTCGGATCGCGCCGTCCGGGTCGCCCCGGCCGAATGGAGGATAACTCGATGACCCAATCCGCTGCCCCGCCCGCCCCCGCGGTCGTCACCGTTCACTGGAACGAGTCGAACGGGGTGGTGGCCGAAGTGCTCCCGGCGGAGATCCGGGAGCTCTTCAAGTCGGTCTCACTCGTCCCGGGTAAGTACGCGGCCGGCGGGCAGTGCGTCGTGCCGAGGATCGTCGACCTCACGGCCGACATCCACGGCGGGGACCGGACTGGGATCCCGAACGGCATCGTCCCGGCGGTGATCGCCGCCTGTCGGCGGGCCGGCCATCCGGTACGGGTGACGGGGTATGTCCCGGGCCCGCTCCCGACGCCGGACCTCACCCGGCCCGCCCCCGACCCGGCCCTCCTCGCCCTGGTCCGGGCGCACCCGGGCGGGGTCGTCCGGTACGGCCCGAGCGTCGACCCGGTCTCCCTCGTCGCCCAGGTGGCTGCGGCCTGGCCGGACCTGACCATCGCGGTCGTCGTCCGCCGGGTCGATGACACCCTCCGGGTCCGGTCCCGCCTCCGTGAACTGGGGGTCGATGCGGCGGCCGCGAGCGGGCGGTACCGACCGGCCGTCGGGGAGGTCGGCCGGGTGGTCGTCACCACCCCGATCGGTCTGGCCGCCGACGGGGTCCGCATGGAGTGGCGGCAGGTCGCCGTCGTGATCGACCCGGTCGACGTCATGGGCAAGCGCGGCCAGGCGTGTATCGATCACCTCTGGCGGGCGCGGGCGTTCGGCCTCGTCCCCTCTGGCTCGGCCCTATCCCCCTGGGAGAACGATCTGCTCGCCGCGTTCTTCGGGCTGGCGGAGCTGACCCTCCCGGCCCACGGCCGGGTCGAGCGGCGGGTTGTAGTCGAAAGTGTGATGTTCAGCGGCGGGGTGAGGGGGCAACCGACCGACGACCCGGTCGACCTGGAGCGTCGCGGGATTTGGGGGCACAGCACCAGGAACGACCGGATCGCCGAACTCGCCCGATTGCAAGCCGCTCCACCCGGGGCGGCTGCCGGCGGGGTCGTCGTCCTGGTCGGGGGGGTCGATCACGCACTCGCCCTACTCGACCACCTGCCCGGGTGGCCGGTGGTGACCGCCGGGCCCGTGAACACGACCGGCCTGAGCCCCGTCCGGATCGCCGCCCTGACCGTGGCCACCAGTCCGTTCTCCAGGACGTCGGCGAAAGCGATCGTCACCGCCGCTGCGCTGCCGGATCTCGACCTGAACAGGTTCTCGGTCCTGGTCCGGGCGGACGCCGGGCCCGGGCTGCCCCCGATCCGCCCGCCCCAGTTGAGCAGCCCGGCCGACGCCCCACCGCTCCGGCTGATCGACCTGGCTGACCGCCACCACCCCCGGTTCCGGCTGGCCGCCCGGACGCGACGAACGTCGTACACCGCCCGCGGGTGGTACGCCCCGGGGGTCGACCAGCTGGCCGGCCGGATCGACCGGTTCCTCGCCACCCGCCCGGCCCTCCCGGGAGACCGCCGATGAGTTTCGCCCGGACAACCTGGGGGTTCTCGCACCAGCAGACCCCGGACCAGAACACCTCGTACTCGGCGAACCGGTACCGGCCCCGGGCCCGGCCCCGCCGGCACGTCTGTCCAGCGGGTCGCCTGCCGACGGTCGCCGAAATCGCCTCGACCGACAACCTGATCCAGACCTACTACGCGCTCCGGGCCGAGGCCGGGCAGGCGCCGGGGCCGGATCGGGTGACGTACTCCGACCTGGGCCGGCGCGAGGTCGCCGGCCTGATGCGCGAGCTCGGCGAGTACGTCCAAACCGGAAACTACCGGCACGGGCCGGTCCGGGAAGTCAAGATTCCCAAGCCGAGGGGCGGGCACCGGACCCTGAAACTGGCCAACCTCCCCGACCGGGTATTGGCCGCAGCCGTGAACGCCGCCATGACCCCGTACTGGGAGGGCGTCTTCCTTCCGCGGTCGTTCGGGTTCCGCCCCGGCCGGGGGTGCTGGGACCTGCTGGCCGCCCTCGAAACCGAGATGACGGCCACAAACCGGTGGGTCCTGGCCGTCGACGACATCAAGAAGGCGTTCGATAACGTCCCGGTGGCCGACCTCCTGGCCGACCACACAGACCACATCAACGACCCCGAGTTGCTCGCCCTGATCGGGGCAGTACTCCGGGGACACGACGGCCCGGCCCGGGTCGTCGGGATCGACCAGGGGTCGGCACTCAGTCCGACGGGACTGTGTGTCCGCCTCCACCATGCCCTCGACCTCTGGGCAGAGAGAGGTCTGTGGCTCTGGTTCAGATACGCCGACAACCTGGCGTACCTGTGCCAGTCCATATCCGAAGGCAAGGAAATCCTCCAGCAGGTCCGCGAGATCCTGGGTCGGGCCCGGCTCTCCCTCAAGGGTGAAGACGGTCCGCCCAAAGATCTCGACCGGGGTGAGACGGCCCAACTCCTGGGCTTCGTCCTCGCACGGAGAGACCATGGGCTCCGATTCACCGTCGGACCCGAGGCCCTGGACCGACTGGAGACCAGCCTCCGTCAGGCCCACGACCGGCCGAACCCCTCCCTGGCCGCCAAACAGGTGGTGATGGGGTGGATCGCGACGGCGGGGCCGGCCTTCGAGAGCAACGTGAGCGAGGTGATGGACCGGATCACGACCACCCTGGCCAGACACGGACACCGGGAGATCGGCCCGGACGAGATTCTGGCGGGATGGCGGGCTTCATGGGTGCGGTGGGAGCGGCTCCGGAGACGGACGTCGGTGCCCCCGTCCAGGTACATGGAGCCCCGTGATCCGACGCCGGACCGCCGCTCCCGCGCGCGCCCGACGATGCGGCCGTCCAGGAGGACCGCCGCGGCCGGGGAATCCGGGGCCGCCCCCGACCCCCCGACATTCCGTACTCCGCGCGACACCGGGCGAATAGGCCCGGCCACTGGTCACGCGGAGCGATCCGATCAGCCGGTTACACCTGAACCCAATCAACAGGAGGTGGATCCGCCGACGCATTCAGAGTGCGATTATGATGGGGGAACTGGCCTTCCGGCCTCTTCCCCCCCGACCGACACGGATGTCACCTGTGTACACGCCGAACCCGTACGACCCGGCCCCGCCCCCGGACCGCCGGTGGCTCCGGGCCGGATACCTGGTCGACCACGACCAGCTTCCCGACCCGGACGTCGACGACGACTGGGTAGTACGGGCAGTCGCGTACCGGAAGGTCCTGGTCACCGGCGCGGACGACCGGAACCAGGACCGTGCGGGAGCCATGGACCCGGCGGTCGCTGGGGCAGCCGCCCTCCGCCAGCTCGACCCGCCACTCCTGCGGTGGGCGGTCGAGGCCTACTTGCTGGCCGGGGAGGGGTTCGACGCGGTCGACCAAAAGTGCGGTCTGCCGTCCGGGACGGCGGCGGCCTACGAGGGCCTCCACTACACGATCCGGGACCGGCTCGACAGCCCGATCTGGGTCGTTTGTACCCTTCTCGGGCCACGGCTCCATGCCGGGCTGTCGGAAGCGGACCCGGAGATCCTGTGGAAGTGGGTCGGGTTCACATTCGGCCCGCTCCTACTAGACGAGTTCATTCATCAGGCCCCCGGGCTCCCCCGCGCGGCCACCGTAGAGGATACGGACGCGATGCTCCTCCGGGCGGCGGCGGCCGCGGCCCGCCGGAAGGAGGTCATTGCGGCCCATGTTCTTCCGGTCACCCCGGCGACCGCGGCCAGGGTCCTGGCCTTGTGGTCCCGGAGCCGGGCGGCGGTACCGGAGTCCGTGCCGACCGGGACGAACACGGCGCCGGTCGGTTCGGCGGCCGTCGGACGGTTGCTCGACGGGATCGACCGTTTCGTCGGGGTGGCCCCGGCGCGACGGGCGGCCGCGCCTGTTCCCGCGCCCCGGCGGGCCGTCGGCTGATCGGACCGGCGCCGGCGACTGGAGGTAACACAAATGGCCTGGGAGATGCGGAAGGGCCGGGGGTGCTACTACACCCGCAGCCGGAAGGTGGGTGGGCGGACCGTCCGGGAGTACGTCGGGGGCGGGGCGGCCGGCCGGCTGGCGGCCGCCGAGGATGCCCGTCGGCGGGCCGAGCGAGCAGCAGACCGGGCCGCCCGGGATGCTAACCGGGAAGGCCGGACGGCGGTCGACCGGGAGGTGGAGGCGTTCTGCACACTTGCTGGTCTGCTCATCAACGCCGTCCTGAGTGCGGGCGGTTACCATCGGCACGGCGGGGAATGGAGGAAACGTCGATGATGGCCAAGCCCATACCGCGGGTCGCAGACCCGGACCCGCCCCCGTTGACCGAGGCCGACCGGGAGGTCCTCGAGCGGGCCCAGGCCGGGGACCCGACTGCCCTCGGCCCCGTTCGGGAACTGCTGGCCGCCCGGCCCGAACTGTGGCGCCAGATGGGGGACCTGTGCGGTCACGCCGAGGACAGCCTGCTCGCCGTCCTGGCCGGGAAGTCGCTTCTGGCCCGGGAGTCGATCCGGCAGCGGCTGGCCGAACTCAAGGACGAGCACCTCGGGCCGGCCCCGAGCCCGGCCGAGCGGCTGGCCGTGGACCGGGTCGCGGTGACCTGGCTACAGGTGTACCTGGCCGACCTGGACGCGGCCCAGGGGGAGCGGGCCGGGGGGCCGCAGGGCGCTCACCTGCTCCGCCGGCAGGCGGCTGCCCAGGCCCGGCACCTGGCCGCCCTGAAGCAACTCGGGGTCCTCCGGAAGCTCACCCGGCCGGCCCCGAAGTCCTTTCGTCTCCTCCCTTTCCCGGGGGTCGAGGGGTCTGGTCCTGATAGCGGCGATGAAAGGAGACCCGGGGCATGAGCAGGCCACGATCGGGGACGAGCCGTAACACCGGCGGCTGCCGCGGGCGGATGCCTATCTCGGGGGATCGGGATGAGGCAGCCGAGGCCCGGATCCGGGCGGCCCTGGCCCCCCTCATCGACCACCTGCTCGACCCCGACGGGGCGATCCGGGAGGTGGTCGTGAGGCACGTTCTTGCGGTCTGCCACCCGGTGGTGATCGGCCGCGTGGTCGACGACCTCGTGATGCGGGTCGCTGAGGGTGAGTCGGGTATCGCAGCCGCCGCCCTGGCCGGCTTCGGGGCCCGGGCGATCCCGGCCTTGAGCCTGCGGTTCACCCGGTCGAGGAACGCGGCGGTGCAGGCCCGCCTCGCCGGGGTCGTGGTACGGATGGCCCCCGGGCTGACAACCTCCGCGGGCGTCGACCTGATGACCGAGCTGGTCATCTGGACCGGGTTCGCCGCCGGGCCCGCCGTCCAGGCCCGGGTCGGGGAGGCCATCGCGGCGGTGCGGGCGGGGCTGGCGTCGCCACCCCCACCGGGTCCTCGCGCCGGTCAGTCTGGTACTGACCCCGCGGCCGGGGCGTGAGGTCTGACGGTCCGGCTGTACACGGGAGTCGGGGTGCGAAGACCGCACCGGACTTGCCCCGGGAGTACGGCGTCCTGCCCCGGAGGCACGACGTCGGCCGGGCTGAGAGACGCCGGAATGATTCCGGAGCTCCGACGAGCCGCAGCCCGTCCGGGCGACCAGGACGGAGCTACGAGGCGGATACCCGCGTTCCAGTCTTGACGAAAGGAGGTAACCCACTCGTTAGGTCATTGAGCTAACCTCCCGCTCCGGGCGAGTCGGGAGGTAGACCGGCTGTGGGGCCCGGCCTTCGCCGCCCGCCGTCCTCCCCCGTTCTGGGGGACGACGAAGAGGATATTCCCGATCGTGGGCACCGGGCACCGGGCCGGTTCCGCGATTACCAATACGGTGGTCGATTGACTTTCGCCCAACGCACAACTTTCTGGAGACGTCATGACCAAGGACAAGACTCGGCGGGCTAAGTCCATCCCGCCCGTTGCCGGCGACTGGGTCGCCAATTTCCCCGAGGACCCGGCTCACTACGCCGTCATGATTGGCGACGTCCGGGTCCGGATCCGGCGGGCCGATCGGGTCTTCGACGGCGGGGCGGTCTGCCGGGCCTACGGCACCCGGTGGGCCGACTACCGGGCTTCGGTGCAGGGCCAGGCGGCGATCGCCGCGACGGCCAGGAGGTTCGGGATTCCCAGACACCGGGTTCTTACGACCTCGTCCCCGGCGCAGGCGCCCGCCGGACCGTTCACCGTGCCCTACACGGCCGTGGTCGAGACGCGCCCGGCAGCGGCAGCCGGGACCGGGCGGGGAGGCGCGCGGGAGATCTGGGTCCATCCGGACCTCGTGGTCGGGCTGGTCACCTGGCACGACCCGGGGGCGGGGGGACTGGTCGTATTCTGGTTCGAGCAGTTGTGGGGCTACCGGGAGTCCGGAGCGGCCGTCTGGCCGCCGGTGCCGTCCTCCCTGCCTCACCGTTTCGGGGTTGCCGACCTGACCCCACGGGCGACCGACGAACTGCTGACTGCGGGTCCGTTCGATCACGCGGATGGCATGGACCGCACGCACGCCGCCCTGGCCCGGTTGCA
>JAQGHQ010000002.1 GCA_028288765.1 Gemmataceae bacterium | reverse complement strand
CGGTGCCGGCGAGCCCCGGGGCGGCGGGGCCCGGTCCGACCAGCTCGGTGCCGGGCCCGCCCGCGCCCCCGGCCCCGGTCGGCCCCCGGTGGCAGACCCCGATGCCCCGCCCCGGGTATTTCGTCGTCCCGCCCACCGGCCCGGGGTACTACTCCCTCCTCGACCAGATCCGCGGCGCCGAGCGGGAGACCCCGCCGAAATACCCGTACCCACGGGTCAGCCCGATCTTCCTCCCGAACTACGACGTGAACTGGTCGTACCTGAAGGACCCGAAGAACACCGAGCACGACTATGCCGACGTCCTGAAGTGGATACCGGGCGGCGAGTACGCGACGTTCACCACCGGCGGCGAGTTCCGCTACCGGTTCATGAACGAGGTGAACAGCAACGGCCGGACCAGCGGGGCGACGGACGCCTACAACCTCTTCCGGACCCGCATCTACGGCGACTTGTGGGTCCAGGACTGGTTTCGCATCTTCGGCGAGTTCCTCTACGCGGACGTGACCGCCCGGAGCATCCCCCCGCTGACCACCGATATCGACCGCGGCGACATCCTCAACCTGTTCGCCGACCTCCGCGTCTTCAAGTTCGGCGAGAAAGATAACCCGGTCTACGTCCGGGTCGGGCGTCAGGAAATGCTCTACGGGTCGCAACGGCTCATCAGCCCGCTCGACTGGGTGAATACCCGGCGGACGTTCGAGGGGGTGAAGGTGTTCACCCGGACGGAGAAGTGGGACTTCGACGTGTTCGGCGTCCAGCCGGTGGTGCCGCCGCGGCCCGGGCAATTCGACACGGCGGACCACAACCAGTTCTTCAGCGGGGCGTGGTTCACCTACCGGCCGAAGGCGAACCAGGCCATCGACCTCTATTACCTGGACCTGAACAACACGAACGCCGGTGCGGCGATCGGCCAGGGCGGGGTTCCGGGGAACTACAACGTCAGCACCGTCGGCAGCCGGTACGCGGGAACGGCCAATAACTGGCTGTGGGACCTCGAGGCGATGCTCCAGTTCGGCCACTACTCGAACCAGTCGATCCTCGCCAAGGCCTTTGCCGTCGACGGCGGGTATCACTTCAAGGACGTGATGTGGAATCCGCAGTTCTGGGTCGGGTACGAGTACGCCAGCGGCGACCCGGACCCGCAGAACACCCCCACCCGGCGGACGTTCAACCAGCTGTTCCCGTTCGGCCACTACTACTTCGGCTTCGCCGACATCGTCGGCCGGCAGAACATCAACGACTACTTCGTGCAGGGAATCCTGTACCCGGCCAACTGGCTGACGCTGCTGACCCAGTTCCACGTCTTCCGGCTCGATTCGAACAAGGATGCTCTCTACGGACCGGCCGGCGGCATCCTCCGCCAGGACAAGACCGGGAAGGCAGGGGATAACGTCGGGAACGAACTCGACGTGCTGTCCAACTTCCACCTGACGAACCATTCGGACGTGCTGGTGGGTTATTCGTACCTTTGGGCCGGCAGCTTCCTCAAGAACACGGCCCCGCCCGGGCCGGCGCACGACGCCATGGCCGCCAACCCGTCGCTGTTCTATGCCCAGTATTCGTATCGGTGGTGACCACGCCGGCCCGCCCGGTCACTCCCGGGTGAAGTTGGCGATCGTGTCCGCCAGGCTTTTGCCGATCCCCGGCACCCTCTCCAGCGCCTTTGGGCCGCCGGCGGCGACGAGCGATTCCACCTCGGCGGTCAGCCCCAGGATCACCACCGCGGCTTGCCGGAAGGCCCGAACCCGGTAAAGGTTGTCGCCGCCGCGGGCCAGGTCCGATGCGTGCGCCCGCAGCCTGCGGGCGATGTCCCCGTTCGACATGGTCCTACCCTCCTGTCGGTCCCGACCAGGGTCTCTCAAAGTTCGGTCCGCGGGTGTGGTCCGCTCGCTTTGTCGACATCCACGAGGAATTGGCGCCTCGACGTTTTCAGCCTGAAAGGCTGGGAGCCGATAGCCCCGGGCAACGCCCTGGGCGGGGGAACGCGGCCGCGCCCGACGTCCGACCCGATCGAGTGGGGTCCCCCCGCCCAGGGCGTTGCCCGGGGCTATCGGCTCCCACCCCGTTGGGGTGAAAAACCATACCCCACTGCGGATTTCGACAACGCAAGCCGACGACACTCCCCGGTCGTTCCGATTTCTACACACCCTCTCCGCGAGTGGACGTTTCTTCATCCTCCCGGCCACCAGAAACGGCTGCTCGCTCCGCGAGCGGCCTACTTTGAAAGACACTGGGTCCCGATAGAATTGATTGACCCATATTGGACGGGTGTCCACAATGTCAGCAGGGCGGCGTGCGGAATAGGAAGCGGACCTGACCGCGCCCCCGGGTCGGGTGCCCGCCTCGCCTTCCGCGACACCACTCCCCCGGGTATCCTGTCGCCCGATTCATTTTGAACCCCGCACCCGGTGGACTATGGCCGGCTTCCGCACGCACATCACGGTTTCGGGGGCACTGGGCGTCATGTACGGCGGGGCCGCCGTGCAGCCGCTCGGGTTTTCCACCGAGGCCGCCGTCTTGGCCGCCGGGTTGACCACCGTGGGGGGAATGCTCCCGGACCTGGACAGCCAGTCCGGGGTGCCGGTCCGGGAAATGTTCGGGCTCGCCGCGATCGTCGGCCCGCTCACCCTGGTCCCCCGCCTCTCCCACATGGGCGTGTCCCAGGAGAGCATTCTGGCGACTCTCCTGTTCGGGTACGTCATCATCCGGTACGGGCTGTCGCGGATGTTCAAGCGGCTGACCGTCCACCGGGGGATGTTTCACAGCGTCCCGGCGATGCTGATCGCGGGCCTGGTTGTCTACCTCGGCTACCACAGTCCGGACCGGCGGCTGCGGGTCCTCTTCGGCGGGGGGGTAATGGTCGGGTTCCTGTCCCACCTGTTGCTCGACGAGTTGTACTCGGTGGACCTGCGGGGGATGAAGGTGAAGCTGAACAAGTTCGCCGGGACGGCTGTCAAGTTCGTCTCGCCGTCGCTCCCGGCGACGGCCATCTGTTACGCGATCCTCGGCGGGTTGATGTACCTGGCGTACCTCGACTACAAGTACGCGGGGGCGGAGGGGGATCCCCCGCCCGGGACGGTATCGGCCGGCAAGAAGCCCGCCGAGGTCCGAAACCCGAACGCTCGCCCCTAGCTGGGCCTGACCGGGGGTGGGGAGTTCGGGGTCGAAAGGAGCTACGGATTTGGTGCGTCGAAGTCCGAGCTTTGGACCGGGCGGGGGGCCGGTCACTCGGTGATCGCGTCGGCGGGGTTGTCGTCCGGAGCGGTGGGGGCGGGGTTGGGATCGTCCGGACTGTTGATCCCGGCGAGCAGGTGCCCCGGCCGGGGGCTGCGGTAGTAGGTGAAATCGCTCCCGTAGATGGACTTGTCGACCGGGTGCAGGAACACCCCGGAGCACCCCCACTTCCCCTCCACCAGGACCGGCATCCCGTCGGTCACGTACCGGACCACGGCCGTGTGGGAGACGGACCCGTTCATGCGGTAAACCGCCAGATCCCCGGACCGCGGGTCCGACACCGGCTGGTAGCCGTTCTCACCCAGGATCAGGTCGATGTTCACCCCGCCGATCCAGAACCGCCCGCCGGTGAACACCCACCCGTGGCAGTTGCACCGGTCGTCGGCCGGCTGCCGGCGGAAGACGTTCGCCCGGGTCGAAGAAGTCTGGAGGAGCCGCTCTTCGAGAACCCGGAGGTCGCCCTCGGACCGCGGCGCGGTCGCCTCCCGGATCTCGACAGCCGTCCCCCGGTCGGTCACGACGCGGGCACGCTCCAGGGTCGCGGTCGGCGGTGGGACCGACAGTGCCTCCAGTTCAAGCATCTGCCCGTCGAGCGTCGCTTCGACCTGGGCCTCGTAAGAGGCGGCCGATCCCATGGCGAGCGCGACCCCGGCGAGCGCGAGGAGCCCCCACCGGCCGGCCGGCCGGCGGAGCACAGCCAGGACGGTGGTCCCGGCGGCCGTCAGCCGCTCCGACCCGGCGAGCAGGCACGCGCCCAGGGCGAGGGCGAGGGCCCCGGCCGCCCGGCCGACCGCCCGGAGATCGCCGCCGCAAGCCCAGGCGCCGGCCAAAACGAGGCCGACGATGAGCACGGTCGCGAGGCCCCGGGCCCACCCCGCAGTCCGCCGCGGCAGGAGGAGGTTCACCCCCCCGACCAGCAGCAGACCGATGCCGGTGAAAAACAAGGCCACAAACTGGATAAACAGATCAGAAGACATTTCACCCGATCCCTGTGGCGTGGTCGGCCGATCTCACCACAGGCGCGAGACGACCCAGGGCGATTCGCCAATCTCTTCAACAGTCATAACACCCGACCCGTGAATCCGTAGTGAAGCCGGGCTGAGAAATTTCTGAGAGCCCAGTCAAATCTACGGGATCAGCCGTTGGCCCGGGGAGGGGGTCGGCGGGCGGGACGCGCGGAGCGGATCGGCCCGCCGTCTTCGGCGGGTCTGACCGTGCTCGCGGAGGGGAGCGGCGGGCGGGTTACTAGAATTAGACGCCGGTCGGACCCGAAGGTTCCACGGGTCTGGTCGGGAACCTGTCCGGTCCCGACCGCGGCCGGGCACCGGACACGTCAGCCCTTCAGGCCGAGCATCCGGTCGAGGGAATCGGCGGTCTGATAGACCAGGGCTTCGGGGTAGTGCTGGTACGGGTGGAAGTATTCGAACGTCAGGTAGTCCTTGTACCCGGTCTGGTCGAAGGCCTCCAGCACCGCCGGCCAGTTCGTCGTCCCGTCGAGGAGCGGGCGGAACGCCTCCAGCGAGACGTCCGTTCCCTTCTTGGTGAACTCCTTCAGGTGGACGTTCTTGATCCGCCCGCCGAGCTGGGCGACCCAGTGTTCCGGGAACTGGTACATCATGATGTTCCCGGTGTCGAAGTGGACCCGGACCCGGTCGCTCTTGAACGAGTCCACGAAGTCGTTCATTTCGCCCGGGGTCATCAGGTAGCCGTTGAAGAAGATGTTCTCGATGTTCAGGTAGACCTTCAACTTTTCGGCCTGCGGCAGAAGTTTGCCGATGGCCTCCTTCGCCCGCCGGTCGCACACGTCGTTCGGGACGGGCTCGTGGTCGGTCCGCCAGGGGATGTGGACCGCCCCGGGGACGACGAGTACGTTCTCCGTCCCGAGGGCGGCTGCACACTCGGCGATCTTGCCGGCCAGGTCCAGCCCCCGGGCCCGTTTCATCGGGTCGTTACTCGAGAGCGGGTACGGCCAGAACAGGAACGAGCACACCCCGCTGATGGCGATCCCGATCTTCTCCGCCGTCCGGCGGACGGCCGCATACTCCTTCGGCCCGTTCTTCGGCGACAGGTCGTTGTCGAGGTCGTAGTTCAGCTCGATCCCGTCGAACCCGGCGTCCTTGGCGAGCTGGAGGCACTGCTCCAGCGACATCTTCTCCGGGTACGGGAACGCCCACTGGTTGATCGACTTCTTGAACGGGTACTTCTTCCGCGGCCCGGCGGGTTTCGCCGCCCCGGGGGTCGGTGAGGCCAGGAAGGCGGAGCCGAAGGCGGCCGAATACGCGAGCATCTCGCGGCGGTCGGGGTATGGGCCGGACATGGGAGCCTCCGGGTGATGATGGGTACCGCCATCATCCCGTTTCCCCGACCGGACGCAACCGGAACACGCCGTTCGGAGAGCGGTCGCCGGTGGGTGTGGTTTTCACCCCAACGGGGTGGGAGCGCATAGCCCTGGGCTATTCTCTGCCGCCCCGTTGAGGGTGTGAAAAAATGGCTCGGTCTGTCAGTTGTTTTTATGTTATCGTTCGCAAGTGCAATATCCCGAGCACCTTGCACGCGGTGACGATCGCAAAACCGTGAGCTTCTGCCAATTTTTTCACACCCTCGTTGGGGCGAAAACCAATGAGCCCCAACGGGGCGGCAGCCTTCGGGGGAGATCTCCATGACCCCATTCGCTTTTCCCACCCGCCGGGCCGCCCTCCGCGTCGGCGGCGCCGGTCTGCTCGGGTTATCGTTCCCCCAGCTGCTCGCGGCGGCCTCCACGCCGAAAGCCCGGGGCCGGGCGACCGCGAAGGCGGTCATCTTCCTGCACCAGTGGGGCGGCCCGGGCCAGCATGAGACGTTCGACCCGAAACCGGACGCCCCGGACAACGTCCGCGGGTGGTTCAAGGCGACGAAGACCAAACTTCCCGGGGTGATCTTCGGCGAACGCATCCCGAAGCTGGCGGCGATGGCGGACAGGTTCACCGTCGTCCGGTGCCTCCAGCACACGATGAAGAACCACAACTCGGCCGGGTACTACTCGCTCACCGGCGTCGCCCCGCCGACCGACGACCAGCGGCTGCGCGACTCGATCGAGCTGTTCCCGGCCTACGGGTCGGTCGTCGACAGGCTCGCCCCGGCCCCGCAGGGCGTGGCGACGTTCGTCTCGTTCCCGCACGTCATCTCCGACGGGTCGATCACCCCCGGCCAGCACGCGAGCTTCCTCGGCAAGGGCCACAACCCGCTGTTCGTCAACCAGGACCCGAACCGGGCCAACTTCCAGCTCCCCGAACTCACCCTGCCCGAGAACCTCCCGGTCGAGCGGTTGGAGCACCGCAAGGACATCCTCAAGCTGATCGACGACCAGTCGGACCTGCTCGAAACGTCGCTCGTCGCCCAGGGACTCGACGACAGCTACCAGAAGGCGGTGGCGATGCTCACCTCGCCGCGGTTCAAGCAGGCGTTCGACCTCACGAAAGAGACGCCGGCGACCCGCGAGAAGTACGGCCGGACGACCTACGGGCAGTCGTGCCTGCTCGCCCGCCGGGTGGTCGAGGCCGGGGCGAAGTTCGTGAACGTCTACTTCTCGCGGGCGATCGGCGGGACCGGCCAGGGGTGGGATTATCACGGCTTCAACAAGGAGAACGTGGTCGGCCGGCTCGACGAGTTGCTGCCGATGACCGACCAGACGCTGCCGGCCCTGCTCACCGACCTCGAAGAGCGGGGGATGCTCGACACCACGATGGTGGTATGGGTGGGCGAGTTCGGGCGGACCCCGCGGAGCAGCTCGAACGGCGGGCGCGACCACTGGCCGCAGTGTTACTGTGCGGTGGTCGCCGGGGGCGGGGCGAAGAAGGGGTTCGTGTACGGGGCGAGCGACAAGCTTGGCGCCTACCCGACCGTCGGCCAGGCCCGGCCGGAAGACCTCGCCGCGACGATGTTCGAGGCCCTCGGCATCGACTCCGAGACGGAGATCGCCGACAAGCTGAACCGCCCGCTGCCCATCGCCCGCGGGAAGCCGATCCGGGAAGTGTTCACGTAGGTCAATTCATTGATTCACCACAAAGACACAAAGTGGGCACAAAGAGCCACCAAGAGAACCTCGCCCGGAGGTTTTCTTGGTGTGCTTTGTGTGACCTTTGTGACTTTGTGGTGAGATCAGATGTTCTCAGAAGCGTTCTCGGCCGACCCGCCGACCCGCTTCCGTCTTAGCATCCCCAGCACCGCCGCGACCAGCCCCTTCGCCGACGCCTTCCGCCCGTTCGGCCAGCGGAGCCCGCGTAGGTACCACCGCGCCGCCGTCGCCGGCTCCGGCGCCCGCATCACGTAGCCGACCGTCCGGCACGTCGAGGCGTACCCCTCCGCCACCACCGCGGCCGGGATCGCCTCGTTCACGCCGTACCGGGTTCCGGCCCGGTGCATGATGGAGAAGGCCGTCGCGACACGGTCCGACAGCTTCTTCGACAGGTTCCCGTGCCCGGTGCGGTAGAGGACGAGTTCCTCGTCGACGAAGTCGAACCGGTGGTGCTTCGCGACCCTCAGCCAGAGGTCGTAGTCGATCGCCAAATCCCATTGCGGGTCGAACCCGCCGACGTGGTCGAACACCGCCCGCCGGACGATCACCGACGAGAAGCAGACGAAGTTCTGGACGTACATCGCGCTCAGCACGTGCCCCCGTTGCGGGGGAGTTGTGGACTTCGGCGGCAACGGCCGGTCCGTCTCGTCGATCAGCGACCGCCGGCAAAAGACGACCCCCGTGTCGGGCTGCTCGCGGAAGAGCGCGACCTGCTTCTCCAGCTTCGTCGGCCGCCAGGCGTCGTCGGCGTCGAGGAAGGCGACGTACGCGCCCCGGCTCAGCCCGATCCCGAGGTTCTTGGCCCGCGACTGGCCGAGCCGGTCCGAGCGGACGTACCGCACGCGGCGGTCGGCGAGGAACGGCCGCACGGCCTCGGGCGTGTGGTCGGTCGAGCCGTCGTCGATGACGAGCAGTTCCCAGTCCGGGAACGTCTGGGCGCGAACGGACTCGACCGCCGCCGGCAGGAACCGGGCGTAGTTCTTCGCGGCCATCACGACGGAGACGGTGGGGATCATGTTGTAGGGCCGGCTGTGCCGGCCGTTCACGGACACAAAGGCCGGCACAGCCGGCCCTACAAAAGTCACGCGCTCAACGCCTGGAGGTGGTCCCGGGCGACCTTCGAGATGCAGAACCGGTACTTGCCGGACGGCTCCTGCGGGATCGCGTCGACGAGTTCCACGTCGAACCGCATGGACGGGCCGAAGGTGTCGTGAACCAGCTCCGCGATCTGCCGCCGGCTCGCGTCGCCGAACGACTCGTCCGCCACGAGCCGGACGCGGAGGTGGTGCAGCGACTCCTGCACGATTTGCACCTGTGCGGCACCGGTGATCAGCAGCGCGAAGTTCTCGGTCAAGGAGATACCGCTGATGAGGTTCCCGGCCGGCGTGACGACGTAATCCGCCTCACGCCCTTCGATCCGCTCCAGCATCGGCAGCCCGCGCCCGCACCGGCAGGCGCGACCGGAGCCGACCACGACGTCGCCGATCTCGTAGCGGACGAGCGGCATGGCCCGGTTCGTCAGGTCGGTGACGAGGAGCTTCCCGCCCGGGCCGATCTCGGTGTACACCGAGTCCGCGTTGACGTGCAGCCCCTGATGCACTTCACACTCCGACGCGATCAGGCTGACTTCCTCGCACCCGTACCGATTCGTCACCGGGCAGTCGAAGACCTGTTCGATTACCGTCCGTTGCCAGTCGTGCAGGAGCATCGCGGTCGAGATGATCCCGTTCGGGCGGATGCCGATGACCCCGGTCTTCTTGAGCGAACACGCGAGCAGGTAGAGCGAGTGGGCGTGGCCGAAGATGAGCCCGGGGCGGTGCCGGCGAATGGCCGCGGCGAACTCCGCGATCCGCTCGCCGTTCAGGTTCAGGGTGTCGAGGTAGACGGCCCGGTCGAAGAAGAAGTTCATTAGCCGGCCCTTCAGCCCGAAGTGCCGGTACTCGGGGTTGCCCCACACCTTCGCCACCCGCTGCCCGAGCCGGTAGCCCGACCACTCGTCGGACCGGATCGTGCAGGCGGTCTTCCACTGCACGGCCGGCTCGTCGATCCGAATGTTGAGCGGCACCCCGGTCGAGCCCGAGGTCCGCTTGAGGCGGAGCTTCGCGGCGTCGAACGCGGCCGAGATGAGGTCGCGCTCGTGCTTGCGGATGTCGGCTTTCGTGAGGAGCGGGAACGCTTCGAGGTCTGCGAGCGATTGCACGTCGGACGGGTGGACCCCGGCCGTCCGCCACGCGGCCCGGTAGTACGGCACCGTCTCGTAGGCGTGCCGGAGCGTCACCTTGAGCGCGGCCAGCTGCCGGGCGCGGACCACCTCCGGCGGGTCGAACTGCGTCTGCTTGAGGTGGCGCAGGTATTCGAGGTGGCGGCTGCGGCGCTTGCGGGCCATCAGCGGGTGCATTATGTGTCGGTTCAGGAAGTCGAGCATCCGTGCTCCGCTCTAATGGAGATGAACCGCCTTCAGCGTCGACCTTGTCGACGGCTCCATCGATAGAAAGCCCATCCAGCACACGAGCCGACTGTTAGGCCAGTCGAAATTGCAACACCAGCGACCGCCGGAAGAACCCAGCAGTACTTCTCCTCCGATCCGTCCGGCCATGTGAGCGGGAACGTCAGAATGAGGAGCACCCAGCCCGCGAGGACTGAGACGGGATGCGCGACGCCCAGCCCGATAGCCACTGCCCCAACCAATTCTGCCCGTAGTCGGATCGCCATAGACAGCTCGTCAGGGTTTACAAAAGCGACCGTTGCCACTCCACCTGCTTCGCCAGTCCCTCATCAATGCCCGTGGTCGGCTTCCAGCTGAGATGCCGGAACAGCTTGGTCACGTCCGCCCCGGTGGCCAGCTGATCGCCCGGCCGCGGCGGGTGCCGCTCGATCGTCGCCGGCTTGCCGATGATCCGTTCCAGCTTTCTCAACACCTCCAGGACCGTCACCAGCTCCCCGCCGCCGAGGTTGAACACCTCGCCCGGCATCGCCTCGGCCGCCCGCGCGGTCGCGTCCACGCAGTCCGCGACGAAGGTGTTCCCGCGGACCTGGAGCCCGTCCCCGGTGAGGGTGATCGGCTTGCCCCGGAGGATTGCGTCGATGAACAGGTGGTAGCCCATCTCCGGCCGTTGCCGCGGGCCGTACACGCTGAAGTACCGGAGGACCACCGCCGGCACCCCGAACTCGTCCCCGTACACCCGGCAGAGCTGTTCCCCGGCCAGCTTCGTGATCCCGTAGGGCGAACTCGGCTTCGTCGGCAACGACTCGTCCCCCGAGGCGTACTTCCCGTACACGGAGGAGGTCGAGGCGTAGACCACCCGCTTCAGTGTCGGCGAGCCCTTCAGGGCTTCGAGCAGGCGGTGGGTGGCGGTCAGGTTGTGGCGGTTGTACGTGTCGAAGTCGAGCCAGCTCCGGGTCAGGCCCGGCATCGCGGCGAGATGGAAGACCCACTCGGCCCCGGCCACCGTCCCGGCCGGGTCGCCCGCGGACAGGTCGAGCTCGTGGAACGCGAAGTGTTGTCGGCCGCGCAGCCCGGCGAGGTTGCGCTCCTTCACCGGCCGCGGGTAGTACGCGGTGAAGCAGTCGACCCCGGTGACGGCGTGCCCGCCGGCGAGCAGGTGCTCGCAGAGGTGCGACCCGATGAACCCGGCCGCCCCGGTTACCACACACCGCATCCGTTCCCCCAACACGTCGGCGATGACACGGGATGCTACCACCCGCCGGAACCGGCCCGCAACCCCGACCGGCCCGACGGTGAATCGGGTCGCGAGGACCGCGGTCCCGTGACTATACTGAGAGTGTCGCAATCCGCCGGAGGTCCGTCCATGTCGCGGCTGCCCGTCTCCCTACTTGTCGCGCTCCTCGTGCCGGCCGTTTGCCCAGCCGGTGAAGAACCGACCCCCGCCGAACGCGGGAAGAAGGCACTGACCGGGACCGCGTTCATTCCCGGCTTCTGGACCGACCGGGCCGTACAGACCGTCTGGCGGCAGTGGGAGGGGGTGACCGAGAAACCGGCCGACTACGCCGCCGCATTCCGCGATCGCTACGGGCTCCACGAGGCCCCGTACCCCAACGGCGGCCTGACGATGGGGTTACGGCCGGCGCGGTACGGGCTTCTCGGCACCGGAATCGGGGCCGACTGCATGCTCTGCCACGGCGGGTCGGTCCTGGGGACCAGTTATATCGGGCTCGGGAACAGCACGCTCGACATCCACGCCCTGTTCGAGGAACTCGCACGGGCCGATGGGATTGGCCGCAAGCTCCCGTTCACGTTCTCGAACGTCCGCGGGACGAACGAGGCCGACGGGTTCGGCGTCTACCTGCTCGGGTTCCGCAACCCGGACCTGAGCCTGAAGGGCGAGTGGAAGAACCTCGGGCTCCGCGACGACACGTGCGCGGACGTGCCGGCCTGGTGGCTGATGAAGAAGAAGCGGACCATGTACTACACCGGGGCGACGGACGCCCGGTCGGTCCGGTCGCTGATGCAGTTCATGATGCACCCGCTCAACGGCCCGAAGGAGTTCCACGCCGCCGAGCCGGCCTTCCGCGACGTCCTCGAGTACCTCGTCAGCCTCGACCCGCCGAAGTACCCGTTCCCGGTGGACCGGCCGAAGGCGGCGAAGGGGGAGACGGTGTTCAAAGACACCTGCGCCCGCTGCCACGGCACATACGGCGAGAAGTGGACCTACCCGAACAAGGTGATCTCGCTCGACGAGATCGGGACCGACCCGAACCGCCACCGGGCCGTGGGCGTGGCCTACGGGGCCGAGTACGCGAGCTCGTGGTTCGCGAAAGAGAAGACGGGGTGGTTCGTGGACGGGAAACTGCTCCGCTGGACGCCGGGGTACCAGGCCCCGCCGCTCGACGGCATCTGGGCGACAGCCCCCTACTTGCACAACGGCTCGGTGCCGACCCTCTACGGCGTCTTGAACTCAAAGGCCCGGCCAAAGCTGTTCACCCGGAGCTTCAAGACCGGTGAGAAGGATTACGACCAGGAGCGCGTCGGGTGGAAAATCACGGGGCTGACCGGCCCGCCCGACCCGAAGCTGCCGGCGATCGAGCGGCGGAAGGTGTACGACACGTCGCAGTCGGGTCGGAGCAACGCCGGGCACACCTACGGCGACGACCTCGGCGACGAAGACCGCGGGGCGGTGATCGAGTACCTGAAGACGCTATGAGCTGAGACGTGGGTCGGTTACGATCGAGGCTCCTCGATCGTAACCGGAGCCACCCATGTCCGAGTTCGACCTCCCGAAATTTCCCGAAGAAAGCCGGCGGTACGACGAGGCGATGGCCGAGCTGGACCGCCGCGCCGTGGAGAACCAGGCCGGGGTGGGGAGTACCGCCGACTGGCTCCGACAGACCTGGCCGGCGCTGGCGATCTGCAGCTCCGTCATACTGGTTGCGATCGTGGTGGGTTTCGCCCTGTTCGAGGCCGACGAGGTGATCATCATCGCTTTCGGCCCCATCCCGACCATACTCGGTATCAGCTTCCTGGTCTTGTGCATTTGCCTCGCCCGGCGGCACTACCGAAACCGCCTCAAGTGACCTCACCCCCGCGGGGTGAGCCTCACAATCAACTCCACGAACGCCGGCCGCGTCCGGGCGGGATGGGCCCGGTGTCCGTGGCGGTCGCTTCCGCCACTCCTGTAACGGCCGTTTGCACGACATGATTATTCGCTCTAACATATAACGTATGACCCCCTCACTTCGCTCGCCGCGACAATCGCTCCCTCCCCGCATCACGGCGTCGACAGCCCGTTCCCCCGGAGGGTTGTAGCCCGGATGTCTCACCGCGGAGGCCGCAGAGATCGCAGAGGAAGGGCCGGAGAGAAGTTCGGACACGGGCGTGTGATCCGTCGTGCGGAGGACCCCCGCCCCCCGTTCGTCGAACGCCGGCCCGGAT
>JAQGHQ010000589.1 GCA_028288765.1 Gemmataceae bacterium | reverse complement strand
GCCTGGAGGATCGTCCCGCCGACGGCCAGGGTTTGGGCCAGGAGCTCGTCCGCGGCCCGCGATGTGTGCCCGATCATCAATTGTCCCCCCCCAGGTGATTGCCCGTACACAGGGTACCCGACCGGGTAGCCGGTCCAGAAGGGAAGTTGTCCGACGGTTGGGAACACGATTTCGGAGTACATTTCCGGGGATCATTCCCTCCCCCGGCCGCATGGCGCGCATGCGGCCGGGGGAGGGAATGATCCCCGCATCGGCGAAGCAGGATGTCCGCTGTTGACGCCCTGACCCTTTGCCCCGGTAGAAGGCCTCGAACCGAAGGCGAAAAAAGCGTTAACGGGACTTGTTAATCACCGACCAGCTGCCGTTCATCACCGTCGCCGACCCAAACGGGTCGTAGGCATGCCGTTCGACCACGCCCCCTGACCCATTGACCAGCACCACGACGTTCCAGCTCGCGTCCTGGGCGGGCCACAACCGCTGGTAGCTCGTCCCGGTGGCAGTCAGCCCGGTCCCGCTGGTGTCCGTGTCCCGGAAGAGCATCGCGTTGACGTACACCGTGCTACAGACGTAGCGGGTCGTGTATCCCCGTCGGGATAGGTCATGCTGGTCAGCCGACTGTGGTTCGCCCCGCCGGCCATCTCGGAGTAGGCATACTGCACCAATGGGGTGGTCGATCTGTTGACCGCCCCACCGACCGCCTGGTACTCGGCCGTCAGCTGGCCGAGCCCGTTATACGCCCGCTGGACCTGGTTCACAATGCTCCCGCCACTGGCCGCGTTGTAGCTCGTGATCAGGTACGCATGCCCCTGGCCGTCGTACGCGGTCGTGATCCGCCGGACGGACCCGTCCACCCCGGTCCCGAGGGTTGTCCCCGCGTCGCTCGTGACCCGCCCGAGGACGTCGTACGTCAGAATGTGAACCGACCCGTTCCGGTGAGTACGGGTCAGGGTCTGGCCGAGGGCGTTGACCGTGACCGTGTCCTGCTGCGAACTACTCGCCGCCCGGTCGTCTTGTCGGGCCACTGCGTCACCCGACGATGTCTTTCAAGTTGATCTCGCTCCCGCGGCGGCAGACTCTTACAGGGTTTGGCGGCCCTTCGGTGATTGTGTTCGGCTCCGGATCGCCACCCAAACCACCGACCGCTCCACCGTTTGCCGTGGACAGCATTTTCGCACATGACGGGGCGGTCGACCGCCGGCCGCCCCGATCGGAGTGGGCGTTCAGTCACGGCTTGCAGGGATGCGGGGGATCTCGGACGACTCGGGCCGATCCCGCCCTCCCCGGGGCTATTGGGTGTGGTCGAGCCGTTTCGCCGGGTCGACCGCGAGGAAGAATTGGCCCTGGTTGTTGTCCTTGAACGGGCGGTCGGCGGCGAAGTAGACGAAATCGAATGCGGTCACGCGGTCGGCCGGGACGGCCACGTCGGGAGCCTCCCAGATGGTCCGCCCCTCCGGGTCGTCCTCCCCGGTCCGCCGCAGGTCGACCGACGTCGGGGCCGGCGGGGGCGGGTCCGTCAGCACCCGGTAACGGACTACGACCCGCTCCACCGCCGGGTCGGTGGCCACCCGCACGGCCAGCCGCCCGCCTCCGGACCCGGGCTTGGGGACCACGTCGGACCGGAGGACCGCGAGTTCGTCGTGATAGAACCGGAACCGGAAGTTGCGGCCGAAGCTGCTGTCGTACAGGGTGGTGCCGTCGGGCCGGGTGTACGTCACCCAGACGGTGACCCACTCCGCGTCGTCGGGGATGTCGATCCGCCCCTGGAGTTTCGGGGCCCGGCCGGCCGACGTCGGGGCGGCGGTGGTGGGCGTCCCGATCCACGACTCGAGGCGGACGGCAGTCACCGGCCCGTCCTCGCGGAACTGGACGTGCGCGACGACCGGCCGGGCCGGGTCGCCGAACCGGTAGTCGTCCCCAGGCGGCACGACGCGGGTTGGGTCGTAGCTAATCGTCAGCGGGTGTCCGCGGAGGAACCACCCGGTCACGCCTTCCCGGAACTCGTTCGTGGCGGGATTGCGGGTGAACGAGAGTTGCGGTTCATTTTCGGTGTCGTGGTGGTGCATCGGGTTTCTCCCTCGGCAGTGTGAGCGGGGGGTCGGGCCCGCAGCCGCCACCCGGTCGGGGTCAGGGTCAGAACAGGACGGTGAGGCCGACGTCCGGGTCGGTGTCGAAGAGCTTGACGAACGTAACCTCGATCGACGCATTCCAGTAGTACGCGCTCGTCGGCGACCCGGCGAGGTTCTCCGGGGTGCCGACGTCGGGCAGGGGGTGGCCGGCCGCGGTCACCGAAATCGGGTGCCGGGTGCCCGGGAAGCCCACGAAGTAAAACTTCTCGGGCGGGGTGTACCGGTCCGTCACCCGGCGGACCCGGACCACCTGCCCGCCGGGCACCCCGCGGTGGCTCACCTCTGTCACCCGGAAGTCCCCGGCGTCCTGGGCCTCGAAACTGATCCCGTCGTCCTGGTACAGGGTGTACGTGCGGTCCGGCCCAGGATAGATGTTGAGCGTGAGCGGATTCTCCCGCAACTCGCCGACGTACTGCTCGAGCTCCCGCATCGGCAGGATGGCGCCGGCCCGCACGTACACCGGCACCAGGTCGAGGGGCGCGTAGTAATTGAACCGCGACCCGCCGGGGACGGGGGCGTCGAGCCTCGCCCGGTTGTCCTTGAACGAGTACCAGTCGCTCCCGGCGGGGAGGTACACGTCCCGGTTTGGGTTACCCCGGGTGACGATCGGGGCGACGAACAGGTCGCGGCCGACGAAGAACTCGGAGTCCGCCCAGGTGAAAGCGGTCAGGTCCTGGGGGTCGTTCAGGAACAGGGCCCGGCAGATGGGCATCCCGGTCCGGGTCCACTCGTACATCGCGTCGTAGAAGACCTGGAGCAGGCGGTATCGCAGCTCGACGTACTTGCGGGTGTTGCTCAGGACCGGGTCGCCGTAGGCGTACGGCTCCTGGAACTGCTTGTCGTGGCCGTTGTAGTGGTTCCGGAACCACGGGAGGAACGACCCGAGGTGCATCCACCGGGTGAACAGCTCGGGGTCGGTCACCCCGCCGAACACCTTCCCCGCGAAGTACGAGTGCGGGGAACTGGCCGACCCGGTCGCGAACCCGCCGACGTCTGCCCCAGAGATCGGGACGCCCGACAGGCCGAGGTTGAGTACCTGGGGGAGGAGGATCGAGAAGTAATCCCAGCTCGACGGGCTGTCCCCGGTCCACAGCCCGGCGTACCGCTGCATCCCGGCGAACCCGCCGCGGGCGATGATGAAGTTGCGGCGGTTCGCCACCGCCCGGCGGAGTCGCTCGATCCCGTCCCAGGTGGCCTGGAGCAGTTGGAGGACATACTGGTTGTGGATCTTGGCGTGCGGGACCGGCCCCTGCCCGTCCGGGTTCTGGATCAGGTCGAGCGGGAAGGAAAGCGGGTTCCGGAAGTCCGCCCCACCGCCGGGGGCGATCGCCGGACAAGTCATGTCCTGCCAGATCATGTCGAGCCCGACGTCCTGGATCAGATACCGGTACTGGTCCCCCCAGAGGTGGCGGACGGCGGCCCGGGAGTAGTCGCTGTAGAACCCGAACGCCCCGAGCTGGTTCGGGTTGGCGGGGACGGGGAAGGTCGGGAACGGGTTGATCCCGTTGTTGTCCCCGTAGCTCACGTGGCCGAAGTACAGAGACGGGGTCCCGATCGGGGGCGGGGCGTCGGCGAACCGGCTCTTGATAAGGGCCCCGGTGGAGCGGAGCGCGTCCCGCTCGGGGTAGGGGACCATGTCCGCGTTCTCGTCGAGGTCGCTCTTGTTGAGCATCGGGGTGATGTTGGTGCTGCACTTGAATCCGGCGGCATGCAGCCCCTTGAAATAGTTGATGACGTCCGGGAACTTCTTCTTGCTGGAGGTGAACGTCCGGTAGTTGTCCTGGAAGTCGACATCGATGTGCAGCCCGTCGATCGGGAACCGGGCGGCCCGGTAGGCGCTGGCGGCGGCCGACAGGTGGGCCGCGTCGTAGTACCCGTACGCCCCCTGGTGGTACCCGAACGCGTACTTCGGCGGCATCGGGGCCCGGCCGGTCAGCGTCGTGTATTGGGCGAGGACCCGGCCCGCGTCCGCCCCGGCCATGAAGTAGTAGTCCATCTCCCCGTACAGGGCCCCGTAGTAGTACAGCCCGAACATGTTAGAGTAGTCGCTGGCCCCGAGGTTGATATACGTCTGTGACGTGTTGTCGAGGAAGATGCCATAGGTGTAGGGCGGCCCGGCGTAGTCCCCGACCGGCTGCGGGTTCACCTCGATCAGGAGCGGCACCGAGCAGTAGAGCGCGATGGCCGGGTTCAGCGGCCCGTTCTCGCCCCCGGGGATGAACCCCTGGCTGTACGAGAAGTTGTCGAAGTTGAAGAACGTCATCGTGAACTGGTTCTTGAACAGCTGCGCCCCGGCCTTTGACCCGAACCCGCAGTACCGGGCGTTCGCCGGGTACACCTTAAAGTTGGCCGTCACCTCGGCGTTCGGGTCAACGCTCTTCGGGATGTAAACCAGGTTGAAGGTCGGGTCGTCGGCGCTGATGAGCTGTCCGTTCCGGAGCACCCGGATGCGGTACGGGTCGAGGTCGATGAGCACGGTGATCGCCCCGGTGTCGGCGGTCACCCGGTGGGCGTCGCCGGTCACGGTCAGGGCCGCCGGGTCCAGCCCCAGGTCCCGCTCGACCACCGCGGCCGACGTCTCGGCCGTGTAGTCTGGGTTTGTGACCGGCCGGAACCGGACGCGGAAGCACTCCGGCCCGAGGAACGACACCTCCACCGCCATCCCGGTGGCGGCCAGGTCGAGCCGGACTTTCGACCCGGTCCGGGACCACGACGCGACCCGGCCGACCGGGACCCAGTTGACCCTGGAGTTGGGCGTGAACCGGTCGACGTTGACGAACTCGAAGGCCATGATTGCCTCACCTGGGTACTTGGGGGCCGGTGCGGAGCGCGCACCGGGTCGGGCGTCAGGGAGATTCCACCAGGAGGACCACCGACCGGGCCGCCACCTTGTACGTCGGCCCGGTGACCGGGGCCGGCGGCTGCCAGTGGTTGCCGGCCGGTTCGTGCGCGGTGGCGGTGTCGAACGCCCGCCGCCAACGCGTCCCGGGCAGGTTGGCCGGGAGGGTCGCGGTGATGTCGTCTTTCCACCCGTTGTAAGCCACGTACACCGACGACGCCGGCTCTCCGGCGGCCTCGGTCCCGTCGAGCCGGAAGGCGATGAAGTGGTTGGCCGGGTTGTCCAGGTACCCGGCGTCGGCCTCGGCCCCGTCGTCGGTCAGCCAGGTCACATCCTTCAGCCCGTTCCCGTTGTGGTCCCGGCCGTCGTAGAAGTCCGCCCGGCGGAACACTGGGTGAGCGTGCCGGAACGCGAGCAGGGCCTTCGTGTACGCGAAGTGGCGGGCGTGCGTGTGCCGGTCCTGGTAGTCGAGGTAGAACTTCTCGTTGTCCAGGTTCGACGGGTTGTTGTTCCCGAACTGGGTGCGGTACATTTCGTCCCCGCCGAGGACCATCGGCACCCCGGCCGAAACCAGCACCAGGGCCAGCCCGTTCCGGGCCGCCCGCCGCTGGAGGGCGGCGTCCCCGCCGCTGTCCCAGGACAGGTTCTGGCCGTCGTCCGCGCCGCCCTCGGACGGCCCGAGCGGGAACGGCTGGTTGTTGCGTTTCGACCGGTAGCTGTAAAGGTCCCGGAGGGTGAACCCGTCGTGACAGACGATGTAGTTCACCCCGTGGTACGGCTTCCGGCCGTTCGGCTGGAACAGGTCCGAGGACCCGGCGAAGTGGCGGATCAGGTCGGCCGGGGTGACGTCCTGGATTACCCCGAGCTTGTTCTGGCTCTTGCGGAACGGGTAGCGGAACCGGTCGTTCCACTCGCACCAGCCGGTCGGGAAGCTCCCGAGCTGGAACGTCCCGTCGCCGATGGCGTAGGGTTCGGCGATCAACTCGACCCCGCGGCCGTCCGCCCCCCGGGCGGGCAGGTCTCGGGCGGCCCGGTTGAGGATGTTGTCCCCGGGGATCTTGTCGAACCGGAACCCGCCGCGCTCGAGTGTGTTGCCGAGAAGCGCAGCCAGGTCGAACCGAAACCCGTCCACCCCCATCTCTTCAGACCAGTATTTGAGTGAGTCGATGACCATGTCACGGACCACTCGGTTGGCCGCGTTCAGGTTGGGCCCAACTCCATTGTTGTTGACATAGAATCCCCCCTTCCGCCACTGGTTCGGACGACCGAGGTTGGTCGGGGAGGCGTTGTCATCACGCACCTCGTAATAAGTCGGGTTGTCCAGCCCGCGCCAGCTGTGGAGCCGGGCGGTCGTGCCGGTGGTCGGCTCGGCGTCGCCTTCACCGGTGTGGTTGAACACCACGTCGAGGTAAACCTTCAGCCCTTGATCATGGAACGCCTTGACCATCTCCCGGAACTCCCGGGTCGGCCCGCCGGGGGCCTTGTTCGACGAGTACCGGCGGTCGGGGGCGAAGAAGCTGTTCGGGTCGTACCCCCAGTAGTTGTCACCGACCGCGGATCCCGGGGTCAGCCCGTTGGTGTCGTTCTGGAACTCGAACACCGGGAGGAACTCGACGGCGGTCACCCCCAGCGCCTTCAGGTCGGCGGCCCGTCGGGCGGCCCCGGCGTACGTACCGCGCTCCGCGGCCGGGACGGACTCGTCCAGAACCCCCATCGTCAGCCCGCGGAGGTGTACCTCATACACGATGTCGTCCTTGAACGGGCGGACCGGCTTCACGCCGAAGTCTTTCGGGGCGGCGGGTAAGACGATCCCCTTCGGGGCGGGCGAGCCGGTGTCGGTTGCCCGGTCCGCGCCGGACTGGTAAATCGAGCCATCCCGCTGGGCGGGTGTCAGGTAGTCGTGCGTGACCTCCCGGGCATACGGGTCGAGGAGCAGCTTGTTCGGGTTGAACCGGTTCCCGGCGTCGTCGAAGTCGGCGACGAAGCCGGTGGCCGTCCCCTTCCGCCAGGCCGGGTCGAAGGGCCAGTTCGGCCCCCACGCGCGGTACCCGTAGAGCACCGCCCCGGTCACACCCTTCTGCCGCAGGTCCGCCACCGCGACCGTCTTCGTCCAGACCCGGGTGCCGGGGTCGAGGGTCAGCTCGTACGTCGCCTTCGCGTCTTCGCCGGTCGCGTTGGCGTAGACCGAGACCTCGATTCGCGTTGCCCCGGAGGAGTACACCGCGAACGTGACAGTGGTCCCGTCGGCATCGAACGAAGTACCGAGCGTCGCCGCCAGCGCCGTCGACGGCGCGCCGGCCAGGACGATCCCCACGGCCAGGAGGCCGCAGCACGAGCGGAGTCGAAACGGTATCGACATTGGTCACTCCGGGCCGGGACGGGATACGCTGGGAGTCCAACCCCGGCCCCAATGCGGGCCGGGGCCGGGACGCACGGCAAACCGAACTCTCTACTTCTGCGGCTTGACGTTCTGCGACTTGACCTTCTGCCGCGCCTTTAACTGGAGCTGCCAGACGTAACCCGCGTTACCGGTCTGCCCGAAGCTGCCATTCTTCCCGTAAATGGGAACCTTGAGTCCGGTCTGAGGATCGAGGACCGGCCGGCCGTTTTCATCCCGCTTGAAGCCGATCGCGGCCCCGGCGGAGAAGTGGCAGCCGACGCAGCTCTCCGTCCCGAACACACGTGTTCGATCCGGGGTGACCGGTTCTGACGGGTTGTCGGCAAAATTCCCCTTCGGCAGCCGGTCGTCCTCCTCGAGCGGCCCGGCCCGCATCTCACCGGCCTGGAAGTACGACTCCATCACGGTGTTGATGAGGTACACCGGGACGACCCTCCCGGGGGCCTTGAACTGGATGCTCTCCGGGGCGCTATTTTTCCCGCCCCCAAAGGCCGGGAAGCCGGGCTGGACCGGCCACTGGGTGCCGATCAGCTCGTAGTACTGGAAGACCGACCCCTGGTCGCGGAGCAGGCCCCGGACGACCCGGTTCAGTTCCTGCGTTGCCGGCGGGATCGGGGTGACCCGGGTGAGTTGAACCGGGATGGTCGTCTTCTTCTCGTCCCAAGATGTGAACCCCTCCCCCGGTTTGGTCAGGGCGTTCGCCGGCGGGAGCTGGTTGACGAGCTTCGTCGGCAAATCCGGGTTGTTGAAGTTCGGCCGGACCCGCCGCTGCTCGCCCTTCGACGAGCGGCCGAACTCGAGGTCGTTGGCCACGACGTTATCGACGTGCTCGAACGTGGCCCAGATCCAGTTCGGGGCCGACTGGGTGAGCGCGGTCACGTGCATCCCGACGAGACCCATCCGCTGCCGGGACTTCGTCCGTACCGGTTGGCCGGCGCCGTCGTAAGACGTGCTGACCACGGTCGCCTCGGCCGTGAAGAACCGCTCCGGGAGGTCGTCGGGGCCGAGCTGCTTCCACGCCAGCTTGACCCCCATGCTCCCGTGGCGTTTTTCGGGGCCCGTCTGGTTGGCCGGGAAGCGGATCGGCTGCCCCTTCTCGGCGACGAACTTGATCTGGCCGTCCTGGTTGTACAGTTCATTCTCGACAATGTAATCGAATTCCGGCCTGTTGATGTAAGACTCGTACCGGACGAAGACACCGTTCTGGTCGACGAGCGGGCCGGTGAACGCCTGGACGCTGTCGGTGAGGATGTTCTCCGGCGAGCGCTTCTCGTTGAGCATCTTGCTGAACCGCCAGAGGACCCGCTCCTCGTTGAGGGCGGCCCGCGGGTCCCACGGGGCGGGCGGCTCCCCGCCGGGGAGGTACACCGTGTCGTTCTTGCGCCAGCCCATCCACACCCGCTTGGCGGCGGCGTCCGCCATCGTCTTGGCCCGGTCCGCCGCCCCGTCCTCGCCGGCCGGCCAGTTAAGGGCGATGAACGCCTGCCAGGCGAAGGTGTCGAACAGCCGCTGTGCCTCCGGGACCTGCTTGTCGCGGTCGAGCGCCTTCAGGGCGGGTACGTCGACGTCGTAGGGCAGGTCCGGCGACAGCGGGGCAGGGAACCGCCGGGGGGCATCCTTGTTGGGGTCTGCGGCCGTTACCGAGGGCGGTCTGGAGAACTGGAGCCCGCCGGCAACCGGTGCCGCGGCCATCATCAGCAGGGCGCACAGCCACGCCCACCTCGAGAATAAACTCTTTGCTGTTTTCATGGGCGAGCACTCCCGGCCATCGGTGAACTCCGCTCGGACCGTGAACGTCTGCATAGGTATTCGCGAAACACGAATATCAGCGGGCGAAGTCAGATCAGAGCGGACAGACCTCGGACCAGCGACACTTAAATCGAGCAACAAGTGTAACCATTCCGCGACACGGAGAGAGACTGATTGGAATTGTTTTGAATCCGCAGGTCAAATGAATAATCGCCAACTAGAAGAGATTTCCTTATCGCACCATTGGTACCAAGATCATTGCGTGCTAACGACCCACAAGGCATACCGAACGTCGGTGCCGAACACGCGGCGGGCCATCCGCGGTTACCGCCCAGAAGTGCTAACGGCGGAGTAAAGCGTGGCGCGAGGCGGGGCAAAAGTGAGGCGATGGCTCGTTTGCCTATCCTCGGCGGCGACTCCTCGGGCGTTGGGATTCAGATCCCGTTGGCGGACTCACGGCGGCGCTTGGCATCCTGCTGTGGGCAACTCTCGCCGGTCGTCTCGACGATGTGGCACCGGTGGGGGATCCGGTCGAGGGCCGCTCCCGTCAGCCGCTCGTTCCCGAGCACCTCGGTTCAGTTCTCGTCTCGAACGGCAGGTTGGTGGTCAGGATCACGATCGTTCGCTTGTGAGTCTTTACGATATGTTTGACCAACAATTCCGTCCCGGTCTTGCTCGCCCGCACATACCTGAACGTGTTCAGGACCAGCAAGTCGAGCTTCGCCCGGTGTAGCCGCTGGCGGAGCAGGTACCGGTCCTGGTCCGCCTCCCGGAGGGTCGTGATCGACTCGGTCATTCGAGTACGAAGCCGTGAGGTCTTCTCCGAGGGCCGGATCCGGGAAACTCGCCCGTTCGGTTCGATGAGCGGGAGGTGGGAACGGGGCATGGTCAGGCGAGTGAGACACCGGCAGACGAAAGGGCCGGGCAACGGATGGGCCTGACCTAAACTACCGCGCCACCTCTCGACTCGCGCGAGTTCTCCCTGCAGACTGTGATCAATCACTGGGATTTCAAGCGTTTCCGTGACATGGCTTGCTGAGGTGTTAACCCGCCGAAGTTTCGAATGTCCCCGAGCGGAAAACTCTTCGAAGTGCGCCGTGGAAAGTCGGGGGATGTTGCGGGTGGTAGTCCCGCCCGGCAACTAGGTCGCTCCAGCCGGTATCGGCGACCGCACGTGGGGCCGGCGATCCTGCTCCGTCCGTCCGCACCCCACTGGCCTGATTCGGCCTATCCTCTGGCACCGATCTGTTGACAACCCGAGGACCGACGACCCGCCCGAACCGCTAACCGCTCCGCAGCTTGACGCGGCCAACATTTTCCGCAGCGGTGCGGGTCTCGTACCCGGAAAACCGGAGCATCAGGGCCAGGCTTTCCGCGCGGGCGTCAATCACGGGCATAGGATACCGGGGTGTCTGCACCACCACGGGGGAAGCCGATGCGGAAGGTCGTTTTCGTCCAGGGCGGCGGCATCGGGCTCGACCAGGAAGAGGCCGTGCGCCGGGTACTCGACGCCGTGGGTGTCGCGGTCGAATTCCAGGTCTACACCGCCGGCCGGGCCGCGCTGGAGCAGGGCCGGGAAGCCCTCCCGCAAGAGGTGTTCGACGCCATCCGGGAATGCGGGGTGGCCCTGAAGACAAAGCTCCTCCAGCCGAAGGGGGCAGGGACCCCCACGGCCCACGGGCCGAAAGTCCCCTCGAACTTCAACGTCGCATTCCGCCGCCGGCTCGGCCTCTTCGCGTCGGTGCGACCGGTTCACAACCTTGCCGGGCTGCCAAGCCGGTTTACCGGCGTGAACTTCCTGCTCGTCCGAGAACTGACCGAGGACCTGTACACCGCCAGCGAGCACGAGCTCGTCCCCGGCGTCGTCCAGAGCTTCAAGATCGTGACCGAGGCGGCCAGCTTGCGGATCTTCCGGTTCGCGTTCGATCTGGCCCGGCGAACCGGCCGCAAGTCGGTTCACTGTATTCACAAGGCGAACATCCTGAAGATGGCCGACGGCCTGTTCCTCGACTGCTTTCGTCGGGTCGCGGCCGAATACCCGGAGATCACTCCGAAGGATCTGATCGTCGACAACACCTGCATGCAGCTCGTGAGCCGGCCGCAGCAGTTCGAGGTGATGGCGGCCGGCAACCTCTACGGCGATCTCCTATCGGACCTGGGGGCCGGGTTGGTCGGGGGGGTGAGTACGACCGCCGCGGTCAACTCCGGCGACGGGGTGAAGGTGTACGAGGCCGTGTACGGGGCGTCTTACGAGGTCGTTCCCCCGGACGCCGCGAACCCACTCCCGCTGATCCTGCCGGCGGTCGAGATGCTCAAGGACTTCGGCGAGGTGAGCGCCGCCGAGCGGATCTTGCGGGCGGTCGAGGGCGTCCTCACGGAGGGGAATGTCCGAACCCGTGACATTGGGGGAACCGCGACCACGACCGAGTTCACCGACGCCGTCGTGACGTATCTCGAAACAGGCGCGAGAGTGTGATGGACCCGGAACTCTGGACGTTCACCGGCAACGTCGCACTGGCGTTGTTGTTCGGGGTGCTGATCGGGCTGGAGAGACAGTACCGCCAGCACCCGGCCGGCCTGCGGACGAACGCGCTGGTCTGCGTCGGGGCGGCCCTGTTCGTATCGCTCAGCGGGCTCATGAGCGACACCCAGAGCCCGACGCGGGTGGCGTCGTACATCGTGAGCGGGATCGGTTTCCTCGGCGGTGGGGTGATCCTCAAGGAGGGGGTGAACGTCCGCGGGATGAACACGGCCGCGACCCTGTGGTGCAGTGCCGCGGTCGGGACGCTGGCCGGGGCCGGGTTCGGGGTCCACGCGGCGATCGGGGTGACGTCGATTCTCATCGCCCTGACCGGCCTTCGGCCGCTGGCCCGGTGGGTGGACGCCCGGCAGAAGGAGCGGGCCGCGGGCGAGACCTTGTACCAGGTCCGGGTCGTGTGCGCGGCCACGGACGAACGGCTGATTCGGACGGTCGTTACCCGGCACGTCAACTCGAACCCGGGCATGAGCGTGCTCGGGATTACCGTCCGGCGACAGAAGGGACGAAAGCGGGTCCTGGTCCGGGCCGATATCCTGGCCGAACCGGCGAACGATCGCGCGGTCCAGGAGGTGGTCAGCCGGTTGACGATCGAACCCTCGGTCCGGTCCGCCAGCTGGCGGCGGCTCGCCCGACCGGGGGAATAACCACCGGGGCATTGAGGAAGAACGCGCGAGCCACCCGATTGTCCCCTCCTGAGCCGTGGACCTTCCATGCCCGGCCTGTTCCCGCCCCGCCGGAAGAAATGGTGGCGGTTCCGGGCACCATCGAGCATACTGCCACTTCACCCTCCCTCAGAGACCCTCTCATGACCGACCCGAATCGCACCCTCTCTCGCCGATCGTTCCTGAAGACGTCCGCCCTGGCGGTGGGCGGGGGCGTACTCACCACCCGGTCCGCCCCGGCGGTCGAAGCCGACCTCGGCGGCGGGATTTCTCTCGGCGTCCAGAGCTACACGTTCCGGAATTTCGACCTGGAGCCGGCCCTCAAGAGAATCCAGGAACTGGGGCTGAAGAAGGCCGAGTTCTACAGCAAACACATCCCCCCCGGAAGCAGCCCCGATCAGCTCAAGGAGATCCTCAAGCTCTGCAAGGACTACGACGTGACCCCCGTCGGGTTCGGGGTGCATGGGTTCGGCAAGGACCACGACGCGAACAAGAAGGTGTTCGAGTTCGGGAAGGCCGTCGGGCTCAAATACCTCAGCGCCGACCCCAGCCCGGACAGCTTCGACAGCCTCGACAAGCTGTGCGAGGAGTACCAGATCGCGATCGCCATCCACCCGCACGGGCCGGCCGGGAAGGGGCTCCACCGGTGGTACTCGGCCGAGGTGATCTTGAAGGCCGTGAAGGACCACCACAAGCTGATCGGGTCATGCCTCGACACCGGCCACCTGATCCGCGCCGCCCAACTCGGGGAGAAGCTCGACCCCGCGGACCAGGTCCGGCAGATGGGCGACCGGAACTTCGGGATGCACCTGAAGGACCACGACAACAAGCGGAAGACGGACGTGGTGTTCGGGTCGCCCGAGGGCGCCCTCGACGTGGCCGCGGTCCTCAAGGCCCTCGGCGAGGTGAAGTTCAAGGGGGGGATCTGCATCGAGTACGAGGCAAACCCGGCCGACCCGTCGCCGGACATGAAGGAGTGCGTCGCTTACACCCGGAAAGTGGCCAAGGGACTCGGGCGATGAACGCCGACCGCCGTCTTCTATAATGCCACAACAGGGCACCGTCACCCCCGCCGGCCCCGCCCGCGGGGGTGTTCTGTTTCTACCGCTCCGCCCCGAGGCCGGTCTTTTATGACGTCCGAGGAAATCGCCGAGCTCCGCCAGCGGCGGTACAATGGTACCGTCGTTTCTCTCAAAAAAGCTCACTCCGATCTGATGGTCGTGCGGGTGAAACCCGACTTCCCACGCCCGCCGCACAAGCCCGGACAATACTGCTCGCTCGGGCTCGGGAACTGGGAGCCGCGGGCGGAGGGATGCCAGCTCGAGACGCTCACCCCCGACGACGTCTCGAAGGTCGTCCGCCGGGCGTACTCGATCAGTTGCTCGATCGAATCCGAGTCCGATACCCTCCTGGACGTGGCCGCCGCCGACTGGCTCGAGTTCTACATCGTTCTGGTGCGGGAGAACGCCGACGGCCGGATCCCGGCCCTGACCCCCCGCCTCTTCGCCCTCCAGGAAGGGGACCGGCTGAACGTCGGCGAGAAGATTACCGGCGCGTACACGCTCGACCCGGTCAAGCCCGGGGACACCGTGGTCTTCCTCGGGACCGGAACGGGCGAGGCCCCGCACAATTACATGCTCTGGGACCTGCTCCACCGCGGACACGCCGGGAAGATCCTCTCCGCCACGTGTGTCAGGTACGGCCGGGACCTCGGCTACCTGGAAACCCACCGCCGGCTGATGGCGCGGTTCCCGAACTACAAATACCTTCCCCTGACGACCCGCGAGGCCACGGTCACCAAAAAGGTGTACATCCAGGACGTCCTCAGCGGGGGGGAACTCGAGGACCAGCTCGGGGAGACACTCGACCCGGCGAAGACACATGTGTACTTGTGCGGCAACCCGAAGATGATCGGGGTTCCGTTGCGCGACAAGGCGACGGGGACGAAAACCTACCCCGAGCCGCCCGGGGTGATCGAGATCCTGGAAAAGCGAGGGTTTCAGGCCGACGTGTCGGCGGTCAAGTTCAAGGGCAACATTCACTTCGAAGAATACTGGTGAGCGGCGCGGGCCGCCCCGGAGGGCGATCCTTCCCGACCCGGATTTGTAGGGGGCCGCCCTTCGCGGCGGCCCACCGCCGGCCGGGGGTTCAACCGGGCGTCGTCGAACGGGCTGGGTACGCAGGCGGGTGGGGCAGGGGACCGGGGGAGGGTACTTGGATGGCGGAAGTTAACGAACTGATCGGCGGGTACAAACTCCGGACCTTGCTCCAGACCGGGCAAACCTCGCAGGTATTCGAGGTGGTCGAGCCGCACAGCAACCGGCACTTCGCGATGAAGCTGCTCTTGCCGGAAGCGTCGTCGGACGCCGAGCAACGGCGGGCGTTATTCAACGAGGCCGAAGTCGGGGTCAAACTCGCCCACCAGAACGTGATCCGGATCTTCAAGGTGAACCGGTCGCCGGAGACGCCGCACTTCATTATGGAGTTTTTCCCGTCCGGGAGCCTCCGGCTCCGGCTCCAGGCGAAAGACACGAAGTTCATCCGGGAGCACGCCCGGAAGATCTTCAAGGAGGCGGCGACCGGGCTCGCGTACATGAACGCGATGGGCTACGTCCACCGCGACGTCAAGCCCGACAACATCCTGGTGAACTCGCTCGGGGATACCAAGATCATCGACTTCGCGATCTCGAAAAAACCGCCGACCGGGTTTGCCCGCTGGTTCCACCGGAAGCAACGGCCGCAGGGGACGCCGAGCTTCATGAGTCCGGAACAGATCCGGGACGAGATCCTGGACGGCCGGGCCGATATTTACAGCTACGCTTGCACCCTGTACGAGCTGACGACCGGTCGGAAGCCGTTCACGGGATCGACGCAGGGCGACCTGTTGTCGCGGCACTTTACGGAGAAGCCGGCGCCGCCGTCCATGTACAACAAGGATCTGACCGACGAGTTCGCTGCCCTGATCGTCAAGCTGATGGCCAAGAAGAAAACGGACCGCCCGGCCAACTTCCACGAAGTGCTGATGGAGCTCCGGAAAATCAAGATTTACAAGGACGAGAAGCTGGACGCGGACATGGAGGGCGAGTTCCCCGGCCGGAGCAGTCCGGAATCGGCCGCGAAGGATACACCCAACGCCGAGTGTCTCAAATGCAAGTTTAAATGGAAAGTTCGACCGACAGAGGGGCTCCCGGCGAAGTGCAGCAAGTGCGGCGCGCCAAGAAATCAGCTGCGGTTGATTGCTGACGCGAAGCAGTCCACGAAGGAACCGCCGGCGCGACCCGACCCGGAGCCGAACCCGGAGGAGGGCGGCCAGAAGATTCAGCCGTCCCCCGCAGCGAATTCTGCTCCGATTAATCCCGATGACATCGACATTGACTCCCTCTAAAGGGAGTTGGAGTAGGAGGCGGACATGGTCCCGAGACCACTCCCGTTCGAGCAAGATATTCACGAACTGGAGCAGCAGCTCGTCCGGCTGGAGACCACGGCCGAAGGTGCGGACGTGCAGGAATCGATCCGCCGGATCCGCCGGGAACTCGCGATCTTGAAGCGCGAGCGGTACGCGAACCTGTCAGCGTGGGAGACGGTTCTCGTCGCCCGGCACGAAGATCGGCCGCAGACGCTCGACTACATCGAGATGATCTTCGACGAGTTCGCGGAGTTGCACGGGGACCGGGCCATCGGCGATGACCGGGCGATCCGGACCGGGTTCGCCCGGCTGGGCGACTTCAAGGTCATGCTCGTGGGCCACCAGAAAGGGCACACAACGCCCGAGCGTCTACAGTGCTTTTACGGCTGTGCCCACCCGGAAGGATACCGGAAGGCACTCGGGAAAATGCGACTCGCGGCGAAGTACGGGATACCGGTGGTCTGCCTGATCGACACCCCGGGGGCGTATCCCGGGATCGGGGCGGAAGAGCGGGGCCAGTCCCAGCTGATCGCGACGAGCATCCTGGAAATGTCGCGCTTACCGACGCCGATCATCTGTGTCGTGATCGGCGAGGGTGGGTCGGGCGGGGCGCTCGGGATCGGAGTCGGCGACCGGGTGGCCATGTTGCAACATGCCTACTACTCGGTGATCAGCCCGGAGGGGTGCGCGGGGATTCTCTGGAAGGTCGCCACGGAAGTGACGAAGCCGAAGGCGGCGGGCGCTCTTCGGCTGACCTCGGGCGACCTTCTCGAACTGGGTGTGATCGACCACGTTTTGCCCGAGCCGATCGGGGGGGCGCATCGGGCGCCTCGGGAAATGGCCAACACCGTGAAAACCTACCTCGGTCGCCAGCTGCGCGAACTCTTGCGGCAAGGGCCGGAAGAATTGCTCGGTGCTCGGTATTCCAAGTTCCGCGAAATGGGCGTATACGCTTGAGGACGCAGGGGTTGAAGCCGATTGGGCCCGATGTTCGCAACCTCGCATCTAACATAACATAAGACTCATTATCGGACGTTATCGATCGGCCTTAGAAACTGAGCAAAATGTAGCGGGCCCGACTCGCGACCGATAATGATTATTATGTATTGCTAAAGCCCCGCCTCGCCTCCGACCCACGTTTGACCTACGATCTTCCCCATGCAAACCACTGCCCCCACCGCCTCTCGTCATCTCCGGGCCGGGATGGTCGGATTCGGGATGATTTTCGACGAGACCTACCGGCCGTTCTTCGAGGCCGCCTTCCGGCTTCCGCTCTTCTCGCCCGAGACCGGCCCTGTTCACGTCGCCCTGAGTGCCGCAGCCAGCCGGACCGGCACCCGGGCCGAGCGATACCGGCAGTCCGCGTCCGGCAAGACAATTTCCCCCTTCCGGAATTTCGCCGGGCCGGACGCCATCGGCGAACTCCTGGCCGCGGGCGTCGATGCTGTCTGCGTCGCGACACCGGATGACCGGCACTTCGAAGCCGCCCGTGCCGCTCTCACAGCCGGCAAGCACGTTTTGATCGAAAAACCTTCCGTACTCGACCTGACCCAGCTCGACGCTCTGACCCGACTCGCCGAAACCCACGGCGTTCTCGCCAAAGTCGTCTACCACAAGCTCGCCGACCCCGATCACAAGAAACTCCGCACTCTCGTCGCCGACGGCGTTCTTCACCACGTCAACAACGGCTACTGCTCGCTGCTCGAGCCCAAGTCCATCAGCAGTGGTCAGTTCGCCGAGTGGATCGTCGGCCGGAACCCGGCGACCTACGTGGCCGTACACTACCTCAAGCTCATCGATTTCACGTTCGGCCCGGACTGGTCCCTCGATCGCGTCAGCGCCACCGGCCAGCGCGGTCTCGTCGGTCCCGCCGGCGGCCCAACCTGGGACTCCGTCCAGCTCCAACTTGTTTACCGACACCCCGATCAGCGCGAAGCCGCGTTCGACATCCACACCAGCTGGGTCACGCCCGATAACTTTCCCGGGTACGTCGAGCAGGAAGTCCAGTTCCGCTTCGACAACGCCGTCTGGAGTGCCCACCAGCGGAAACGCGGGGTCGAGCTTACGGTCGAAAATCGGACTCCGGGCGAACTCAAGAACACCCCGAACTATCACTACAACAGTACCTTCCTCGAGCCGTGGGGCGAACGGTCGCAACGCGGTTACGGGGTTGAAGTTATCGAGCGGTTCTTCAAAGAAGTGGCGTTCGTCGAGTTCGGCGGGCCTCCGGATCAGAAGCCCGATCGCCTGAAGCGAATGCGGGCCCTGACCTACAATGATCTCTCGGCCGACCGCAACTGCGTGGCCGTCGTTCAGGCCCTTGAGGCGATCCTCCGCCGGGCTGCCGATGGAATTCCCGGGTGTGTCGTCCGGGTCAATGGCCCCCAGGGCGGGCTCACTCTTTTTGAGCCCGGCAACGCTTCACCGCTCGTCCTCTATCCCGGGCGGGTCTAATCCCCTGCCCCGAACGGGCGGATTCACCGTGAACGAGAAGCGCAGGGTCCACGTCAGCAAGTTCATGAGCCGTCATCTCCGGCATTCGCCGGAAGACCTCGGCCTCACCTTCGAACCCGGCGGCTGGGTGTTGGTCGACGACCTCATTGCCGGTGCCGCCGACGCCGGGTTTCCCTTCACCCGCGCGGAGCTCGACGAGGTCGTTTCGGCCTGCGAGAAACAGCGGTTCGCGGTCGACGAGACCGGTACCAGGATCCGGGCGAACCAGGGCCATTCCGCCGAGGTCGACCTGCAACTCGAACCGGCTGACCCGCCGCCGGAACTGTACCACGGGACGCCCGAGCGGAACCGAGACGTCATCCTCCGCGACGGTCTCAACAAAATGGCCCGGCACCACGTCCACCTCTCCCCCGATACACAAACCGCTACCAGGGTTGCACAGCGGCGCGGGAAGCCGTTCATCCTGGTTGTGGATTCGGCGAAGATGCGGGCCGACGGGCACGCCTTTTTCCGTTCCGCCAACGGCGTGTGGCTTGTCGACCATGTTCCGCCACAGTACCTTCGGCTTCAGTAACCGGAGACTCGACGATGCCCCGCCCGATCCACCACCCCGCCGAGCCGACGTCAAACGCCGCCCGAGACGCCGTGACCGAGGTCGAACCGCGGTCGCTACGGACGTTCACCCCGAGCCAGGCGGTCCTCGCGCGGAGCGCGGGGGTCTACCACTGGACCCCCGAAGGCCGCCGGCTGTACGACTTTACCTCCGGCGTGCTCGTCTCGAACCTCGGCCACAACCCCACCCGATGGATGAGGCGGTTCTTCGACTACATGGGCTGGACCGGGGAAGCGGCGGGGTGGCGCGCCGGCCCGGCGGTGGGCGCGAATGGGGCGGTGCCGGCATCAGGTTTTTTTCCGGCCGTCGCGATGACTGCGTATAACGCGGTCACGCCGATCGAGGCGGAGGCGAGCCGCCGGCTGGCGGGAGTCCTCCGGAAGAGTGCCGGCGGCGGCCGGATGGAACAGGTCATGTGGGCCGCGTCCGGGTCGGAGGCGATCCAGAAGGCCCTGTGGGCGGCGATGGCCCGCGACCGGGCCCGCCCGATGATTCTCGCCACCCGGTTCGGGTTCCACGGCAAGAAGGGGCTCGCGAACGCCGTGACCGGCAGCGAGACCGATGCCGAACGCGACCCCCGCGTCCGGTTCTTCTCCTTCCCGACGGCCGAATGCCACGACGTCGCGATGCGGGGTGGGCCGTTCGACCCGGCCCCGTACCAGAAGGAACTGGACGCCCTGCTCCACCAGTTCGGTCGGAAAATCGGCACGTTAATCACCGAACCCTACCTCGGCGGCGGCGGGTCGTACCACCCGCCGAAAGCGTACCTCCAGCTGCTCGAACGCTTCTGCCGCACGAACGACATCGTGTTCATACTCGACGAGGTGCAGGCCAACTTCGGCCGCACCGGTAGTCTGTTCGCATTCGAGACCTACGGCGTCGAGCCGGACATCGTGGTGCTCGGGAAGGGTCTCGGGAACGGCGTGCCCGTCGCGGCGGCGGTCGGCCGGGCGGACCTGTTCGGGGCACTCGACTACGGCGAAGGGTCCGACACCTGGAGCGCGAACCCGCTGGACTGCGCCGCCGTACTGGCGACACTGGACGAGTTCGAGGCTCGCGACGTCATCGGGGACATGAAGGCGGCGTCCCGGGTCATCGAAGCCGGTCTCGTCCGGCTCAAAGAATTCCCCTTCGTCGCCCACGTCCGGGGTGAGGAAGGCGGGATGGTTTGGGGGGTGGAGATGAAGGACCACGAGGGGCGTGCCGCGGCCGACTGGGCGAATGTGTTCGTCCTCGCCGGCTACCAGGGCGACGGCGGCGAGGCCGACGGGGTCCACCTACTCGGCCCCCTCTCGAAGAAGGTCGTCCGGGTCTCCCCGCCGCTCGTCATCACGCCCTCCGAGGCGACCGCCGCCCTGGACATCCTCGCCCGCTCCGCCCGCCGCCTGCTTGCCTCCCCGGTCCCAGTCCCGGTCGGCTGAAAGGTCGCGATGCCTGTCGAATGGATGGCCGATCTCGTTTCCGCCCTCGCCGAGGAGTTCGACTCCCCCCTGTTCGTGGTGAAGGGTGTATTCGCCATTCTGCTGGTGTGCGTTCTTTGCGGAATGGTCGGTTCTCTCGTCGTGGGGAACCGGATGGCGTTCTTTTCGGACGCGATGGCGCATTGTGCCTTTGCCGGGGTCGCCCTCGGGTATTTGAGCCTCGTGTTCAGCGGGGCCGGCCGTGATAGCGAGACCGCCTCCCGGGTTGTCCCGCTGGTGATGGTGTTGTTCGGGGCCGGGGTCGGGACCGCCATCGTTTACGTCAGAGAGCAGACCACCCTCGCGAACGACACCGTGATTGGAGTGTTCTTTGCCCTCGCCATCGGGTTCGGGGCGATGCTGTTCCAGGTCCTCCAGGACGTTAGCACGTTCAACCCGGAAAATTTTCTATTCGGCACCCCGATCTTCGTCGCCGAGATCGACCTGGTGTTCCTGTTGGCCCTTGTGGGCGTGGTGGGAGGGGTATTCGGTTGGCGTTACAACCAACTCGTGTTCGCGAGCTTCAACCCGAGCCTCGCCCGGACTCGGCGTGTGACAATAGGGTTGAACAATTATCTTTTCATAGTCTTGCTCGCGTTGGTTGTGAACCTGTCGATTAAAGCGGTCGGCGCCCTCCTCATCAACGCCCTGCTCGTGGTCCCGGCCGCGACCGCCTCGAACGTCTCCCGCAACCTCCGGCAGATGTTCTGGTTGACGGTCGCGTTCTGCGCCGCGTCCGGAATGCTGGGGTTCTACCTGAGTACGGTCATCTCGCTCAAGGGTGCGGCCGGGCGGCCGCTGAAGTTCGGGCCGAGCGGGACGATCGTGGTGGTGAGTGTCATCTTTTTCTTCGCTTCGATCGTCTGGACCGGCGTCCGCCGAAAGTCTGGTTCCCTCCCCGCGGGCCGGTCGTGACCCGCGCCGGTCTCCCCTTGCAGGCCGCCTGAGCCGTCCGGAAAATGACCGGGTGCGAACTCCCCGCCCCGGGCGGACGTACAGCTATCATCCCCCCACCAGCGTTCGGCGGTGACCCGGTGAAGGAAATCCTCGACTTCATCATCACGTTCAGCGCCGTTCTGTGGGAGGCGATGCCGTTCATCGTCCTCGGCGCCGTGATCGCGGGCATTTTGGAAGAGTTCCTCCCGCAACAGGCGATCACCCGGTTCCTCCCGAAGCAGGTCGTCCCGGCGGTGATGATCGGCGCGGTCCTGGGGCTCGTCTTCCCGATGTGCGAGTGCGGGATCCTCGTGGTCATGCGGCGGCTCCTCCGCAAGGGGCTGCCCCTGTCGTGCTGCGTGGCGTACATGCTCGCCGGGCCGATCATCAACCTGGTCGTGATCTTCAGCACCGCGGTCGCGTTCGTCCCCCACGGGATCGGGCCGGAGGTGGTCGGGCTGCGGGTCGGGCTCGGGTTCCTGGTCGCCGTCGTGACCGGGCTGGTCGTTCAGGGCCAGTGGGTCAAACACGGGAACAGTCTCCTCACCGCCGTCGCGATCCCGCCCGCCCCGAAGGCGAAGCCGGGCCTCTCATTGAAAATGGCCGGCGGGGACGCCGACCCGCCGGAAGACCCCCCTGCCCCGCGGCAGCCGTTCGCCAAGCGGCTCGGGAACATCTCGGCCACCGCCCTGCACGACTTTGTCGACATCACGGTCTTCCTGATCCTGGGGGCGGTCCTGGCCGCGCTGGCGAAGCAGTACATCACCTCGAAGCAGATCGAACAGATGTCCACCCAGGAGCCGCTCCTGGCGATCCCGCTGATGATGCTGATGGCCGTGCTCATGTGCCTGTGCAGCGAGGCCGATGCGTTCGTGGCCGCCAGCTTTACCGAGATGCACATCTCGGCCAAGACCGCGTTCCTCGTCCTGGGGCCGATGCTCGACCTCAAGCTGCTCATGATGTACACCCGGGTATACCGGCCCCGGCTGATCGCCGTCATCGTCACCTGCGTGGTCTTGCAGGTGCTCGCGTACTCGTTCGCCGTTCACCTGATCTACCGGATGAACGGGTGGACCGGCATGCCGGGTTAATGGTTCGTCCGGTCGGTCCGCCTTCGTCGCCACGTTCGGAGGAAGTCATGCCCCACGGTCACCACCACCACGGCGAATCGCTCCGCGATTACTTCACGGAACAGCTGCTGACCATCTTCGTGGTCGGGATGTTCGGGGCGGTCGCGATCCTCCTCTACAGGAGTGGAAATCTCCAGTACGTCCTGGCCAAACCGTTTCACCTTCCCGTGCTGATCGGCGGGATCACGGTGATGGTCCTGGTCGTCGTCCGGGCGATCAGCGTGTGGCGGGAGGCGGGAGAGGCCAACGCCGACCAGCACGACCACAATCACCACCACGACCACAATCACGCGCACGCGGGCACCTCCCACGACCACGACCACGACCACGTGCATGGTCCCGATTGCGACCACGACCACGGTCACGACCACGACCACCATCACACCCACGACCACCACCACGACCACGGGGCCGACGACCACGGCCACAGCCACGACCTCGCGTGGGTGTTCGCCCGGATGCTGGTGCTCTTCTTCCCCGTCGCCCTGTACCTCATCGGGGTCCCGAACTCCGGATTCAGTCAGGATCGGATCAACAAGATACTCGGGTCGGACCAGTCGATCGACGCCGCGGCTCTCGCGGAAGTGGCGAGCAAGGAGGGCACGGTCATGAGCTTTAACGACCTGAACGACGCCGCTTACGACGACTCGAAGCGGGACTTTATGCAAGGCCAGACGGCCAAGCTCGAGGGGAAATACAGACGCGTGGGGCCGCGCGAGTTCACCCTCTACAAATTACGGATGACGTGCTGCGCGGCGGATACCATCCCCCTGAAAGTGCGGATCTTCCTTGAGAAGGGGACCCTGAGCAGCGTAAACGAAAACGACTGGGTGCGGGTCAAGGGAAAGATCCAGTTCGCCCAGGTACCCAACAGCAACCCGGCCCAGTACATCCCCGTCATCATGGTCGCCGAGGCCGGCGACATCGCGAAGACCGAGGCGAAAAGCGAGTACGAATGAAACGGGGTGCGCCGTCGGACACGTAGTCGTGCGGCCGGAAGCGCGGCTCGGGGGAACGGAGAGGTTTCTGGGGCGTCACCCCGGGTGGTGACAGTCGGGTGTCACGTAACGGTGATCCCGGCCGACCCCGTAGAGCGGTTCGGCACCGCCTCGTTCGTGACAGTCGCCTGTCACGTCCCGAGATGAGAGGCCGACGACGGAACCAGCCCGGTGCAGCCCGGTGATCCGGTGGGGTACGCGCGTGGGGCGGACGGTGCTCGGGCGTGCGATTGAACGACCTGTCAGGCCGTCCCCGGGGGTTCGTTTTTTCTCAAGTCGGTGGGCCATAAGAGCGGTTCGGCCTCGGGCTCGGCACCCACGGCGACGACCAAGTCGGCCAGAACAAACAACTCGGCCAGAACCTCCCGCAGTTCCCCCACCGCCCGGTAGACCGGACGTGGGTACGGCGGATCGCGGGCCGGCTGCCCGGTGGCCTCTGTTGCACCGCGGGCCAGGCCGGTCAGGTTGTCGCCGACCCTCACCCCCGACCGGTCCAGGCTGCACCAGAACTCGACTACCTCCCGGTGCTGGAGGATGAACCCGCAGGATGCTGCCCAGCCGCCGGCCGGCCACTCGAAGACGAACGCCCGGCCCCGTAGCTCGGCCGCCGGCGTCCGGCCCAGCGCGGCGAGGATGCCCAGCACGTCCCGCTTGGAGCAGCGGCCGGGATCGCCGGGCCGCGGCGGGAACCGGTCGCAGAGCCGGTAGTAGCGGGCCGCGAACTCGGTTCCGGCCAGTAACGTCACAAGCTTCCGCGTGTCCAACCGCCTTCGCCCTCTTGTGGCCGAACGCCTTGCTCACCTGCCCGAAACCGCGCCAGCGGTGAGGGTCAGGTGCAGCAGCGGGTTAGGCTCTTCCCTGCAGCGCCCAGCAATATTTGACGTTACATCTGCACCCGGCTGTTCTGAACTACACCCGTACGGAAGACCTGGGCGAAAAAACAGAATCGTTTGTCGGACCAGTGCGCGGAAAGGTCTGGGCAGTAGGGACCCCAATCGGGGCAGTAATCGCCTGCGGCATACAATGGTGCAATGTTGGCCACTTGCTGACGGAACTTGCCAACCTGCTGTTCGCGGATTTCAGGCGGTCTCATGAAGAAGAGCACGATCAGGTAACAATGCTGGAGACGGGCATCGCTAAACCTGTTCACGTCTCGCTGAACACTCGCTACCCCATCGCGCCAGTCGTCAGTGCGAAGGACCTTGAATTCGAAAACCGGCGTGTCTGAGCGAGGCTGTTTGTACTCCTTCTTGCCGAGGAACGGCTCGGTAACGCCGACGAATAAATCGGTACGCTCGCGGGTGTTTTCCTCGTCTGGAACGCGAATCTCCATCCAGGTGTCCCAGCCGCAATCCGGCCTAACTCCAGCTACATTCCAGATCGCCTGCCACTCGTGAAAAACGCGAGAGTATGTTTCCAGCACCAGCCATTTCTCGTAACTGCACTCCGAATATGCTAGCGCATCAAGCCGGCCATCGGCTCTTGCGTCGTTGAGCGCGTGCGTACATCGGCACCAAACCTCCCGCGCCACTAAATCTGCTGTGTCGGAAGAGATTGGGGCTGCCGTACTCGCCGGTCCGCTGCTGTACCTCATCCAACCTGCCCTCTTCTACGCCGCACATTCCTCTCCGCCCCCACCCTAGCCGATAGACGACTGCTGCTCCATTCCCATCACGACTTAGTCATCGCCTATGTTCTGCCCTCCCATGCTTTCTATCTTCCAATCATTACCGGTTTTTTGCATGTATAATGTCCAGATTTTGCTTATCGGCATCCCGCCCTTGGTACTCGAATCAATCCGAACTTTCACAATGGCGTTAGGTCGTCCCATATGCTCAAAGACGGTGATCGGATGCGACCCCTTGTCTATTAGGATATCCCAGGATCGAATGGCGTAAAGACTCTTCATCTGATTGATATTATCCCAGTAGATTACACTACGGCCGCCACCTAGTTTTTGATCCTCTAACCAACCCTTTATACATGCCAGAATTCTCTCCTGCTCGTCCAGATCAGTAGGAGTTGACATCGGGCTAGGAGATGATTGGCCTTTTGTTTTTGAACCATGCCTTTTACATGTCACTAAAACGCGCTTGCTGCCTTTTAATGCACTGAAACCGTCCGGCCGCACATCACCAAAGTCCGCATTACACAAAGTCAGAACATCTCCGTCAATTCTAAATATTCCTAGGCTTCTCTTGTCTTTGTTTTTATGGCCTTTTGTAGTTAATGTCGCATCGAACCATTTGGGAGTATGGTTTAAATTTATGTTGTAGGATGCCTCACCTACGATTTCATCGCCATATCGTAGCGTGTAACGATTAGCCTCGAATGTGATTGTGACCGAAGAAGCATTTATTAGTTCTGAAGGTGTCTCGTCTCCGTCCTCGATTCTGGAGATATACTGCCATTGACCAGTTAGTGCCTCTAGCGTTTGTTTTACTTCGTCTTGCCCAGCGGAACGACACGTGCTGTTGCTATCGGAGCGATGTCCGCATCCACAAGCGGTTACTACTGCTAACAAATTAACACATGTCCAGATGAGTCGCATGGTACGTACCCTCCGTCGCACAACGACCGCGAGAGCGGCGGTCTTCGCCGCGGCAACGGCCTTTGGCGAAGTCACAACTCTTAGACGCATGCCCATCATACAACTGCGGCAACTGAACGACAGTTCGGTGCCGCCGCGACACCAGCTCTGAGCAACTCCGACCGCCTATCGCGAAGTCGCAACTCTTCAGGCGAAGGCTCATCCAACCACACTCCGGGACACCCGACGCCCTCTTCTCCGCCGCCTAACGACCGAGCTCACCGACCGGGTGCGGCACGGATGTCGCACCCCCCTGGCCGTGAGGTCCGAGACGCCGGCGGCCTCCCGGTCGGTGCCGCGACGGGTTCGGTCGCCGACGCACGGGATACCGACCGCCTGCCGCCGGTTCGAGGTCCTCACGACCCCGGCGTCGGGGAGGTCGGTCGTTCGGCCGCCGCCGCAGCGGGCCTCGCTGAGCTCGACCAGTGCACCCGGCGGTTCGGGGACGCCGCCCGGCGAGCCGCT
>JAQGHQ010000582.1 GCA_028288765.1 Gemmataceae bacterium | reverse complement strand
CCGCCAGCTCGATGAATGTCTTCGCCGTCCGGAGCTGGATGGCCTCGGACCGGCTGATGAGCAGGCGATGGAGGGTGTCGCAGGCGTCGAGCGTCCCACTGGCGATCCGGTTGCGGGCGGTCTCGATGACCCCCGCCCGAAGCTCGAACACCCGGGCCTGAAAGGCGGGCTCGCGGAGCCGGCGGTAGGCGGTACTCTCGCTGACGTCGGCGGTTTTGGCCGCCCGGTCGATCGTCCTCCCGGCGGCCAGTGCGTGGGCCAGGATCTCGTCCGCGGTTTGGCATGCCTGCGCGGTCATCAGTTGCCCCCCTAGGTGATTGCCCGTACATATAGTACCCAACCGGGTTGCCGGTCGAAAAGGGAAGTTGTCCGACGGTTCGGAGCGTCGGATTCCGGGGGGGCCGAGGCTCCGGCCGAGATACCGGATCGGGTGAATTCGTTCTTGTAGGGTGGGCACCGCCCACCACGTCGAACGGGGGGCGGTGCCCACCCTACAGAATTGCCGGTCGTCTTACCGGTGGGTCAGGTGAGAGCCCAGACTGCGGCCGAGACACCCGCCGCGATCAGCAGTACCCCGCCAAAACAGCCCTTGTTGATGACCTGGGGCGGTGCGAGCATCGCCCGGAGTTCCTGCTCGGCATCCGCACACGCCCGTTCGAACCCGGGCCGGTTGTCGAACTGCTGGTAGCTGGTCTCGTGGACGATCTTGTTCCGGACGGTCGCGACGAACCGCAACTTCTTGACGAGCACCGGCCCCAGCTTCGTCTGCACGCTGGTCACCTTCTCATGCAGGCCCTTCCCGGTCGCCCCGAGGCCCTGTTCGAGCAGCGCCTCCAGCGCCTTCGTCCGGGTGACCGCGAGTTCGATGTCGCTCATCGGGATCGAGTCCCACCCTTTCCCGGATCGGCCAGTGAGGGCCGGGATGACCGGCCGGTTGCTGCTCAGAGCCCGAGCCAACGGCGTACCGCTTCTTCCACCACTGCCAGTTGGTCCGGGTCCAGGCTGCCGAGCTTCCGGATCAACTTAACCTGCGGAACAGTGACCAGCTGTTGTGCGTCGAACGAATAGCTCACCGGCCGGGGCCGCGGGAGTAAGCGACGAAGCCCCAGAAACGAACATCGCGGCCCCGGTCAGGTGCAGCGCCGGGTTCGGGCTGCCTTTGTGTCCGCGGCCCCGACCGCACGAACACCCGGACGCCGGCGCGACCGTCCGAACCACCCAGGTCGATGCGATACCACCCGCCCCCGACACCATCCACCCGGCCACGCACGGCCCGAACGCCGTGGTGTCGAGCGGCGGCGTGCGGTCCGCCGGTGAGTTGCGCTGTCAATCATCGGCGGGCGGACGCCGCTCGCCGGCGCCTCACTTGAAGACAGTGCATCTCGGCAGTGCCTTCTCGAGTTCCTTCACGCCCGCGTTCGTCATCTTCGTACCCCGTGAATCGAGCGTTTCGAGGCTCCGAAGCTGTGCCAGTTGTTTCACGCCCGCGTCCGTTACCGGTGTGTCAGACAGGTCAAGGTAGGTGAGCTTCTTGAACGTCGCTAACTCCTTGAGCCCCGCGTCTGTGACCTTCATGTGCCTCATGTGGAGGCGCGTGAGTTTCGTGAGTGGTGCCAGTTCCTTCAAGCCGGCGTCCGTCACCTCCGTGCAACCCACGTCGAGGTAAGTGAGGTTCTGGAGGGGCGCCAACGCCTTCATCCCTGCGTCCGACACTTTTGATCGGAAGATACCTCGGGATAAGCCGCCCAGAGAAAGTTCGGTCAGGTTCGTGAGCGATGCCAGTTCCTTCAGCCCCGCGTCCGTCACCTTCGTACCCCCCAGGTCGAGTTCCTTGAGTTTCGTGAGCGGGGCCAGCGCCTTCAGCCCCACGTCCGTCGCCTCCGTTTCATACAGGCGGAGCTTGGTGAGTTTCGTGAGCGGGGCCAGTTCCTTCAGCCCCGCGTCCGTCACCTTCGAGCGGGACAGGTCGAGGTCCGTGAGGGTCGTGAGTGGCGCCAAGTGCTTCAGCCCCGTGCCTGTCACCATCGTACCGCCGAGGTTGAGTGCTTTGAGTTTCGTGAGCGGGGCCAGTTCCTTCAGCCCCGCGTCCGTCACCTTCGTGCTAATCAACTGGAGATAGGTGAGTTGTGTGAGCGGGGCCAGTTCCTTCAGGCCCGCGTCCGTGATCGCCTCGCCGTACAGATCGAGCATTTCGAGGCGCTTGAACGCGGCGAGCGCCTTCAGGTCCGCGTCGGTCGGCTTCGCGTCGATGAAATTCGCCCCCACGACGGGGCGCCCCGGCAGCGAGTCCCGGCGGATGACCTTGACTCTCATCTTCTCGAAGAATGCTTCGGCCTCATCCTCGGCGTCGTCGGCGCGGACCGGGGCAGCCGATCCCAACACGAGCCACGCCACGACCGCGCACAGCACCCGCGACATGATCGGCTTCGCCTTCAGCATTGATGCACCCTCCGGGGCCGAACATAAAGCTCACCGGCCCGGCCCGCTCGATGAGCTACGAAGTCCCAAAGGCCGACAGGCGGGCCGGGTCCGTGTGCAGCGGCGGGTTCGGTCTCCTCACCTCGGTATTTCCGTGCGTCCGCCGGCGGCGGTCGGCCGGCAACACGCTACCAGGTTCGGCCTCGGCCGCCGCTCCAGCAGCCCCCCCGTACCCGACGCGGTCACGCCCGCCCGCGCCGTCGGAACAGCTCCGCGTTGTACTCCTCCAACCCCCGCAGCCCCGCCTGCAGCTGCGGCGAGAGCAGCTCCCGCGCCCCGATCCGCTTGCCGTGCCGGCCGTCGAAGCCCAGGCGCTCCAAGTACGACACGAAGACCGCGTTCTTGACCTCCGGGGTGGCCAGCCGGAACACCTCGTCGATGAACGCGAAGTACCCCCGGACGGGGGCCTTGTCCTCGTCGCTGATCGCGGCCTGGGTGGCCCGCGCCAACGCCCCCATCTCCAAGTGGAGCAGCCCGCGTGCGCACTCATCGACATCGGCCGCGACCGCGGGATACCGCTCGGTGAGCAGGGCGATGAAGCGCTCGCGGTCGATCGGCTCCGCCATGTGTCCGCCTCTTCGCCTCCGAACGCCCAGGCTAAGCTGCCGGGGCCGCCTGGAAAAACGTTGACGCCCGCAAAACCAAAATGGCGGCCCCGGTCAGCTTCAGCCGCTGGTTCGGCGGTTAGATGTAGTCTACCGCTTGACCATCCCGGGCGTATCCGTAAATGCGAAAGCCCTGCTCGATCCGATGGCCGGGCAAGTGGATCTGGCGAAGCAGCTCCAGAATTGCAGCATCTTGGTCGGCAGACTTCACCTGAATTTCGACCCACTCAATTGATGAATAGCCACCATCGCAAAAATGGTAGAACCATTCGCCATCCCACGAAGAGAGGTATCCTGAAAGGTCCTTGGTCCGCCAAAAGGGACATAGATCGCCAAGGTTGTACATCGCCAACCGAAGCTCATCCCATTTCGTGTTGTTCATTAGCGCTGTCAAAGGCCACGCTCATTAAGACCGCCGAACAAAAAGCTCACCGGCCCGGCCCGCTCGATGAGCCCCGAATTCCCAGAAGCGCAGGTGCGGGCCGGGTCCGGTGCAGCGGCGGGTTCGGCTTTGACCAAGTGCGGTTATCGACAATGGCCGTCCCGACTCATGGGGGCAGTCGATGAAGGATCGCCACTGCTGCGGCCAATCCGGTTGCCGCCACGAGCCCGCACCCGACACCTTTGGTCCACCTGCCGCCCGACTCAGAGAACCAGAGCTGCGACGTCACAAGCCCGAACCCGAGTAGGAACAGCCACCCCTCACAACAGGCGAACTCAGCCATGTCGATCCGCCCGCCGTAGGGTTTGGCCCAGACCTCGTACGCTACGTGCATTCCGAACCCGCCAGCGACTAAGCTCGCACCGATCACGGCGGGACGTACACGCATTCCAGGTTGGAACACCGTCCGCCTCACTTCTGCGGCCGACCGACCGAGCTCACCGACCGGGTGCGGCACGGATGCCGCACCCCCCCTGGCCGTGAGGTCCGAGACGCCGGCGGCCTCCCGGTCGGTGCAGCGACGGGTTCGGTCGCTGCCGCACGGGATACCAACCGCCCGCCGCCGGTTCGAGGTCCTCACGACCCCGGCGTCGGGGAGGTCGGTCGTTCGGCCGCCGCCGCAGCGGGCCTCGCTGAGCTCGACCAGTGCACCCGGCGGTTCGGGGACGCCGCCCGGCGAGCCGCT
>JAQGHQ010000577.1 GCA_028288765.1 Gemmataceae bacterium | reverse complement strand
GGTGGCGCAAGAAATAATCAACGAATTCGCAACTCGGGACACTAGGAGTCTGTGCCGGGCTGCTCCTCGCGGACCAGGTGCGATCGGCGCTCCGGAGGCATCAGAAGGCTGCAATCCCGGCACCGGGCCTGGCGGGCCGGACTGGCCGCGGGGCGCTGGTCGTCGTCATGGGCGGGCTTGCCGCGGCCGGTTTCGCCGTGACCGGCTTCTCCCGCGTGAGGGGTGACGGTCTCGCCGCCTCCGCGGACGGCGCCTGGCTCGCGGTCGGGGGGTCCGACGGCCGGGTCCGGGTGTTCGACCCGGCGACCGGGAAGCGGCGGCAGGCGGTGACGGTAGGGCCGCCGATGTGCGCGGTCGATGGCCTGGCCTGGTCCCCGGACGGCGGGCGGCTCGTGGCGAGTCGGCAGAACTTGTGGGACGACCGGCCGCGGTTCGTCGGGGTCGCGGACCTCCGGTCCGGCGACCTCGTGTGGGAGCGGCCGGCCGGGAACAGGACTGCGACCCGCGGGGTGTCCTGGTCGCCCGCCGGGGCCCTGGTCGCGTGGGCGGACGAGGCCGGGGTTACGGTCGCCGACGCCGGGACCGGCGAAGCCCGGTTTGTGCTGCCCATACCCCGCGGGGTCGGCGCGGTCGCCTTCTCCCCGGACGGGCGGCAACTCGCCGCCGGCGGGCTCGATTCCCGGGTGCGGGTCTGGGACGTCGAGACCCGGAAGGAGGTGTTCGTGCTGGCCGGGCACCAGGACTGGGTGGCCTCCCTCGCGTGGTCGCCGGACGGCGGCCGCCTGGCCAGCGGCGGATCGATCCCCCGGCGAGGGGGCGGTAAGGGCGTCGGCTCCGGCGACGTGTTTCTCTGGGACGCCCGGACCGGCAAGGCGATCGCGACCATGCCGGATTCGCACCGGTCCTACGTCACCGGGGTCGCGTTCGACGGGGGCGGCAACCGGCTCGCGAGTGTGTCCCAGTCCGGGACGGTGAAGGTCTGGAACGGCCACACCGGCGAGATGCTGTCTGACCTGACCAGGGTTTGCAACGACATTTCCGGTACGGGTGTCGCCTGGCTCGCGGACGGGCGGCTGGCGGTCGCGATGACGCAGGTGCTGGTCCTCGACCCGCGGGCCACGGGCATAAACCGCCGGCTCTGGCTCCGCCCGGAGTGAGCCGGGGGTCACCCGTCGGGGTCGTCCAGGCCCAACTCCCGGGCGACGCGGTCCATCGTCCGGGAAAACCGCTTCCGGACCGCCACCGGGTTGTCCCCGACCCGGCCGGCGATTTCGGCCCAGTCCAGCCCCTGCTGCCGCATCTCGGGCAACTCCCGCTCCTCGGCCGTCAGCCGCCCCCGGACGGCTTCGAGCAACTCCTTGGCCGCGGCGTGCCGGCTGGGGCTGGGGGACTGCCCGGCCAGCGCGTCCTGGTCGGCCCCGGCGTCCGTCCGCCGGTAGTCCCGCTTGTCCGCGCCGAGCTTCCGCGCGTGGGTGACCAGTTTGTTCCGGGCAATCCCGACCAACAACCGGCTGAGTTGCCCGGGCTCGTCGAGTTCGTACTCCCCGTTCGCCGCCCGGACGAAGAACGACCCGAGGACCGACCGGCAGACGTCCATCGAGTCGAACGCGGCCCGGAGCCGGGGGTCGGTGAGCCGGAACCGGACCACCCGCCGGATCACCGATTCGTATTGCTCGACGAGAACCCGGGCGGCCTCGTGGTCGCCCCGCCGGACCCGCCGGATCAGCTCCTCGAACTCAATGACCGGGACCATTGCGGGTGTCCTCGCCGTGAACCGACGCCGATCATACCCGATTTCGCGGCTGCCCGCATTCGATTACCGGCGGTCACCTGGCACGGCCATGACCGTGGACCCGAATCACGCCCCGCCGTCTGCCGCCGCGCCGGGTTCGGTCGGACGACACTGCTCGTCCACCCACGTCACGAACCGCAGTGTGAACTCCTCGGACTCCTCCAGGTTGCCGATCGGGGTTCGCTCGTAGGCGGCGAACATCTCCTCCAGGAACCGGAACCCGCTGGCCTTTGCCGCGTCCTCGAAGTCGCGCCTTTCCTGAGCCACCGGGGGATTGTACGTGTCGTAACACCGCATCAGGAGAACGGCCAAGAACCCCTGCTCGGTGCGGGCGAGGACCCAGAACTCCTCCGCCGACTGGACGCCGAATTCGAGAAACTCCAGTCGCCCCGCCTCCCGGCGGACGCCGGTGACCGTTCCGTCGTACTCCCACAACGGGGCGAACGGCGGCCCGGTGAAAACCGCGGCATCCCGGTTGATGGGCAGCGGCCGCCCACAGAAGCTAACCAGTTCGTGCTGGTAGACCTGCCACGGTGGCCCCTCACACTCGATACCAAACAAGTCGTGGAGGCTCTCCCCGCACGCGAGCCGGATGACCGGCTCGGAGATGCCCCACCGCCGCAAGGTCGCGACCCGTACCTCTTCCGGGACTATCGGCATCCGCGTCTCGCCTCCGGGCCGAACGTACAGTTCAACGGCACGGCCCGCAGCCGTACCTCGTCGCGGACCCCCTGTGTCGCCACCTGGTCGGGCACCTCAACTCCAGAGCGACGCGATGATGCGGACGTCCTCCGGCTCCCCCTGCCGGCCGAGCAGGGGCAACGTCTCGCGGTAGAACCGGTCGAACACCTCGGCGTACGGCGTCCAGTAATCCATCAAGGTCACGGTGCGGCTCACCTCGCCCCCCTCTTCGATGATGGCGCTCCATCACGAGGTTGGAGACGATACGGCAACCGTTGGGGGGGCCGTAGATCGAATAAGTCGTCCGGGGCGAGCGGCCCTCAACCCAGTAGTCGAGGTAGTTCTCGGCGTCGACGTACCCGCGACCGTGGATCCGTTTCTGGTGCCAGGGAAAATCGAGGAGTTCCCGGAGTAACAACCAGGTGCGGTTGTGGTCCGACTCGGTCTCGGGCAGGCGGGCCAGGTGCCCGACCTCGGGCGAATCTTTCGGGTAGCCGCGTGGCGGCGCGACGGCCTCCACCCCGCTGTGATGTTTGGGGAAGTCGGTCAACAGGGCGATCATGCCGTAGTCGCAGTAATCGCCTTCGTCGCCGTAGTAGAAGTTCAGTAAGGCCGGTCGTCCGTCCGGGCCGAGGCGTCCACCCCTGCACTCCTCCCACGCGCCCGCCCGCCGACGTTCGGCGAAGCACCGCATGTCGGTTCCCATGGTCAGCACCCCGTTCAACCCGCGCGGCCGGATGCACCCGCGCGTGCCGCCGGTCGGTTGCCGTGACCGCTCCCCCGTTCCGCCACCGGAGGCACTCCAGGCATCCTCCCGAAGCATCGGCGTTACACCTCGACCTCCAGCGCGAACTCTCCCTCCTGACAATACGACGGCACCTGCCACCGCCCGACCACCAGGCCGTCGGCTACCTCGCCCAGGTACAGCCCGGGGTAGGTGACCGGCCCGCTCTCCCGGTCGATGACATAAGCCACCCACCCGGCCGCAACCACCCCGTCGATCGACCACCGGCCCGTCCCGGGTCGGAACCGGCACACCTGACGCCCCGCCAGTCGGCTCCCGGCCCGGGCCGTGACCGCGACCGTGGCCGGGAACACCCTGCCGACTTGATCGACCGTCCCCCGCAACCGCGTCCCGTATCGTTCGACCGTCCCCCGCAACCGCGTCCCGACCGGCAGCGACCCGGGCCAAGCGGGCAGGTCGGCGTGCAGGAACAGGAGCCAGGCCGGGCCGGCGTCGAGCACGCCGAATGTGGGACTGAGGACCCGGGTCAAGGGGCCGAGGAAAGACGCCCCGTGGCGGGCGACCCAGTCGCCGGCCGCGGCCCGCTGCTCGTCCCACCCCGGGCCGTCGCGTGGGGTCACTATCCGGGCGGCCGCAACCCGCAGGAGGTCCGCACGGGGGTCACCCCGGTCGTCGAACCAATCGGCGTATACCAGGAGTGGGGTAGTGTCGGCGGGGGCCGCCAGCAGGGCCGTCAGGAACACCAGGCGGTCGTCCACGCTTCGCCCCCGGGCGACGGCCCGTTCGATTTCGCAGTCGGACGCCCCCGGGGCGAAACGTGCCCCGCCGGATGCTGTAAGAGTTTGTTCGGTGCGCCCTTCAACAAAACACCAACACCCCGCCCCGGGCGGCCAGTGCGAACCCGGTAGCGAACTCCTCGTACAGTGGGAGTAGGGCAGGGAGACCACTCCGCCCGCGCTTGCCTGCCTTGCGGGCATGGCGGCGGAAGTCGTCCGCCAGTTTCGCAGCCACCCGCGCCCCCACCCGCCCGTCGCTGTCGGTGAAGGTGATCAGCTCCACGAACGGCCGCCCGGCGAACCGCCCGGGGTCCTCCCAAACGGTGGCCGGCTCGACCGCGAGGGCGAACCAGCTGAGCTGCTCGCGCCACCCGCCGTACCACGAACGAGCCGGCGTGGAACTCGTGCTTCTCGGTGGCGGGGGTGTAGACGTACAACCCCGGCTCCGTCCCCGCCAGTTGCTCATCACCCTCGCCGTTCGGCTCGATCAGCCAGTAATCCTCATCCCGGAACCCGTCCGCGGCGCTCGCCTCCCAAATCGCGCGACACGGGTCCTCCGCGCCGGGCGGGAACGGCCGGATGAATCGCAGATGGCTCGCCGCGTCGATGTCAAGGCCCATTCGTGCCCCTCCGTCGTTCCCCGGCGACCGGCCACGCTCACCCGGTCGGGTCGCCGAAATGGCAATGAAGTCCGGACTCGTCCCCCCACGGTTCTGTTCTGCTGCCGCGGCAGACATGTTACCGTGAACGGGTCGCCCGCGGAACAGGGCGAGTCCGCTGGGGGGCAAGCCGGCCCGCCCTCGCGTCTGGTACTCGGCGGCTTGGGTAGCAGCTTCGCACCGACGGACGATTCCGTAGCTGCACACAATCAGGGAACGGCGTAACCGTCCTCCGAACACCGACCCAGCACCCGTGCAGGGCGAGACAGGGATGGCCCACGGCCACCCAAAGGGATCCGCGGGTCGGCGCCCGGTTGCAACTGCGACCCGCGGTGGTCAACCCTACGTGAATCAATTCAGCCAGGACCGACTCTCCAGCCCGTGTCAGCTTGGCTCGCTTCGTACATCGCCTCGTATGTCAACCGACCGGGTCGGACCGCGAGGGCAATGCGCCACATGGTTTTGTCGATGATCGGGTGTTGGGCTAGGTGTTGCGCAGTCAGGGAGTGTAGCGCGCTTCGGTTTCATCGCCCGAGGTAACGAAGTTGGTGCCGCATTCCGCCGACTCCGCCACACCCCTGTACCTTCGTCCTACCTGGACCTCCGACTTGGGACGGCGATGTAACGACCTGTTTGGGGTTTGGAGGTGCCAGAGTAAGTGCCAGAGAATCGGTGCAAAAGTCTGGAAAACCGTGTAAAACTATGGAGCGAGAGAGCCGCGCCGGAGCGGCCCGCAGACCGACAGAAACCCCTAGAATTCCAGCACTTTTCGAGGGAACGAGCCCGCCGCGACTACCGAGCTGTCGATCCGGTGGTTGCGGGTTCGAGTCCCGTCGTCCTCGCTGATGCAACGCGAAGCCGGTTGGTGCAAAACCGTGCCAACCGGCTGCTCTGTTGGTACTTCCGTCGATCCGCCTTCATCCGCTC
>JAQGHQ010000564.1 GCA_028288765.1 Gemmataceae bacterium | reverse complement strand
CCGTCCCCATGCCGGGCGCGGGCGGGCCGCTTGCTGAAGCCCCACTTGCCCGGTTCGAGCCTCTGGCGGCGTATCCGAACACAACCCAGGTCGCGGTCCGGGCGGTGTTGCTCGGGTCGGCCTGGCTGACCCGGATGAACCAGGCCCAGGGCCGGTTCCTGCCCGGCTACCGGCCGGCACTCCGGCAGCCGACGGACGGCGACCACGACCTGAAGCAGGCCCGCGCGGCCCTGGCCCTGGCCCAGGCCGCGAAGTTCTCCGGCGACGACCGCCAGGCGGTCGTGGCCGGCCAGGCGATCCTCGCCCTCCTCACGGTCACCCGGGTCGACCCCGCCGACCCGAACTCGCGGGTGCCCATTCGCTCGTCGCTGACGTGCAACCGGGTCGGGTTCGCCGCGGTCCTGGCTCTGGCCATCTACGAGCTCCCCGCCGCCGACGAGAAACTGCTCGCCGAGGCCGAGCGGCTGTGCGAGTTCCTCCGCAAGCAACTCCGGCCCGACGGCTCGGTCCACTACGCCGACGGGCCGGACGACGCGCCGACGAAGGTCGACCCGGCCGGGGTGACCGAATACCCGGGGGCAGCCCTGCACGCGCTCGCGGCGGGCAACCGGGTCAGGCCGGCCCCGTGGAAGCCGGACGCGGTGAAGAAGGGGGTGGCGTACTACCGGGCGTGGTTCAAGGCGAACCCGCACCCGATGCTGGCCGCCACCTTGACCCCGGCGTTCACGGAACTGTACCTCCAGACCAGGTCGGCCGACGCGGCGGCCGGGGTGTTCGAGCTGAACGACTGGCTGGTCGGGTTGCAGTACGCGGCGACCGACCCGCAGCACCCGATGTGGGCCGGCGGGTTCAAGGGGTGGGCGAACGGCCAGCCGGTCGAGGCCGAACCGGGGTACGAGTGCGGGGCGTACCTCCAGAGCCTCGCCTGCGCGTACCACCTCACCCGCCTGGACACGGACCTGACCCGGGCCGCCCGATACCGCCAGTGTACCCTCGACGCGGCCCAGTTCCTGACCGGTCTCCAGTACCTCGAGACGAACACCCGGCACTTCGAGAACACCTTCCGGGCGAACGTCCTGATCGGCGGGTTCTTCCTGTCCACGACCGACGGAAACCTGCGGATCGACGCCTCGGCGTGGGCCGTCACCGGCCTGCTCCGCTTTCTGTCGAGCGGGGCGGAAAGATAGTGGGCAGTGGGCAGTGGGCAGTGAGCGGTGGGCCGGGACAGAAGCGCTCGCGGGCGGAGGCGGGGTTAGATCCGCAGACCCCCCGGCCTCCTGCTAACTGCCCACCGCCGTCTGCCCGCCCCAGCGTCCATATAATCTCCCCCCACGGACCTTACACCGGCGGCGCGGGCCGGGTTTCCGAGCGGATGCAACGAGATGAGCAGCGAACGTCCCCTGCCCCGCCCGAAGTGCCGGTCCCTGATGGGCGTCCGGGTGGTCGGGACCGGGAAGTACGTGCCGGACATGGTGGTCGGGAACGACCACCTGCACGCCCGGCTGGGGTTCGACTCGGACTGGATCGTCAAACGCACCGGCATCCTCGAACGCCGCCACGCCGCCCCGCACCAGGCCACCTCCGACCTGTGCGTCGAAGCCGCGACCGACCTGTTCGCGAAAACCGGCCTCACCGCCGCCGACTGCGACCTGCTCGTACTCGGTACGTTCACCCCGGACATGTCGTTCCCGTCCACCGCCTGCCTCGTGCAGGACCGGATCGGGCTGATCGGGCCCGCGATCGAGGTCGAGGCCGCGTGCGCCGGGTTCATGTACGCGCTCATCACCGCCGCGGCCTACGTGAAGGCCGGGGTGAGCGACCGGGCGCTGGTGATCGGCGGGGACACGAACAGCCGGGTGTTGAACCCGGACGACATCAAGACCTACCCGCTCTTCGGGGACGGGGCCGGGGCGGTGTTCGTGGAGCGGGGCCGGCCGGACCAGGGCATCCTGGCGTACAGCATGGGGTCGGAGGGGTCCGGCGGGTCGCTCCTCCAGCGGGAGGCCTGCGGGAGTCGGTTCCCGCCCACCCCGGCGCTGATCGCCGCGGGCAAGCACTTCATGTACATGGACGGTCGGGCGGTCTTCCGCTGGGCCGTGGACATCCTCTGCGACACGATTCAGGACGTGTTACAGGCGGCCGGGCTGTCGACCGGCGACGTCGACTTGTACGTCGCCCACCAGGCGAACATCCGGATCATCAACGCCGCGATCGACGTGCTGAACATCCCGCGGACGAAGGTGTTCAACAATCTCGAAAAGTACGGGAACACGTCCGCCGGGTCGATCCCGATCGCCCTGGACGAGGCCGCGGCCGAGGGCCGGCTCAAGCCGGGTCAGTACGTTCTGCTCAGCGGCTTCGGGGCCGGTCTCGCCTGGGGGACCGCCGTCCTGCGGTGGTAACCGACCCGTTCCTCAGATCGGAGAACCGCCCGTGGGTGTCGGCCTCGACTTCCGGACCGCCGGTGCGGTGTCACCGGACGTCGAGAACGCCGTCCGGGCCGAGCTCGGTGCGGTGAACGCCGGCCGGCCCTGGATTCTCTGCGAACCGATCCACTTCTTCGACGCCGAAAACGGCGGGATCCTCTTCGGCGGGAGTAAGCTCAACCTCCACCCCTGGCCGGACGAGTTCCGTGCGGCGGCGGCCGAACCGCACGACCGGAATGATTTGGAAGCTCTGCTCGACGCCCTCACCGACTGGTCGGCCCGGTTTGGCTTGACCTGGGACCTGGACATCGACGGGGCCCCACTCGGCCGGATCGAGCGGGGCAACTGCCCGCCCGAACTGACCGGCGCCCTCCAGGCGATGGCCGACGTCGCGGCGGAACTTGCCAACTTTGACCCGATGAGCGGTGAGTTCGTCGGCGAGGGTGAACCCGATGACGCGGATCCGCCGGACGATCCGCCGACCGGCCCCCGGCTTTTCCGGGGGTGACGGCCGGGGCCGTTCAGCCGCCGGTGGTGTTTCCTTTTCCGTGCGGGGGTATGATGGGGTGTCGGGCCTCTCCCCTGGAGCCGGCATCATGTCTTCGCACCCCGACGCCGACGCCTTCATGCGGCGGTACCTTCGCAAGCCGCCGGACGTGACGACCCGGTTGGTTTTCGCCGACTGGCTGGAAGAGACCGGCACCCCGTCGAACGTGGCCTGGGCACACTACATCCGGGCGAAGGCCGGGGCGGAGGGGCACCCGGTCGAGACCGGCGAAGGGCTTGCCCTGGAGGCTGAAGCCGCTGCACACGCGGCCGAGATCCGGGCGAACCTGACCGTGCCCGTCGCGCTGTTCCTCGGGTATCCGAAGTCGCTGCTCCAGCTCCTGCCCGGGTCGAACATCACCGTCCGGCTCGCGGGGTACGAGATCCCGCCGGCCGTGATCGAACTGGTGCCGGAATCGGTTGCCCGAGAGAATGTGGTCCTGCCTCTTCAGGTGCAGATGCGGACGCTGGTCGTCGCGACGGCCGACCCGGGAAACACGGACACGACCGAGAAGCTCGACTTCATCTTGAACAAGAACATCGTCCCGGTCCGGGCTCTTGCGGACGACATTCAGGACGTGATCGACCAGCGTTACGGGCAGACCGAGGTCGAGACCGTCGATTCGATTTTCGTCGAATACCCCGACACGCCCGTGCCGCGTTGGTTCGGCCCCCCTGACGAAAACGTTGTCGACCGAGTCGTTCACTTCGTCGTCCGCGAGGCCATCGGGATGGGCGGCCAGCGGGTCCAGTTCCACCCGCGGCCGGACCAACTCAGTGTCCGCTACCGGGTTCAAGGGACCTGGGTAACCCGGGATGCCCTTCCCCGTCGGTTGCTTTCACTCCTCCGGGACCGGCTCGCCCGGCTCGCCGGGCCGGGGGTCGACCTCACCCGCTCGTCCGGCGGTGGGGAGTTCCGGTTCAACTACTACGGGACCGTCTACACGATCCGGGTCGCGATCGACACCCGCGATGACGACCCGGTGATCGACCTCGATATCGCGGACGAGATCGAGATCGCCCGCTGACCGCCCCGAACCCTCTTCCCCGCCCCGTGTCCGTATCACCGCATCCGCGGCCGGGGTATGCTGCCGGTATGTACGAACTCTTCGAGCACACCGCCGACCTCGGCCTGCGGGCCACCGCCGCCGACCTGAACACCCTGTTCGCCGAGGCCGCCGCGTGTCTGTTCACGGCGGTCGTCGAGGACATCTCGACAGTCCGGCCCGAGGTGGCGGTCACCGTCGAGCTGGCCGGCGGGGAGCGGGAGTACCTACTGTTCGACTGGCTGAAGGAGCTGCTCTACCGGTCCGACGCCGACCACCTGCTCTTCGGCAAGTTCGAAGTCCGGGTGCGCGACGACGGGCTGACCGGCAGCGCCTGGGGTGAGCCGTTCGACCCGGCACGGCACGTGCTGAGCCACGAGGTGAAGGCAATCACGTACCACGGACTGGTGGTCGAGCGGACCGACGACGGGTGGCTGGCGGAAGTGATCGTGGACATCTGAAAATCGTCCTTGGTCCTTGGTGAGCAGTTGCTGGCGGGCCGCCACGGAGGGCGGCCCCCGTGGCGGCCCGCCAGCAACCGAGGGTTTCAACACAACAGGGTAATGTCTCAGAGATCCCGACAAAGTTACGAAGGACGAAGGACGAAGGACCATGAGCAAGGGCGCATACACCGGACCGCTGGAGAAGGTCGATTCCTGTTGCTACCGCATCCCGAAGGCGTACCGCCCGGACATGCGGGTGGACGGGCTCATCTTCGCCAACGAGACCCTGATCGAGTCCATCCGCAAAGACCAGTCCCCGGACCAGGTCGCGAACGTCGCCACGCTCCACGGCATCCAGGGGGCCAGCCTCGCGATGCCGGACATCCACTGGGGGTACGGGTTCTGCATCGGCGGGGTCTGCGCCACCGACCCGGCCGACGGCGGGGTCATCTCCCCGGGCGGGGTGGGGTACGACATCAACTGTGGGGTCCGGCTGGTCAAGACCAACCTCTTCCTCGACGACGTCAAGCACCGCATCCGGGATCTCGTAAAGGGCCTGTTCTACACCATCCCGGCCGGGGCGGGCAAAAGCGGGCGGTACAAGTTCGACACCACCGAGGTCCGCCGGCTAATGGGCGAGGGGCCGCGGTTCGTCATCGACCGCGACCTCGGCGTCGCCCGCGACCTGACGCACACCGAGGCCCTCGGCCGGATCGAGGACGCCGACCCCGACGAGGTCTCCGACCACGCGGTCAAGCGGGGCTCGGAACAGTGCGGCACCCTCGGCAGCGGGAACCACTTTCTCGAGGTCCAGGTGGTCGACAGCGTGTTCGACGCGGACGTGGCGGCGACGTTCGGGCTCGAGCTGAACCAGGTCTGCGTGATGATCCATTCCGGCTCGCGCGGGCTCGGGTATCAGGTGTGCGACGACGCCCTGGCCCAGTTCCGCACTGCCCCGGCGAAGTACGGCATCACCCTGCCCGACCGCCAGCTCGCCTGCGCGCCGGCCACCTCGCCGGAGGGGCGGAAGTACATCGCCGCCATGCGGGCCGCCGCGAACTACGGGTTCTGCAACCGCCAGCTGCTGATGCACCAGACCCGGGAGGTGTTCGCGTCCGTGTTCGGCCGGTCGTGGGAAGACCTCGGGATGGAGCTCCTCTACGACGTGGCCCACAACATCGCGAAGCTGGAAGACCACACGGTCGACGGCAAGAAGAAGAAGGTATGGGTCCACCGCAAGGGGGCGACGCGGGCGTTCCCGGCGGGGCATCCGGAGGTGCCGGAGGCGTTCCGGGCGGTCGGCCAGCCGGTCATCATCCCCGGGGACATGGGCCGGGCGTCGTGGGTGCTGGTCGGGGCGGCCGGGAGCATGGAACGGACGTTCGGGTCGACGTGCCACGGGGCCGGCCGGGCGATGAGCCGGACGGCGGCGAAGACGATGGCGTCCGGGCGGAAGATCGAGAAGGAGCTCGAGGCCCGCGGGGTGATCGCGATGGCGTCGAGCCGGATGGGGCTCGCGGAGGAGCAACCCGCCGCCTACAAGAACGTGGATCAGGTCGTCGACGTGGTCCACGCGGCGAACCTCTCGCGAAAAGTCGCGCGGATGCGGCCGATCGGGGTCATCAAGGGCTGAGACCGGACCGGGCCGGCGGCGGGCGCGACGCGTCCCCGCCGCGCCACCCACAGAGAGGCGAGACTTTACGAAAATAGTCTTGCCGGGGATGCACTGCCCGCCGAGTTCGGTTACTTTTCGGTCCTCGGTTCACCTTGCGCGGCGGGCGGGTTGTCGTCCCGCGGCATCCCCAGCCCGCCCGGCAGCTGCTGCGGTAGGACGATAGCGACCTCGTTGGGCCTTGGTTCGACCGTCACCCACTGGTCGAGTTCGACCTCCAGGCCGGTCCTGGACCCGTCGCCCGGCGGGTGGTAGATGACCTTGTAACGACCGGCCGGGACACCCGGTTTGACCTCCGACCCCTCCCTCCCGGCCCACACGACCTGGGCCGCGAACGTGCCGTCCCCGCGGACCGCCGCGTTCACGACCAGTCCGGGTCTCCCGCCGGCGTCGGGCTCGAATAGCAACCCGCCGCTCGTCACCGGCACCCCGTCGCGAGACACGGTCCCGGTGAGGGGATGAAGGTCGGGGACGGCGTCGGCGCCCGAACACCCGATCAGAAAAAAAGGCAGGGTCAATACGACCGCGCCGGCTCGCCGGCACCCGGGGGTCGGCATGCGTGATCTCCTCCTGGGAAAAAGTCGGCCCGCAGAAGGAACCTGCGGGCCGGGAAACGCGCGGGCCGCGCGGGGTCACTTCTTCTTCTGGTCCTTCTGGAACTGCCGTTCTTCGGCATCCACCTTTTCCTGCGCCTGGGTCTGCGTGTCGATCAGTTCCTGGCCGGTCTTGGTCGACCCCGACCCACACCCGGCGGCGACAAGGGGGAGTCCGCACAGGAGGCCGTACAACGTCCGTCGCATGATGTCACCTCGGGGCGAGTGGGTCAGTCCAGGGTCAGGGTTTCGCCCCCGTTGCGGGAGCAGGTCGCGGCCCACACCGGGGCGGAAAGGCCGTACCGGACGATGCGGACGGACCCGTCGGACAGGACCCCGTTCATCCCGCCCGTGTGGGACGACCCGAACGACTGGTTCCAGATGGTGACCGGGTTACCGCTCGCGTTGACCGAGTGCGGCGCGTCGATGTCGGGCCGCGGGGTGCGGTCGATGACCCCGAGTTGCGGGTGGTTGTAGGTGCCCCCGCCGATCCGGACGATGCACTCGTCCCAGCCGGCGTTGCACCACGGTTCGTTGTCCCCGCCGTCCGCGTTGAACCTCTGGGGGTGGAGCCATTTCTCCGCGACCAACAGGGTGTTCGACGTGCCGTCGGTGATCTGGGTCAGCTGCATGAACCCGGTGGTGGTGCGGGTCACGACCCCGTCCACAACCCCCGACCCACTGTCGGTCGAGGTCGGGCTCGGGGTGCCGTTAGCGAACTGAGTACCGGCGTTCCCGTTGTAGTCGCACCGGGCACTCCCGTTGTACACGGTCGGGGGCCGCCGGGAGGGGCAGTAGTAGATCTTCACCGTCGCCGCGTACAGGTCGCTCCGGTTGATGGTTTTGAACAGGGGGTCCTGTTCGACGTACGGCAGGATCCAGTACCGCCAGTTGAAGCCGTCCCGGTTGTCCTGATGGCCGGCGTTATTCAGCGTCGTGTGGTTCTGGTCGTCCCAGTTGCAACAGGTCTGGAACGGCTGCCCGGTCGGGCGACCGTCTTGCCCGCCGGGCGGAAAGTGCCCCATCGCGCTGTGGTAGTTGTGGTATGCCAACCCGATCTGCTTGAGGTTATTCTGGCACTGGGTCCGGGCGGCGGCTTCCCGGACTTTCTGGACGGCGGGGAGGAGCAGGCCGATCAGGACCGCGATGATCGCGATCACCACCAACAGCTCGATCAGCGTGAAGCCAAATTGATGGACGTTGGGACGGCGCAATACTGTCCTCCGAATACCGGGTTGGGGCGATCCTGGAGGGGCCCGCAGCAGGGCGGCGGGCAGACCGAATCCTGGGCGTGATGTGGGGATGTTAACCGCCGACGAAGAGGTGGGAATCCACTTCACGGACTATTCACCAACCGGCCCGATTCTTCGCCTGATCCACACCGAAACCGGAGACGGATTTCATGCCCCCGGCATGAAATGGGACGAGGCCTGGGTTATCCCCGGCCTCGTCAGACGATTATTCAATTTTGAGTATCACTTGGCGGGGTAGCGGTGCCCCACTACTTCCATCGGACAGGTGTACACCGATGTCCGGGCCGTGACGTAGAGCGTCTTCAGGTCCTTCCCGCCGAAGGTCGCGTTCGCCGGCTGCTCCGGGAATTTGATCGTCCCGAGCTTCTTGCCGGACGGGTCGAACACCTGGAGCCCGAGGGCAGACGTGATGTAGACGTTCCCCTTCTCGTCCACCGCCCCGCCGTCGCCGCCGCCGTTCCCGTCCGGCTTCGGCTGGTCCAGCTCGCAGAACACTTTCCCCGCCCCGAGCTTGCCCGGCGACTCGACCGGGTAGGCCATCATCTTCTTCTGCCCGCTCGGGAACACGTACAGGGTTTTCTCGTCGGGCGAGAGACGAACCCCGTTCGGGTTCGGCAGGTCGTCGATCAGCCGGGTCACCTTCCCGCCGGCGTCGACGTAGTACACGGCGGTCTTGCCCTGCGGGAGTGGCGTCGGGGCCCGGAACGCCGGGTCGGTGAAGTACACCCCGCCGGCCCTGTCGAGGACGAGGTCGTTCGGGGCGTTGTACCGCTTCCCCTCGTACTTGTCGGTAATCACCCGGCGGTCCTTGCCGTCCGGGGAATAAGCGGCAACCGCCCCGTCCATTTCGCACGCCACGATCTCACCCTTGGCGTTCACCATCAGCCCGTTCGCGTGGTTCGATTTCTCCCGGAAGGCGGTCACCTTCCCGGCCGGGTCGATCTTGTGGATCCTCTCCTTCGGGATGTCAGAGAAGTAAACGTTCCCCCCGGCGTCCGCAGCCGGGCCTTCGGTAAAGGCGTACGTGCCGTCCACCTTCTGGACCGGACCGGTCGGGCCGAGGCCGGGAATCGTGACCGGCTTCCTGTCGTCCGCCACCGTCACCCCGACCGCCAGCAGTACACTGGCCGCGGCAACACGAAAGAGATGGGAACGGCTCATTGTAACAGCCTCCAACACGGGAAACGGCACCACCCGGAGAGCCATCTTAGCCGACGGCACGTCCGGGTGGATGACTCTGTACCCGGAAGCCGTTCACCAGAGCGACCCGAGTAGTTTTTGCAGGTCCTTGACCTCTCCATCCGGGAAGTCGAAGAACGCCCGGCAGGTGGTGCCCGTGCGGGTCATGACGAAGTCCGGCGTTCGGTCTTTCGAGACCGGCACCAGAATCTCCTCGACCACGACCTTCCGTGTCAGGCGGGCGAGCCTCTGGTTCATCGGCACCCTCAGTCGGCCGGGCAGACCCGGCCCGGTCGCGCGAGCCTACCAGGAATTGCCCCAGACGAGCCGGGCGCGTACATCGATCAGATACGATTCCGTTGCGAACTGAATCCTTCGTCGCCATAATGCCAGACAACCCATCCCGAACAGGATGCATCGGGTGGATTATTCCGGCCGCTCGTTGGGCGTGCCGACCGCCAGGATGGCGGCCCTTGATCGTTTGCTCAACCGACACCGTATAGCCCGTCGCACATCGGACCTGCCTCACGGCAAGGTTTGACACCGACGACCGTTGGCGGACCGTACCCCGGATCCGCCGCTGCTCATGGGTGAATGGGAGACCGGGCTGGGGTGGGTAATGGCGGTGCTCCTCGCCGCCTTCCGGCCCCGGCTCGTTGACGCACAGCAAGCCCGGCCGTCGAACTTTGCGCCGGACGACCGGTTCATGGACGTGTCCCCGACCCGCCGCCCGGTCCGACCCGGGTCGCCACCGGGGGTTGTAACGTCCGCGCGGCCGGTCCGTCCGGCCGCGCGACCACCGACCCTGCTGTCTCTCCGCTCCCTTTGATCCGGTACGACGGGCCTCCGGTTCAGGAGTTGCCCTCTCATGGACCCCCTACACGCCGGCGGGCTCGCTCTCGCCGCGCTAATCCTTGGGGCCGGCGGCGCCTACGTGGCCGTCCGCCTCGGGACCCGCCCGCCGCCACCGTCCGTACTCGATACCACTCGGTTTCAGGATGAAATCCGGCTCGCCGAGGCCCGCGGCCAGGAACTGATCGAGAAGGCCCGGCGGGACGCCGATCAGATCGTCCGCGACGCCGAGCTCCGTGCCCGCGACGAGGTCTTTCACCGCCGGGAAGAAGTCAACCGGGAACTGGAGGCCGCGCGGACCGAAGTCCGCGAGCTGGAGCGGCGGGCGGAGAAGCGGGAGGACGCGGCCGACCAAAAGCATAAAGACCTCGCCCGGAAGGAACGGCACCAGGAAGCCGTCCAGAAGAAGCTGGCCGAGCGGAAAGAGCTGTTGGAGAAGAAGTCGAAGCACCTGGACGAGGTGATCGAACAGGAGACCAAAAAGCTGCACGAGATCACCGGCCTGTCGCGGGAGAGCGCCGAGCGGATACTCCTGGAGCGGCTGGAGCGGGAACTGGCGGAGGAGATGGCCGGAAAGATCCGCCAGCAGGAGGAACGGCTGAAGCAGGATGCCGAGGCGAAGGCCCGGGAGGTCCTCGCCATCGCGGTCCAGCGCTACGCCGCCGAGCACACCGCCGACACCACGGTCAGCACGGTCGATATCCCGTCGGACGACATGAAGGGGCGGATCATCGGCCGGGAGGGGCGGAACATCCGGACGTTCGAGAAGTGTACCGGGGTTGACGTGATCGTCGACGACACCCCGGGGGTGGTGATCGTCTCGGCGTTCGACAACATCCGCCGCGAGACCGCCCGGCTGTCCCTCACGAAGCTGATCCAGGACGGCCGCATCCACCCGACCCGGATCGAGGAGGTGGTGGCCGAGACGCAGCAGGAGATGGAGAAGCACATCTCGGAGCTGGGGAAGCAGGCCGTGCTGGACGCCGACGTCCCGATGCCGCACGAGAAGATCATCCACCTGCTCGGCCGGCTCCGGTTCCGGACGAGTTACAGCCAGAACGTGCTCCAGCACTCACTCGAGGTGGCGCACCTGTGCGGGCTGATGGCCGGGGAGCTCGGGCTGAACCCCCAGCTCGCCCGGCGGTGCGGGCTCCTGCACGACGTCGGGAAGGCGGCCGACCACGAGATGGAGGGCGGGCACCCGAAGGTCGGGGCGGAACTGGCCAAGCGGTACGGGGAGACGAGCAAGGAGGTGCTCCACGCGATCGCCGGGCACCACGACGACGTGACCGTGGACAACATCTACACGGTCCTCGTGGCGGCGGCGGACGCGATCAGCGCGAGCCGGCCGGGGGCCCGGCGGGAGACGCTGGAGAAGTACGTCAAGCGGCTGGAGGACCTGGAGGCGGTGGCGTGCGGGTTCCCGGCGGTCGAGCACGCGTACGCGATCCAGGCCGGGCGGGAGCTGCGGGTGATCGTGAACGCGAGCCAGACGACCGACGCCGAGGCCGTGAAGGTGTGCCGGGAGATCGCCCGGGCGATCGAGCAGCAGCTCGATTACCCCGGCGAGATCAAGGTGACCGTGATCCGCGAAACCCGGGCGATGGAAGTGGCCAAATAAGTGACGGGTACTGAGTACCGGGTACCGACATCGGTCCCGACTCGCTTTCCCACGGTACTCAAAACCCGGTGCTCAGCCCCATGAGATTCCTCTTCATCGGCGACATCGTCGGCACGCCGGGTGTGGGCATCGTCAAAAAGGCGGTGCCCCAGCTCCGGGTGGCGGAAGGGCTCGACTTCGTGATCGCCAATGCGGAGAACGCCGCGGGCGGCTCCGGGCTCACCCCGAGCCTCTACCGCCAGCTCCGGACCGCGGGGGTCGACGTGGTCACCCTCGGGGACCACGTCTACAAGAAGTTCGACATCGAAGACGTACTGACGAAGCCCGACGAGCCGGTGGTCAAGCCCGCGAACTTCCCGCCGTCCGCCCCGGGCCGGGACCATGTTGTCGTCACCCTTGCCGACGGCCCGAAGGTCGCCGTCATCTCCCTGCTCGGCCGGACCTATATGCGGCCGGTCGACTGCCCGTTCGCCGCGGCCGACCGGGTGCTGGCGGCGCTCCCGCCGGACGTCCGCGTGGTCGTCGTGGACATCCACGCCGAGGCGACCGGCGACAAGTACCTCGTCGCCCACCATCTCGCCGGCCGGGTCTCGGCCGTACTCGGCACGCACACCCACGTCCCGACCGCCGACGAACAGATCCTGCCCGGCGGAACGGCTTTCCAGTGCGACGTCGGGATGACCGGGCCGTACGCCAGCGTCCTCGGCCGGCGGGTCGACCGGGTGCTCTCCGCCGCGGTCACGTTCGTCCCGGCGATGTTCGACGTCGCGACCGACGACGTCCGGCTCGCCGGCGCGATCGTGGACGTGGATCCCGCGACCGGCAAAGCCACCGCCATCCGCCGGGTCATGTGGACCGAGCACCAAATCCAACAATCTGACAGAATAACAGGCTGAACAGGATCGAAAAGCTTGGCTTCTGTACATCCTGTTACCCTGCCAACAACCTTCTCATGCTTTCTCGAACAGCGCCTGGACGAAGCCGTCCGGGTCGAACGGTTCGAGGTCGTCGATCTGCTCCCCGACCCCGACGTACTTCACCGGCAGTCCGAGCTTCTGCTTGATCCCGAACACCGCCCCGCCTTTCGCGGTGCCGTCCAGCTTCGACAGAATGATCCCGCTACACTTGACCGACTTGCCGAACTGCTCCGCCTGGGTGAGCGCGTTCTGACCGGTCGAGGCGTCCAGCACGAGGAGCACCTCGTGCGGGGCACCGGGGATCTGCTTCGCCACGATCCGGTGGATCTTCTCCAGCTCCCGCATCAGGTTCGTCTGGGTGTGCAGCCGGCCGGCGGTGTCCACGATCAGGACGTCGAACTGCCGGGCCTTCGCCTTCTCGCAGGCGTCGTGGGCCACCGCCGCCGGGTCCGCGTTCTGCCCCTGCTTCACGATCTCGCACCCGATCCGGGTCGCCCACACGGTGAGCTGCTCGACCGCCGCCGCCCGGAACGTGTCGCACGCGGCGACCAGCACCTTCTTCCCTTCGCGCTGGAGCCGGTTCGCCAGTTTCGCGATCGACGTCGTCTTCCCGGAACCGTTGACCCCGGCGATCATCACGACCGTGGGTCCGCTCGGAGCGTAGACGATTCCGTCCGAGGGGCCGGTGAGCAACTCCCGGAGCTGGGCCTTGACGAACTCCAGGACCTCGCCGGAGATCTCCTTGTCCCGGAACGCCTGCCGCACCCGGTCCACGATCGTCGCGGTCGCCTGCGTGCCCACGTCCGCGAGGTAGAGCTGCTTCTCGAGTTCGTCCAGGAACGCCTGATCGACCTTTCCCTTCCCGCGGAGGAGGTCGAAGACCCCGCCGAATACCCCGGCCGTCTTCGCCAGCCCACGCTTAATCCCTGAAAAGATCCGCCCGAACACCATGACCGGTCCCCGGTATGCGATGAGTACGTGTCAACACCCATTCTACAAGAGACAGCCGGACCGCCGCGCGTCGCCGATCGCGTGCGGACCAGGGCTTGCCGTTGACCCTGTCCTGCCCGCCTCCTATCATCAACCCAATCCGCCGGTTGTAACGGCTGTACCGGTTTTGTGTCCCCCGGACACCCACCGCGCGGCCGAAGAACCGCCCTCCCGCGGAACGGAGCCCCGGAGCCCGGCATGAGCACCGAACACAAGAACGAACTGGAAACGAACGCCCTCGCCGACCGCCTCGGCCGCGGCTGGGAGCAGTTCAAGCAAGGCAAGCTGATCAGCTACCGGGTCATGGCCCTCATCCTCCTTCTGGGGACCGCGATCGGGGTGTATTTCTACATCCGGGCGGAACAAGTCACCGCCGCGTCCAAGGCGTGGATCGAGCTCGAAGGTGCGAACTCGGTTTCGTCCCTGGAAGCATTCCCGAAGGACCACCCGAACACGTCTGCCGCGAAGGTCGCGCAGCTCCAACTCGCCCGGTATCTCCTCGGTCCGGACGGGATCGAGAAGCTCACGAGCCGGGAGGAAGGCGAGCGGAAGAAGGCGGTCGAGAACGTCGAGAAGTCCCGCGACATCATGGCTTCGCTGCTCGACGAGTTCAAGGATGACCCAGGACTCAAGGCCGATTGCTACTGCGGGCTGGCGAAGGCCGAGACCGCCCTCGTCGGCGTCCCCAAGGAGGGGTCGACCACCGAGTTTCGGGGGAGTGTCGACAAGGTGACCGAGTGGCTGGACAAGCTCGCCGAGGCCGCACCGGGCACGCCGTGGGGGGACGACGCGAAGAAGGAATCCGAGTCGCTGAAGACCAACCCGCGGGCGAAAGGGGAACTGACGACCGTCCAGCGGAACATGTACAAGCAGGAGCCGCCCATTCCGGGGCTAGGAGGACAACCTCCGATCGGAGGCCCGTTCCCGTCCGCCCCGGGGATACCCGGTGTCCCGGGTGGCCCGTTCGGCGGGCCGCTCGCGCCGGGGCCCACTCCGCCGACGCCACCGTCCCTCGTCCCCCCCCCGCCGATGGTGGCCCCGCCACCACCCACCGGAACGGCTCCGATCCCGCCCGCGGTTGCACCACTGACGCCGACCGGCCAGCCGTCCAATCCGACGCCGGCCCCGCGAGGCCCTGTTGCCCCACCGATGACTCCGCCTACGCCGGGCACGACAACGCCGCCGGTCGCCCCGCCGGCGGCGCCTCCGACACCGCCAGTGCCACCCAAGAAGTGAGACACGACCGGAACGGACAGGGGGCGGAAGCCCCCTGTTTGCATTCTGAAACGATCACCTTCCTTGCCCGACGACCTTTCCGAGGGATGCCCGCCGGGTAAGCAGACGAAGAAGCGGGCTCACGTCCTGCTGGCAGAGGCCATGTAGTCGGGGAGTTCATACCCCCTTGTCGCCGACCCGACGATTCAGGGGCTCACACCCCCGTAGCTAACCCGAGATTCGAGTAGTCAGGGGCTCACGCCCCCTGCTCGCCAAGATAACGACCATGTCCAGCGCGGACCCCGACGATGATCTGCTGCCGGACCCGGAGGGCGTAATCGTCCCCGCGGTACGGTCGCGCGAACTGATCGACATGCTCGTGAAGATCAAGGCCGAGGGCATGCGGCTCGACCAGTACGTCCACATGCACCTCCAGGACTACAGCCGGTCCGAGATCCAGAGGTCGATCGAGGCCGGCGGCATCCTGGTGAACGGGAAGGCGACCAAGGCGAGCTACAAGGTCCGGAAGAACGACCACCTCCGCGTCGGGATGCCGGAGCCGGCACACGACCTCCCGGTCCCCGAGGACATCCCGCTCGACATCCTCTACCAGGACGAGTTCCTGGCGGTGATCAACAAGCCGGCCGACATGGTCGTCCACCCGGCAAAGGGGAACTGGTCCGGGACGCTGGTGAACGCCCTCCAGTTCCACTTCCGCGACCACCTGAGCCGGGAGAACGGGGGCTTCCGGGCCGGGATCGTCCACCGGCTCGATAAGGACACGAGCGGGGTGATCCTGATCGCGAAGGACGACGCCACCCACCGCGCGTGCTCCAACCAGTTCGAGACGCGGAAGGTGTTCAAGGAGTACGTCGCGCTCGCCGCCGGGGAGCTGGACCGGGACACCGACTACATCGAGGCCCGGATCAAGCACCACCCGCACGACCGGGAGAAGATGACCGTCACCCAGGACGCGACCGACCCGGACGCGAAGGACGCCCTCAGCTATTACGAGGTGCTGGAACGGTTCCGCGGGTACACCCTGGTCCGGGTCCAGCCGCGGACCGGGCGGACCCACCAGATCCGCGTCCACCTCGCGAGCGTCGGGTGCCCGGTCCTCGCGGACAAGCTCTACGGAGGGCGGGACCGGTTCACCCTCGCGGACCTCGTGCCGGACCTCCCGCGGGACCTGGACGAGGTGCTGATCGGCCGGCAGGCGCTGCACGCCTTCCGGCTGCGGTTCCGCCACCCGCAGACGGGCGACTGGATCGAGGTGGAAGCCCCACTCGCCCCGGACGTCCGCCGGGCGCTCGAAGCCCTGCGGGCTCACCGCCCGCGGCGCGGGTAGGCGGAACGCGGAAGCCCACCCGGCGAGCCGGGTGGGCTTCGGTTTGGCGGGCGAATCCGCCGGTCACTTGGGCGTCGCGGGAACGCCGGGTGCCGAGTTCGTCTGGGCCGCGGCGGTCGGGGCCTGGTTGATGGTGATCTGGGCCTTCGGCTTCATCGCGTTGATGACCGCCTCCCGGAGCCGCATCGCGTACAGCAGCTTGACGTCCTCTTTCACTTCTTCGAACTTCTTCGGCTTGCCGTCCTTCCGGTCGGTGACGAGGATCAGGTGGTACCCGAACTCGGTCGCCACCACGTCGCTCATCTGGAACGGCTTCATCTCGAAAGCGGCCTTGGCGAACGGCTCGACCATCGCCCCGGACCGGGGGAAGAAGTTCAGGTCGCCGCCGTCCCGCTTCGACGGGCAGGCCGAGTACTCCTTGGCGTAGGCGGCGAACAGCTCGTCGGTCTTGCGCGTGCGGATCTGCTCCTTGGCAAGCGGGTCGGCGGCCGCCGGGGCGGCGGCGACGGCCTTGGCCGTCTCCTGCTCGATCACCTGCTTGATCCCCCGCAGTTTCCCGGCCGCCTCTTCCTGCTTCGCCTTGTCGGCCCCCGGGGTCATCAAGATGTGCTTGGCCCGGACCATCGTCCCGTCGAACACATCCGGGCTGTCGGTGAACAGCTTCTGGAGGGCCACGTCCGTCGCCTGCTGCTTGACGAACCCCTCCCACTTCAGCTGGGCCAGGACCTCGGCCCGGAACTCGTCCTCAGTGAGGAGCATCACCGCGAGCTCCTGGGCGTAGTCCTTCCTCACGTCCTGGAGTTCCTTCTTGAGCTGGGCGATGAGGTTGTCGACCTCCTTCGGCTCGACCGCGACCTTGATCGCGGCGAGGTACTGGTCGATCAGGGTGTTCTCGATCAGGTGGTTGAGGATTTCCTTCCGGGCCATCTCCTGGTGGGCGGCCGGAAACTGCCGGAGGGCGCGGAAGACGGCGACCTCGGGGATCTGCTGGGTGGTCTGCTGGTAGGTCACGGTCGCGGCCGTGCCGGTCGGCCGGGGCTCGATCTTCGGGGCCGCGGCCGGCGGGGCGAGGGCGGTCGGCGGCGGGGGCGTCGCGCCGGGCACGCCCACGGGCGGGACGAGCGAGGCAGGTGCCCCCGGAG
>JAQGHQ010000555.1 GCA_028288765.1 Gemmataceae bacterium | reverse complement strand
CTCGTCTTCCGCCCCAACGGGGCGGTAGGGAGTAGCCCAGGGCGTGAGCCCTGGGCCGCCCCGTGGGGGCGGAAGACGAGACGCCCGCAATCATGGTCTGACGAACCGCGGGGCCCGCCCCGCGGTTTTTCTTTCCCGCCTCACCCCACTGGGTATGCTGGTGCGGTCCCCGCACCCGGAGGTGATCATGTTCCGTCCGATCCGTTCTGTCCTGGCCGCCGCCGTCCTTGCCGTCCTGCTCATTTCGCCACCCGTCCGGGCCGGCGGGTTCGACCCGGCGCCGGTGGACGAGGTGGTCGAGAAGGCCCTGAAGGAGTTCAACGCCCCCGGGGCGGCGGTCGTAGTCGTGCAGGACGGCGAGGTCGTCTACCTGAAGGGGTTCGGCGTCAGGAAGAAGGGCGCCGCCGAGAAGGTCACCCCGGACACGGTGTTCCCGATCGCGTCGTGCTCGAAGGCGTTCACCGCCACCCTGGTCGCCATGCTCGTGGACGAGGGCAAGCTGAAGTGGGACGACAAGGTCCGCGACCACCTCGATTCCTTCCGCCTGGCGGACGAGCTGGCCGACCGGGAGGTCACCCTCCGCGACCTGCTCTCGCACCGGACCGGGATGCCCCGGCACGACCTGCTCGGGTTCGGGCTGACCGCCGACACGGGCGACCTGATCCGGCGGTGGGGGCGGGGGCGGCCGTCCACCTCGTTCCGCTCGACGTGGGAGTATTCGAACGTCCCGTTCACCACCGCCGGGGTCGTCGCCGGGAAGGTGACCAAAACCGACTGGGCGGCCGCCACGAGGCAGCGGATCTTCGACCCACTCGGGATGACCGCGTCGAGCACGACGGTGAAGGAGGGGCAGGCCGCGGCCGACCACGCGACCCCGCACTACTACGGGTTCGACAGGGTGATCCGGCCGATCGACTGGGACGAGATCGACCACATGGGCGGGGCCGGGTGCGTCAACTCGACCGCCCGGGACATGGGCGAGTGGCTGCGGTTCCAGCTCGCCGGCGGGCGGGCCGGCACGAAACGGCTGGTGGCGTCGAAGGTGCTGAAGGAGACGCACACGCCGCAAATGCTGCTGAAGGCGGAGGGGGTGTGGTCGATCTACTTCCCGGCGAAGGCCGGGGCGTTCACGACCTACGGGCTGGGGTGGTTCGTCCACGACTACCGCGGGCACGTGTGCGTGTCGCACGGCGGCACGCTGACCGGGTTCCGGGCCCAGTGCATGTTGATCCCGGAGAAGAAGACCGGCGTGTTCGTGGCGTCCAACCTGCGGCCGTCGCTGGTCACCGAGGCGGTGGCGAAGACGGTCCTGGACTACGCCCTCGGACTCCCGGCCGAGGACTGGGTGAAGGCCCACAAGAGCTCGCTCGCGGCCCTCGACTTCGACGTGGCTCTGGCCCGCAAGAAGCGGGAAACGGCCCGCAAGCCCGACACGAAGCCGGCGCTGGAGCCGGCAAAATATGCGGGGAAGTACGACGAGACCGCCTACGGCCGGGCGGAGGTGAAGGAGAAGGACGGGACGCTCACGGTCCACTGGGGCCGGTACACGTTCCGGCTGGACCACTACCACTTCGACACGTTCACCGCGGTGCCGGTCGAGCCGAAGGACGAGGTGGTCTCGTTCGACCGGGCGACGTTCGAGGCCCAGTTCCGGCTCGGCGCGGACGGGGAAGTCGAGAGCCTGAAGTTCCTGGACCAGGAGTTCAGGCGGGTGAAGAAGTAGGACCCGCGGTTCGGGCAGCCAATGCCGGTGGTAAACTGATCGTGGACCTGAATTGCCGATCCGGGTGGAGGTAGCCCGTGCCCGCCGGACCAAAGAAGCTGACCGAGGCCGAGTACCTCGCCATCGAGCGGCAGGCCGAGTTCAAAAGCGAGTTCTACGACGGCGTGATGTACCCCATGCAGGGACCGGGCGGCCCGCTCGGCATGGCCGGGGCGACGTTCGCCCACAACGCCGTGAAAGAAAATCTGGTCGGTGAGTTGTACGGCCGTCTCAAAGGCGGGCCGTGCCGCACCCTCTCCAGCGACATGAAGGTGAAGGTATCGGCGACCGGTCTGTACACCTACCCGGACATCCTGATCCTGTGCGGGCAGCCGGTGCTCGCGGACGACACCCAGGACACTCTCCTGAACCCGAGCGTCATCATCGAAGTGCTGTCTCCCTCCACCGAGAAGTACGACCGCGTGCAAAAGTTCCGCCACTACCAGCAGCTCCCGTCGATGACGGAGTACGTGTTGGTCGCGCAGGACGAGCCGATTTGCGATCGGTACGTCCGGCAGCCGGACGGGACCTGGCTGCTGACCACCGCCACGGGGCTCGCCGGCGAACTGGCCTTCGAGACCGTCCCGGCGAGGGTTGCTCTGGCCGACATATACGCCGGCGTCTCGTTCCCGGAGAAGCCCCTCCGGTGACGCGGGAACCGCTCGTCCCCGATGACCGTTCTCACCAGGAGCGGGCCGGGTGGTTGACCCGGTAGAATGGGGTTGCCCCACCCAGGAGGCCCGACATGACGACCGTTCTGGCTGTATACGAAAACGGCGTCCTCCGCCCGACCGAGCCGCTCGACCTGGCCGAGGGTCAGGAAGTCCAACTGACCGTCTATCCTCGGCCACCTCTGCAGGCGCCTCGGCCCCCGACGCCGGAGGAACAGGAATACATCAGCCGACTCAAGACCGCCAAGACGTTGCAGGAGATGTTCGCGGTGATGGAATCCGCCCCCCCACTGCCGGGTGACGGGTACGACCTCTACAAGGCGCTGAATGACAACCGCCGGGCGACCGGGGAGCGGCTCTTATTTCCTGAGCTCGAAGAGGGGGGCGGCCGGTGAGTGCGGCCGTCGTACTCGAGTCCGGTCCCATCGGGGTGTTGTGCAACCCGAACAACACTCCTCAACCGCGCGACTGCCGGGCCTGGCTTGCCGCCCTTCTCACCGCCGGCCGGCGAATCATCGTTCCCGAGATCGCGGATTACGAGGTCCGCCGGGAATTGATCCGGATTCAGAGTTATGCCGCCCTGGCCAATCTGGACGCTTACGGCGTCCAGCTCGAATACCTACCACTCTCCACCACGATGATACGACTGGCCGCCGATCTCTGGGCCCAGGCCCGAAATACCGGCCAACAAACCGCCGCGAATCATGCTCTCGACGGGGACGTGATCCTCGCCGCCCAGGCGTTGTCCCTCGGGGTTCCGGTCGTCATCGCGACCACCAACCCCGTCCACCTGACCCGGTTCGTCCCGGCCGAAGACTGGCAGACCGTTATCCCATAAAGCCCACGCCCGGGGAGACGCCGGTCGGGTTGGAGATGTCTTCCGAGGACTGCCGATGTCCCTGAGTCCGCTCCCGCTGGGCTATTGCACGAACGTCCACCCCGGCCGGTCGGTCGCCGAGGTGCTGGCCGGGCTCGACCGGTACACCGTCCCGGTCCGCGACCGGGTCGGCCGCCCAATTGCCGCCGGCCTGTGGCTCGCCCGCCCCGTCGTCGATGAGCTGTTGGCCGAACCCGACGGGGTCGCCCGATTCGCGGACGGGCTCGCCGCCCGCGGGCTCACCTGCCACACCCTGAACGCCTTCCCGTACGGCGACTTCCACGCCGCCCGGGTGAAGGAGAACGTGTACCTGCCCGACTGGGCCCGGCCCGAACGGCTCACGTACACGACCGAGTGTGCCGTGGTCCTCGGGGCCCTGCTCCCCGACGAGACCGAGGGCAGCATCTCGACGCTCCCGCTCGGGTTCAAGGGGTTCGATCACCCCGCCGACTTCCTCGACGTCGCCGCCCGGCAGCTGGCGGACTGTGCCGTGTGGCTGGATCGTCTCCGCGGGGAGATTGGGCGGGTGGTCCGGCTCGCCGTCGAGCCGGAACCGGTCTGTTTACTCGAAACGACGGCCGAAGCGATCGCCTTCTTCGACCGGCTGTGGCAGCTCGCCGGGCCGCGAGAAGACGTCGTCCGCGAACACATCGGGCTGTGCTTCGACGTGTGTCATCAGGCGGTCGAGTTCGAGGACGTGGCGCAGTCCGTGCGCGCCCTCGACCGGGCCGGGGTGCGGATCAACAAGGTGCAGATCAGCTGTGCGATCGAGCTCGACCGGCCGGGCGAGAACCGCGACGGCCGTGCCGCCCTCCGGCGGTACGTCGAGCCGCGATACCTGCACCAGACGTTCGCCAGGCTGGGCAGTGGGCGGCAGGTGCGGGCGGTGGATCTGACCGAGGAGCTCCTCGCGGCGCCGGGGCCGGAGTTCGCGGCCGCGGAGTGCTGGCGGGTCCACTTCCACGTGCCGGTGGACGCGGACCGGTTGGGGCCGCTGGGGACCACGAAGCCGGCGGTGGCGGAAGCGCTCGCCGCGGTCGCCGGGCTGGACTACGCCCCGCACCTGGAAGTCGAGACGTACACCTGGGAGGTGATGCCCGGGGCCGGGCCGCCGGACCTCGTCGCCGGGCTCGCCCGGGAGCTGACGGCCACACACCAGCTGCTCGGGTCCGTCTGACACCGGAGCCGGTCCGCGGTCAGCCCGCGGCCGGGGCGGGCGTCCGGATCCGCCGCTCGAACTCGAACAGCACGTCGATCAGCCGTTGGGGGGCGACGGGCTTCACGAGATGGAGGTCGAACCCGGCGGCCCGCCCCCGCTCGACCGTGTCCGGGTCGCCGTGGGCGGTCACTGCGGCCAGGAAGAGATCTTTGCCGCCCGGCCTGGCCCGCAGGTGCCCGGCCAGTTCGCACCCGTCCATGCCCGGCATGGTGATGTCCAGGAGACACGCCTCCGGGTGGAATGACGCGACGACCGAGAGGGCGGTCGCGGCGTCGTGGCAGACGACCGCCTGGAACCCGACCAGCCGGAGCAAGGTGCCGAGCGAGTCCGCGGCGTCAAGGTTGTCGTCGACGCACAGGACGCGGAGGGGGGTGTACGGGAGGGGGGAGAGGACCAGCCCGCCCGCGTCCGCCAGGGCGGGCGGCTGGGGCGGATGTTGGGGCGAAAACGGGTTGAACATTCGCGGCCCTCAATAGAGAGGGAGTGAACGGGGGGCCGTACTCGGCCCGCGGGCTCGGGCGATGGGGACAAGACTCCTCAGGCCCATTATCCCGATCTTCGGGGGGCGGGGAAGGGGCCACCGACCAGTGTAAAAGGTGGTCCGGACATGAAACCGTCACCCCCCCCGGCCGGGCGGACCGCGGCCCGCCGGCCGATCGGCCCAAAAACTCCTGATACCGCACCCGGCCGGCGCAGGGTAGAATACTGCTACCTCTGCGCGGCACCGGGGTAAGACACATGGTGATGCGGAACCAACACGACGGGGCGGGGTCGTCCGAGTGGTGGGACGATTTGCCGCCGAAGATCCGGTCCCGGTTCGGAACCTTGCCGGCCGACGACCCGGCGGCCGCCCCCGACCCGCCGGCCCCCGCCCGGCCCGCCGCCGGCCCGTCGGTCTTCGACTGGGTGCGGGAGCTCAGCCGGCTCGCCTTGCTGTTCCTCGCCGTGGCCATCGGGAACATCGTGTTCCTGCTCATCGCGCTGTCGTTCCTCGCCGGCGGCCCGCCGGTCCCGTTCACCGCCCCGGGCCGCTAACCCCCTTACGATCTTTTCCTACCAGGAGTTCCGTTCATGCCGCGAGCCGCCTGGTTCGTTCTCTTTGCCGCGCTCGCTCCCGCCGCCCGTCCGGTCGCCGCGGACGACCAGGCGAAGCAGAAGTTCTGTCCGATCATGACGACGGACGAGGTGGACCCGGAGAACTCGACCGTGGTCGAGTACAAGGGGGTGAAGGTGCTCCTCTGCTGCGACACGTGCGTGGCCAAGTTCAAGCGCGACCCGGCCGCGTACCTCGACCCGAAGCTCGTCCCCGGGCTGGCGGGCAAGGAGCTGCCGAAGCGGGGGATCGATCAGGTGTACTGCCCGGTGTACAAGGAGCGGAAGGTGTCCGCGAAGGACCCGGTCGTGATGTACAAGGGGGTGAAGGTGTACGTATTCAACGAGGTCGCGAAGCAGCGGTTCGAGAAGGACCCGGCCCGGTACGCGGACCCGAAGGTCCTGCCCCAGCTGCCGAAAGAGCAGTAACCGCGGGCGATCGGGGCCACCGGTACGTCGCCCCGCGGTTTTCGTTCCGCCGCCGATTCTTGTCCGATCCGGCCCCACTTCCCAGAATCATACGGGCGGACGACCCGCCCGCGCACCCACCCTCACCCGGGAGCTGCATCTCATGCGCCTGGTCCTCCCCGCCCTCACCTTCGCCGCGATGCTCGCCATGACCCCAGCCGCGCCCGCCGCCGACAAGAAGGACACCCGCGTGTACGAGATGCGGGTGTACTACGCCGCCCCCGGCAAGCTCGACGCCCTGCAGGCCCGGTTCCGGGACCACACGGTCAAGCTGTTCGAGAAGCACGGGATGACGAACGTCGGGTACTTCGTCCCGGTCGGCGACAACAAGGACGAGAAGCTGGTCTACTTCCTCTCGTACCCGAGCAAGGAGGCCCGGGACAAGTCGTGGGCCACGTTCCAGCAAGACCCGGACTGGAAGCAGGCCCTGGCCGACTCCGAGAAGGCCGGGAAGCTGGTCAAGAAGGTGGAGGTCAAGTTCCTGACCCCGACCGACTACTCGCCGGTCCTCAAGGTCGCCGCCGGGACGGACGACCGGGTGTTCGAGTTGCGGACGTACACCGCCACGAAAGGGAACCTGGCCGGCCTCGACGCCCGGTTCCGGGACCACACGATCAAGCTGTTCGAGAAGCACGGGATGACGAACGTGGTGTACTGGCACCTGCTCCCGGACCAGAAGGGAGCGGACGTGACGCTCGTCTACCTGCTCGCCCACAAGAGCCCCGAAGCGGCCAAGGCGTCGTTCGGCGCGTTCGGCCAGGACCCGGACTGGGTGGCGGCCCGGAAGGCGTCGGAGGAGAAGGCCGGCGGGTCGCTGACCGAGAAGGGCGGGGTCCTGTCCGAGTTCCTCAAGCCGACCGACTACTCGCCGCTGAAGTAATAATGAGTGATTCACCATAGAGTTACATATGTGACAGAATAAATACGCGCGATAGATAGAGAACGAATGTTCTCCCACTATCCTCGGTGTTTTGCTCTCCGTGGCCCTGTGGTGAATCCTCCTCTTGGTCTCAAACCGCCTTCCCGATTACCTCTCCCCGGCTGACGGGCAGGGGGCGGCCGAGCGGGTCGCGGATCTCCGCGTCCGGCGGGATGCCGAGGCAGTGGAACACGGTCGCGGTCAGGTCTTCCGGCCGGACCCGGCCGTCGGTCGGGTGCCCGCCGATCTTGTCGCTCGCCCCGATCACCTGCCCACCCCGCACCCCGCCGCCGGCCAGCACCGCCGGGAAGACCTCCCCCCAGTGGTCCCGCCCGCCCGCCCCGTTGATCTTCGGCGTCCGCCCGAACTCCCCGACCCACACCACCAGTGTCTCGGCGAGCAGCCCCCGCTGGCCGAGGTCTTCGAGCAGCGCGGAATACGCCCGGTCCATCGGCGGCATCAGGGCCGTCTTCAGCCGGTCGGCGTTCTTCGAGTGTGTGTCCCAGACCGGGTTGCCCGAGCTGCTGTCGCCCGGCTCCCGCGGCCAGTTCACCTGCACCAGCCGGACCCCGGCCTCGACCAGCCGGCGGGCGAGCAGGCAGCTCTGGCCGAACTTGTGCCGGCCGTACCGGTCCCGCACCCGGGCCGGCTCGGCGGTCAGGTCGAACGCCCGCCGGGCGGCCCGGTCCGCGACGATGTCGAACGCCTGCCGGGTGTGCCCGCCGTACCGGGCCATCGCCCCGGACCCGGCCACGCCGTCGAGATGGCGGTTCACCTGGTCGAGCAGGCCGCGGCGGTCGTCGAACCGCACCGCGGTCACGTCCGGCGGCGGGCCGACCTCTCTCAAATCAAAGTCCGGCCGGGCCGGGTCGCAGTGGACGAGCCAGGGGTCGGCCGCCCGGCCGAGGAACCCGGCGTTCTGCCCCGGCCAGAGGTCGTTCGGATTGTTGAAGATGTGTTCCGGGAGCGTGACCGCCGGCGGGAGTCCTTTCCGCGGCGGGGTGAAGTGCCGGACCACCGCCCCGACGCACGGCCAGTCGCCGGCGGTGATCTGCCCGGCCACCTCGACGTCGCCCCGCGGGTGCGGCACCCCGGTGAGCACCCAGTACCCGCTCGACGAATGGGCATTCACCCCGGTCGAGACGGCCCGCACCACGCACACCTTCTCCGCCTGGGCGGCGACCAGCGGCATCAGTTCGCCGACCCGCAGGCCGGTGACGGGCGTCGCGATCGGCTTGAACTCGCCGCGGACCTCGGCCGGCGCGTCCGGCTTCGGGTCCCAGGTCTCGTGCTGCGGCGGCCCGCCGCCCATCCACAACAGGATGCACGCCTTCGCCCGGCCGAACGAGCTGCCCCCGGCGAGGCGCGGGCGCGATGCTCCGGTTTCCGCACGCAGGAGCGTCGGCAGTCCGAGCCCGAGCGCGGTCAGCCCGCCGACGGTCAGGACCTCGCGGCGGGTGACGCGGTCGCGGAGGGGAGTCGAGGGATCTTCGATCCGGAGCATGGCAGTCGTTCCAAACCCGGATTAACCACAGAGTCATAGAGAGCACAGAGGAAGAAATACGGAGAAGGCAGTCAACACTTCATTTATTAACTATCTCTTTGATTCTTCTCTGTGTCCTCTGTGACTCTGTGGTTAAATCGTTTTACTCTTCCCCACATCGTCTTACTCTTTCCCACCCCGTTTCGGCGGGTCGCGGTAGTCGAGCGGCGGTTTCTGGTCCTTGTCCAGCATCGGCGTGTACTTCCGCCCGGCGAGCCGCTGCCGGTGCTCCTCCTTCGCGGCGGCGACCAGCGCCGGGTCGGCGTACAGGTCGTAGGCGGTGGCCGCGAGCGTCCGGGCGGCGAGCGTCATCCCCTTCTTCCCGATCGTCGTCCCGCCGCACGCCACCGCCTGCCACGAGTGGGCCTGCGTCCCCGGCACCCAGCACGCGGTCGAGAACCCGGTCGTGGGCACGACCCACGACACGTCGCCCACGTCGGTCGAGCCCATCCCCGTCTTCCCGGAGACGTCGTCGACCTTGCCGAGCGAGTCGAGGGCGGCCTTGTCCGGGAAGGTCTCCTGGAGCCGCAGGGCGAATTTCGTCTCCTCCGCGTCGTACCTCAGGTCGTTGATGGCGGTCAGGTTCTTCCGGGTCGTCCGGGCGAGGGTGTCGTTCGGCAGGATCTCCATCGTCCCGCCGAGGTACACCACTTCCAGCCTCGTCTCGGTCGCGAGGGCCCCGCCCTGGGCACACTTCAGGAGCCGGGGGTAGAGCTTCTGAACGACCTCGGCCTTCGGGTGGCGGACGTAGAAGAACCCCTCGGCGAACTCGGGGACGACGTTCGGGGCCCCGCCGCCGCTCGTGATCGTGTGGTGGATGCGGGTGAAGTCCGGGCAGTGTTCGCGGAGGAGCTCCGAGGCGTGGCTGGTGAGTTCGAGCGCATCAAGGGCCGACCGCCCCTTCTCCGGCGACCCGGCGGCGTGCGACGCGACCCCGTGGAACCGGAACTTGACCGCGATCCGGGCGAGACACGACTGGTCCCCCGCGGCGTTCCGGCTCGCCGGGTGCCAGTGGAGCACGGTGTCGCAGTCGGCGAACAGGCCGGCCCGGGTCATGAACGCCTTCGCCGCCCCGCCTTCTTCCGCCGGGCACCCGTAGAACCGGACCGTGCCCGCGATTTTCCCGGCCTTGATCTGCTCGGCGACCGCGAGACTCGCCGACAGGGACGCGACCCCGAACAGGTGGTGCCCGCAGGCGTGCCCGTACCCATTCCCTTCGTCGCGCTGCTTGCGGAACGGGGCCGCGTCCTGGGTCAGTTCCGGGAGGGCGTCGTACTCGCCGAGGATGCCGACGATCGGCTTGCCGGTCCCGAACTCGGCGACGAACGCGGTCGGGATGCCGGCAACGCCCCGCTTGACCGCGAACCCGGCCTTCTCGGCCGCGTCGGCGAGGGCGGCGGCCGATTTCTTTTCCTGGTATCCGGGCTCGGCCCAGTTCCAGATTTTGAGGGCGATCGGCCAGTTCGCCTCGGCGTGAGACGCGGCGGCCTTGACAGTCAGGTCCTTCTGCGCGAACGCGGGGGTGGAGAGCAGGACGAGTGAGATGAGCGCGGGCAGCGTGGTTCGCATGTGGCGGAACTCGGGGGGTGGAGGGCGCTTCCAGCATCTCATACGGGAGCCCGGCGGGGGTAGCGCCAATCCGGGGTCTGTGAAAGTAGGCAGCTCGCTCCGCGAGCGGTCAGTTCTTGGTCCCCGACACCAGGCAGATGCGAATTGTGAAGGCCCGATGTCGATTGGCTTCGTTTGGCAAAATTCATCCCTCCAGACGGCGCGGGGGACAGACCGGGATCGTGAAGGCCCGATGTCGATTGGCTTCGTTCCGCAAAACCGATCGCCCGCCCCACACAGGTAATGATGTCGCATCGACGTCGAGTAGAATGCCATCCCGGATTGGGTTCGTTCTGCAAAAATAACCTCCCGAGCGGCGATGTCGCGCCATCTGTTTGTGAAGGAACGGTGTAGATTGGGTTCGTTCCGCAAATGCGTACCTCCCAACCCAGCGCCCGTGCCCTCCTTCGTCGCCGAGAGACCCGGTCGGGCCAGCAATCCAATCCCCAGCCCGCACCCCGATCCCGTACCACGCACGGTCGGAGGCCCGCCCCAGCAGAGATCCATTGAGCGGTACTGGTCGACTGGGGCCGGATGGTTGGCAGCTCCGAAGGGGTGACCGACGGGCGGACGGATGATGCACGATCGCGGTTTCAGGGCACCAGCTGGTCGGATGTTCGAATCCCCGGGGCTCACGCCCTGATCGGCTCACGCCCTGGCCATCGGCGGACGTCCCGTTGGGGCTGAAAAACAGCCCCAGCTCCTAGATGAAACGCACTATCCGCGCGAGCCCGAGCGGTCGCGGCCGAATCCATCTCGCGGGACGAGCTGGGACTGCTGTAGTGTACCCCGGGAGGTGTGCCGGCTCGAAGACGAACCGGGATTCGTCTTTATCGGCCCTGGCCCCCACCAAGAGCACACGCGGACAGGCGGGCCATCGCCCCGGCAGTCGACGAGGAGATCGCGGCGGTCGCCCGGGGGTGAGATCAGCTCGCAGAGACACCCGCCCGGGTCGGACATTCCATATCCTGCCGTGGTGGGCGATGGGTCTACCCGACAAGAGTGATCCGGGCGCGTCCGCACGAGACCTGCGCAGGATATTCGTTCGGAGCGGAAAGAATATTTTCCGGAATTCGTAGTCAAGCGTCACCGACGAGGCTGTTTGGGTCAGGAGAGCCCGATGATTCCAAACTGGTTCAGCGCCCTGGTCCGGGAGATGGTGTCGGGCCGACACTTACGACTTTCGACTCGCCCGACTCGGCGAGTGCGGGGTCGCCTGCGCCTCGAGCTGCTTGAAGATCGTACGGTCGCCTCGACAACGTTGATCGCGCTGCCGGAGGCCACTGTCTCCATTATTTCCAGCGATACGAGTGCGAACACGTCGACCCGTTCGACCACCTTCAACATCACGATTACATTCACATCTGATTTCAGCAGCGCGGGACTGGACAGGGTTGTCGAAGACCTCCAAAAGCTCGATGCAGTTCCTGCGGTCCTGCGCGATGCCCTTCCTGCGGTCCCGCGCGATGCCTTCCAGACAAATCTATCTATTCCCCCCCCTGCTTCGGCGGCGGCACACGCTGGCGGCCCTTCGTCAGTTCCTCCCCCCGATTCCCCTCAGCCGCCAGCGAACCCATCTCCTGCTCAGCAGCAGCCGATCATTACCGAGGTGGCGGTTAATGTTGTCCAACAAGATCCGACTTCATCTCCGCTCGCCATAACGCCCGGTCCCGGTGTACCGCCGCCCCGGTCGCTGGCTCCTTCACCCGCAACCGCTTTCCCTAATAAGCTCGGCGGCGCGATCACGGCGTCGCCTCCGAGTCCGGTCGGAGGCGGTGCCCTTCCCGATACGACGATTGCCCGATCTGACCCCGGTGGCATTGCTTACGTCGGCCCGGGTCTCTTCCCCCAGGCCCGACCGACAGCCACACCGGAAGCTCAGGCGGGTTCCGGTGCCCCGGCCGTCCCGGCCATAACATCGCCGGTCCTTCCAATCGGCGGTGCCGCCGGGGCGAACCTCGCCACCCAATCCGGAAGCACGGACGGCGCCGCCACCCTCTCCTCCCAGGGCAATCCCGACGAGGTCTCGGTCTGGACGAATGGAGTCGGTGCCCGGTCTCCCCAGGCCGGCGCGGGAGACCGTTCGAGTCCCTCGAACGAGGTCCAGCAGTCACTGGCCGAGTTGCCCGACGGGTCGCTGTTGCGGCGGTTCGTCGCCGGCCGGGAACAGGCGGCCTTCACGGCGCTGGTCCAGAGGCACGAGCGCTTCGTGCGCGGTGTCTGCGTGCAAGTGTTGGGCGATGCGCACCGGGCCCAGGATGCATCCCAGGCCACGTTCCTGGTGCTCGCCCGCCGGGCCGGCATGCTCGACGGGCGGGGCACCCTGGCCGGCTGGCTCTACAAGGTCGCCTATCATCTGGCCTTGCGGTACCGGGCCGCCGAGGACCGGCAGCGCCGCCGCGAGCAGGACGCTGTCGAGCGATCGCCCCGGGGTGCGAGCACCTTCTCCGACGTCCTCGACCAGGAGGAGCTGCGGCGGGCGCTGAGCGAAGAGCTCCAGCGGTTGCCGGAAAAGTATCGGTTACCGCTGGTCCTGTGCTATTTCGACGGCCGGACCCACGCGGAGGCGGCCCGCGCGATCGGCTTGCCGCGCGGGTCGATCGCGAAGCGGATCGGCGAGGGCCTCGAGCGACTGCGGGAGCGCCTGCTCGATCGGGGCTTCATGCTTTGATCTTTCTCCGGAACCGGTAGTTGAACGGGAGCGGCGGGTCTGTGTTACTGGGAAGCCCCGCCCAGACCTCGGGGGGCTGCGCTCGGGGACTTGTCGGATGTTTTCGCGGTTGAGCCCCGTCGCGGAGGTCGATTAAGTTTCGGTCTTCTTGGTATGAACCCGATCACACCTGCTCGGAGAGCGTCGCTCATGGGTTCACGGAATCAGGCTCGGGTACGTCGGGCCGCGCCGGCCCGGTTGCGGGTGGAGGTCCTGGAAGCCCGCGAGGTCCCGGCCGGGATCGGGACGCTCGACCCGACCTTCGGGTCGGGCGGGTGGGTGTCGATCCCGTCGAATGTCAACACCCCCGGGGGCCAGGCCGTGGCCGTCGACGGTCTCGGGCGGACGGTGTTCGCCTCGAGCGCCCGCACCCTCCAGGTCACCCGGGTCAACCCGAACGGGTCACTCGACCTGTCCTTCGGGAGTGGCGGAACGGTGGATCTGGGGGCCTCGAACTTCGCCGGTGCAGCGGTGACCGTCGACGCGAGCGGGGACATCGTGATCCTTTGCGGCGGGAATGTCACCCGCCTGACCCCGGCCGGGACCCCGGATACCATCTTCGGGACCAGCGGGACGGTGTCGCTCGGGTCCACGGGCTTCGGGGTCACCCAGGGGGGTGGGGTGGCGGTCGACGCCGCCGGGAACATTATCGTCGCCGGAGACGCGATGCGGGTCGTCCGCCTGACTCACTCCGGCGGGCTCGACCCCACCTTCAACCGCGGGGCGGCGGCCTGGGTCGGAGGCCCGAACGAGTTAGCCCGTTCGAACGCGGTCACAATTGACTCGTCCGGTCGGATCGTCGTCGCCGGCCTCGCCGGTGGGGTCAACGTCGAGTGGTCGGTCGGCCGCCTGAACCCCGACGGGACACTGGATACCACGTTTGCCGCGACCGGGAACAAGACGTTCCTTATCACTCCGAACACGGTCGGCGTCGCGAGCAGTGTTGCCATCGACCGGTCCGGGAACATTTTTGTTGCCGGAAACGATGGCGGTCACGCGGCGGTTGTGAAACTGACCGCCGCCGGAGAGCCGGACCCCACGTTCGGGTCCGGGGGGGTGTTCGAGGCCCCGATCAGCACTTCCTTGGGAGAATTCACCCCCGTCAGTCTGGCGCTCCGACCCGACGGGGATATCGTGGCGGCGGCGACGGTTGCCCTTCCCCCGGGGCGCCCCGATTCTCGGGAGCGAATCTTCCTGTTTGAAGTCACTCCATCCGGCACGCTCGACCCGTCGTTCAATCCGACCGGCCCGATTCCCGGCACCAACGTCCTCGACCACGGGCCGGGCATGTGGAACCAGGAGATCGGGTTGGCCCTCACCCCGGCGGGGGACATTCTGGTCGGGGGAATCGGGGAGACAACCGCGTACGGTCTCGACATTGATCTCGTCCGGCTGGTCGGGACGGCCCCGGCCGACCCGGTCGACCCGTTCGGGTCGGTCGGGGTGAGCGTCCGGACGGCGGTTGGGGACGTGAACGGGGACGGCATCCCGGACACCATCTACGCCACCGGGCCGGGGACCCCGCTCCGGGTCGCGGTCGTCAGCGGGGCTGACAACAAGACCCTGCTGGTGGCCCCGGTCGACCCGTTCGGGGACAACTTCACCGGCGGCGGGTATGTGGCCGCGGCCGACTTCGACCACTCCGGGCGGGCCCAGGCCGTGGTCGCCGCGGACGCGGGGGGCGGCCCCCGGATCGCCGTCTGGGGCCTGCTACCGGACGGGCAGTGGACGGCGCGGGCGAGCTTCTTCGGGATCACCGGGGACCCGGCCTTCCGGGGCGGGACCCGGGTCGCGGTCGGGGACGTGAACGCCGACGGGACCCCGGACCTGGTGGTCGCGGCCGGGTCCGGGGGCGGGCCCCGGGTCGCGGTCTTCGACGGGACGACTCTTCGGTCCGGCACCCCGACCAAGCTGGTGAACGACTTCTTCGCGTTCCCGGGTTCGGGCGCGGGCACCCTGCGGAACGGGGCGTACGTGGCGGTCGGGGACGTGACCGGGGACGGGTACGGGGACCTGATCTTCGGGGCCGGCCCCGGGGGCGGCCCGCGGGTTTTGGTGGTCAGCGGGAAGGTCCTCGCCCAGAGCGGTCCCGCGGCCGCGCTGGCGGCCCCGGTGTCGAACTTCTTCGTCGGGGGGACCGACACGACCCGGACCGGGGCGGCGGTGGCGGTCACGACGGCCGCGCGGGACGGGGTGGCGGACGTGGCGGCCGGGCCGGCGGCCGGGACCAAGCCGGTCCCGACTCCCGGCCAGCCGGGGGTGAAGGTCGCGGTGTACGCCGGGTCGGCGCTGACGGCGGGCACCCCGCCGACCCCGGCGCTGACCATCGACCCGGCCACCGACCCCGTGCTCGCCGGGGTCTTCGTCGGGTAGCACGTGCGGCATCAGCCGGGAGACCGGGGCGCCCGCCCTGATACACGAACCCACTGAGGCCGTCACCTTGGTCTGGGTGGCATGTCCACCGCTCGGGGTGGACATGGGTGTTTCTCGTCGAACGGAAACCTCACCCCGACCCGGGCTCCAGGGCACCCGCATGTCCACCCAAAGCGGTGGACATGCCACCCGGGCCATTCCCGTCATCCCTCTCCCTCAAGGGGAACGGGGGACCCGAAACGGCCACCGTCACCGGGCTCCTGTATGAGTCCGCTGCCCGGGCTCGGGTCGATCCCAACGCCGTGGGCGGCGTGTCCGTCGGCTGACCCGGTCCGGGGGTTCGGGGCGGGGTGTGCCGCCCTCCTGTACCCCGCCGGGAAGCCGGCCGGGGCGGTCGTCCTTCCGTCTGCCGGGCGGGGTCAGGTTCGCGGTCATCCCGTGACGCCGGCGGTGTGCGGCCGCTCGGGGGCGGGGGCGGCCTTCGGGAGCTTCACCACCAGCACCGAACACGCGGCCTCGCGCATCACCTTCTCGGCCACGCTCCCCATCACCAGCCGGTCGACGCCCGTCCGGCCGTGGGTGCCGATCACAATCACGTCGATCCCGGCGTCCGCCGCGTACCGGGTGATCTCCGTCGCCGGGTCGCCTTCCAGGAACGCGTGGTAGACCGCGATGTCCGGGTTCGCCGGCCGCACCTGCTCCAGCTGCCCCCGCCAGTACCGCCGGTCGCCGCCGGCCGACTCCGCCGACCCCGGCCGGTACACGTACACCACCGTCAGACTCGCCTCGTAAGTCTCGGCCAGCCCGACCGCGTGGAAGTACGCCAGGTTCGAGTAGGTCGAGAAGTCGGTCGGGTAAAGGATCTTTTGGACGTGGATCATCGGAAAGCTCTCGCCGGGTTGGGAGGGGCTGTGGCGTTCGAGCGCCCTCATCGTATCACCCCCGGGCCGCGGCTGCCAATGGCCAGTGACCAGTTGACAGCCGGCGGGGAAGGATCGGGCCGCCGGTTGCGAGGGCTTTTCCTGGGAGCCCAGCCGCACGGGCCGGCCCGCCCCCCACTACACCCTTGGTCCGACCGGCTCGACCGTGAACGTGAGCGTGTCGGCCTCGAAGCTCGCCGGGAGGGGGAGCGGGGCCCGGTCGGTGTACGGCCGGTCGTTCACCCGGAACTTCCCCCCCGGAACCCGCACCCCCAGCCCGTCCTTCGACCGGTACAGGAGCACCTTCCCGGGCAGGTCCGGGACGACGACGTGGGCGTGCGGGGCGGGGCCCAGGATCACCTCGTTCGCCATCAGCAGCACGCCCTCGACCGGGAACATCAGCCGGTGCCCGCTCGTGAGCGCCAGCCGGGCCGTCGAGCTGACCGACACCGGCCGGTGGAACAGGAACTGACAGGTCGCCCCGAGGGTCACCCGGTCGCCCGCGGCCAGCACCGCCCGGCCGACCTCCTTGCCGTTGACCTGAACCATCCGGGCGACTTCCTTCCCGTATACCGGGGCCGCCTTCCCGGACTCGACCAGGTACCCCTCGCCGTCCCGCGCGATGTCGGCGTGGACCCGCGACACGTCCGCGAACAGCGGGATGTCGACCGGCCCGCCGGCGAGCGCCGCCTGCCCGAACGTCACCCGCGTGCCCGTGCAGACCAGGTACCCGGCGACCCCGTCGATCCAGAGCAGGAACCGCTTCGGGAGCGGCGACCGGTCCGACCCGGGCTCGCCGCCCGGCGCCGCCCCCCGGCCGGACTCGTCCACCCCGGTCGATCCAGCCCCCGAAGGGACCCACCCCGCCCGGTCGGGCCGCCCGGTCGGATCGTAGGGGGTGGTGCGGGATCCCGCCGGTTCGTCCGGCCGGGCGGCGGACCGCGGGACCCCGGCCGAGAGACGGGGCACCGCGAGGTGGGCGCGCGCGGAGGCCGTCTCGTTCAGCCCGGGCCCGGAGGGCGGGTCGGGGGTGTCCGGGTTGAAGGTCGCGAGGGCGAACGGGTCGACCGGGTCGGCGGCCCCCGGGGGGCGGGCGCACTCGCCGGCCTCGGGGTAGGCGGCCTGCCACGCCTTCGTCCGGAGGGTGCGGGCCTCGCGGTGTTCGGGGGCGGCGGAGAGCGCCTCTTCGGCGGCCGAGATCGCGGCCCGCCACCGCTTCGCCCCGGCCGCCTCGTGGGCCCGGCCGACCGCGGCCCGGAACCGCTCGTGCCGCCGCTCGACCTCGGCCCGGTACCGGTCGAGCCCGGTCGGCGGACACGGGAGCCGCGGGCGGAGCCGGTCGAGGTCGGCGAGGGCGGGCAGGAAGTCGCCCCGGTCGGCCTTCTCGGCGGCCATCACCCAGTCCTGGGCGACCTCCTCGACCCGCCGCAGGTCGGGGTGGCGGACGCCCCGGTCCCGGAGCTGGCCGACGCGCTCGACGGCGGCGACCGGAGACCCGGCCTCCAGCTCGCCGCGGGCCTGGACCAGGCCGAACCGGGAGAGCGTCTGGCGGAGGTCGGTGACGCACTTCTCCCCGGTGTTCAGGGCCTCGGCGGCGAGCAGGTCGCGCCACGCCGCGCCCGGGTTGTGGTCCCGGTCGAGGGCCCGCCGGGCCCGGGCGCAGTACGCCCCGGCCACGTCCCGGGCCAGCCGCCACGCCTTCCGGTAGCCCTCGTCGACGAGCGGGGCGATCAGCCGGTGCGCTTCGTCCGGGCGGCCGTTCGCCACGGCCTCGGACGCCTGTCGGAAGATCAACCAGGGGGGCAGGTCCATGACCGGGGCCAGTCTGTGCCAATGACGAATGACCCACCAATGACCCACCAATGACGAAGGGAGGAGGAAGAGAACGGGTCTCGTCCGTTCGTCATTGGGGACCGCCGGGATAAGGACCAGTCTATGCGATAACGAGGAATGACGAAGAGGAATGACGAATGACCCACCAATGACGAAGGGAAAAACCGCCTTCTTCCCTTCGTCATTGGTGGGTCATTGGTGGGTCATTCGTCATTCCCTAATCGGCCGACTTGGGCACGGTCGGGGTGGGTGTGGTCGTTCCGGCCTTCGCGCCGGTCACCGGGGCCATGATCTCGTCCACCGACTCGACCTTCCCGGCCGGCGGGGTCCCGGTTTCCTGGAGCATGTTGAGCGTCCGCCGGTCGACGTCGAACCGCTTCGACAGCTTGGCGATCGACTCCTTGATCTGGGCGAGGCGGGTGTCGTCCGTCTGGTATTTGCACTCCATCTGCTGGAGCTTGATCGCCTGGTATTCCTCCTCCAGGCTGTCGATCGTCTGGTCGAGGTCGGTCTTGAGCCGGGTCATCTCCAGCCGTTGCTTCTCGAGCTTGTCGATGATCCGCTGCTGCGAGTCGATCTTCGCCCGCGTCCGGCCGATCTCCTTGTCGAGGTCGGTGTAATCGCGGACCGTCTCCTTCAGCCGGGCCTTGCCCACGGCGAGGGACAGCCGCTGGTCGCCGAACGACACGGTCACGCTCGTCTCGCCGGTCTTCGCCTTCTCCTCGGCCGCCCGGACCGCCGTCTCGCGCGCCCGGAGCAGCTCGCTCGCGGTCGTCTTCTTCTCGTCGAGCGTCTTCTCCCGCTTCACCAGGTCCGCCTGGTCGGACTGGAGCCGGGCGAGCTGTTTGACCACCTTCAGGGTGTCCTCGTCGAGCATCTTCATCTCGCCGCGGAGCCGGGCGATTTCTTTTTCCGGCGGGACCGAGTCCTCGGCGGCCTCCTTCATCGACCGGATCTCGGACCGGACGTAGGACGCCCAGCGGGTGCCCTTGAACGCGGCGACGGCGAGCCCACCGACCACCGCCACCAGGATCAATTTCTTCAGCATGTCACCTCTCCGTTGTTACGGGCGGGGTTGTTCGGCCGTCCCGACACGCGCCGGGCTGATTTCCGCCGTCATTTAGACTGTTCGCCGCGGCCGGGGCGGGATTTGGCGATTTTGCCGATTTTCGACCGCGAGAGACGGTTTTCCGCGGCCGGGGCCAGCCAAATCCGTTCCCGTCGGACCGGATACAACAGGCTCAAACCTTTTGGTGAGGACCAGTTATGCCGCGGGCAGTGGTGATCGGTGGGGGCATCGGCGGGCTGGCGGTCGGCCTGGCCTTGAAGCAGACTGGGTGGGACGTGTCCGTGTTCGAACGGGCCCCGGCGCTCTGCGAAGTCGGGGCCGGGCTCACACTCTGGACGAACGCGGTGAAGGTGTTGCGGAAGCTCGGCACCGGGGAGGCGGTCGCCGCGCGGTCGCATCCGATCCGGCAGAGCGAGCTGAGGTCGTGGCGGGGGAAGCTCCTGACGCAGACCGACCTCGGCCTCCTGGGCGACAGGCTTGGGGCCCCGAGCGTCGGCATCCACCGGGCCGATCTGCAATCCCTCCTGGCCGAGGCGCTCGGCCGCGACCATCTCCAGCTCGCGGCCGAGTGCGTCGGGTTCTCCCAGGACGCGACCGGCGCGACCGCCCGGTTCGCGGACGGGCGGCAGGAACGGGGCGACGTGCTGGTCGCGGCGGACGGTATCAAGTCGGCCGTGCGAAAGCAGTTACTCGGGGACGAGCCGTTGCGGTACGCGGGGTACACGGCCTGGCGCGGGGTGGGGCTGATCGACCGGCCGGAAGTCCCGCTCGGGGTCACGGTGCTGGCAATGGGTCGGGGTTCACAGACGGGAATGCTGCCGATCGGCGGCGGGCGGACGTACTGGTTCGCGACGGCGAACGTGCCGGCGGGGCAAACCGACCCGCCGGGCGGGCACCGGGCCGCGCTCCTGTCGCGCTTCAAGGACTGGTACGCCCCGATCCCGGCGGTGATCGAGGCGACGCCGGAGGAGGCGATCCTCCGCAACGACATCCACGACCGTCCGCCGGTGAAGACGTGGGGCGACGAGCGGGTGACCCTGCTCGGCGACGCGGCCCACCCGACGACCCCGAACATGGGGCAGGGGGCGTGTCAGGCGATCGAGAGCGCGCTCGTGCTGGCGAAGTGTCTGGCGGGTGCGACCGACCTCCCGGCGGCGCTGCGAGTCTACGAGCAGGCCCGGTACGAGCGGACGGCGCTCATCACGAACCGGTCGTGGACGCTGGGGAAGGTGTTCGGGTACGAGTGGGGCTGGGCGTGTGGGCTGCGGAACCTGTTCTTCCGGGCGTTCGGCGGGCTGGCGGTCCGGGACACCGAGAAGGTGATCGGGGTCGAGGTGTGAGGAACCTAACCCCCCGGCCCCCCTTCCCTGGAAAGGAAGGGGGAGAAAGAGGCCGGCCGGTCTTCCTCCCCTCCCTTCTCAAGGGAGGGGCTGGGGGAGGGGTTTCTTCCCGCCGCGTCACGCCGAGATGATCTTCCCCCGCGCGTCCGCCCAGAACTCGCGGCCGTCCCACTCGATGACGAACCGGCCCTCGTGAAGCCACCCGCGCAGGACGCCGCCCCGGCTCTGCCACCACGGATCGGTCACTCCCGGCGGATGCTCGAACGGGCGCTGGAGGTAGTCGAAGACATAGGTTTGCGGCCAGAGACGGACCGAGAGCCCGCCGATCTCGAACTCGCGGACCCGGATCGGCCCCCCGTGCCCGGTCTGCCAGGACTCGACCTCGGCGGGGTCGATCGCGCCGAATGTGGCGGCGTCTTCCTGCCGGCCGTCCCGGTCGAAGAAGACCCACATTCCGGTCCCGTCGGGGCGGACGGCGAGGATGATCGGCTCTCCGTCGTCGCCGGTGCCGGGGTAGAAGCCGTGCCCGATGTCGGCCGCGAGCGGGAAGAGAGCGTCAAACGGCCGGACGACACGGGCCACGGGTCGGCCGGCGAGCCGGTCCAGTGCGGCGGCGTCCTGTTCGGAGGTTGTACGATCCTCCCGGCTGTACGTCACAAACTCGACCCAGCGCGGCCATCCGCTCGCGATGCCGCCCGCGAGCCGGTGAAGCCAGTGGACGTAGCAGAACGGCGGGTCGCTCAACACGGGGGTGCGGAGACAGCGGACTCGTGCCCCGCGGAGTGACTCGGACAGGGCCGCCGATCCTTCGGGGAACACGCTGTAAACGGGGTCGGCGATCTCCAGCGTGTCGACGTTCGCCAGGTACGAGCACGCGGCCAGTTCCGCCCCGCGGTCGGCCAAGCCGAACAAACTCACTTCTCGCACCGTGGGACACGCGGCGAATAGCTCTTCGCCCCGCTTCAGGAACGTGTCGAGCGGGAGGCAGACCATCTCCGGCAGCCCGCGGCGGAAGACCGGGCCGAACGCCGGGTAGTTCGCGATGTCGGCCGCCGGGCCGAGCCAGTCGTGGCCGTGGGTGCCGAGCAGGACGGATTCCCGGTCGGTGAGGTCGCGGGCCCGCGGGTTGTCGAGCTGGTCGCGGATCGCGTGGAGTTCGATCTGCACGCGGACGAACTCGCCGAGTGGGTCGCCGCGGTCGTCGAGCCAGTCGGCGAAGACGAGCCGGGGGGTGTCGTCGTCGGGGGTCGCCCGGATCGCCCGCAGGAAGGACTCGCGGTCGGACATGTGATCATTCTACCCATGCCCTGTTCCCGGGGCGTTGCCCCCGGATTCCCGACCTGCCGTTTCTCCTCGACACGGCCCGCCGTGCCCGTTACGCTCACCCCGTCGGCCGACTCGCCCGTCGCTCGACCCGCCTCGTCGTCCCCGTCGCGCTCTCGGCCGCCGCACAGGACAAGAAAGACGAAAAGTCCCTCGACCGGCTCGACACCGAGGTGCCGCATATCAAAGGCGAAATCACACCCGCCCGAGTAGCGGGCGACGACCGATACTGGAACCCGGAAGGGTTGTCGCATTCGGTTTGGTAGGTCCGGCGCGACCCGCGAGGGGGTCGCGCCGGACCTACCCCGACCGAGCCGGACGGCTCGCCGGCTAAGGTCGGTGTCGTACGGGTCACGCCGCCGCCGAAAATGTGACCGCCTCAACGGGTTGATGTACGAGAGCCCTGATAGCAGCCCGCCGCTCCGCGGCGGTCTTCATACCTCGTGGCGCAGTACGGGCTACGATCGAGATTACACGGGTGTCACCATGCCGTCTCTCACACGCTCACTGGTCTGCGCCGTGGCCGTCGCGCTGCCCGCGACGTCCGCCTCCGCCGTCCCGGCAAAGCTCCCGGTCCTGATCGACACCGACATCGGGGCCGACGTCGACGACGCGTTCGCCCTGGCCCTCGCGGTGGCGTCGCCCGAGATCGAGCTGGTCGGCGTCACCACGGTCGGCCGGGGGCCCGGCCGGGACCCGCACGTCCGACAGGTGCGCGACGACCGGGACGAGGACCGGGCCTGGCTCGTCTGCCGGTTCCTCACGCAGGTCGGCGTCAAAACTGTTCCGGCCGCCCCGGGTGCGGACCCACAACCCAAATCCGCGGTCGACGGGCAGGTCCAGTACCGCCGGCACCCGGCCGCGATCTTCAACCGCACCGCCAAGCCGGTCACCGAGTCCGCCGTCGAGCTGATGGCCAGGCTGGCGAACGAGCACGACGGCAACCTCACCATCGTCGCCATCGGCCCGCTCACGAACGTCGCCCGGTTCATCCAGGAGCACTCCGCCGCGGCGAAGAAGGTCCGGCGGGTCGTCGTGATGGGCGGGTCGGTCGCGGTCGGGTACGACGGCAAGCCGACGCCCGAGCCGGAGTGGAACATCCTGTCCGACGTCCCCGCCGCGAAGGTCGTGTTCGCGTCCGGCCTCCCGCTGACCGTCATCCCGCTCGACGCGACCGCGACCGTGAAGCTGGGGAAGGAGGCCCGCGAGAAGTTGTTCGCGGCCCACACGCCGCTCACCTATCAGGTCCAGAACCTCTACGAACTCTGGGACAAGGACACGCCCGTTCTGTTCGACCCGGTCGCCGTGGCGGCGGCGTTCGGCGACCAGTTCCTGACGATGAAAGACCTCCGACTGGAAGTCGACGACAAGGGGATGACACTCCCCCGCGACGGAAAGCCGACCGCCCGGGTCGCGGTCGGTGTGAAGGCCGCCGGGTTCGTGAACTGGTACGTCGACCGCGTCCGGGCGGCAGGTAAGGAGTCCCTCCCGAAGCCGCCGGGGCACGCGACGACGCTCATCGACCCCGGTCTCTTCCCGGCCCGGATCCACACCTTCGAGGACTACGAGACCGATATCGAGAAGCGGTGGTGGATGTGCGGGAAGCTCGAAGAAAAGGACGTACCAGCGCCCGGCGGGCGGGCGTGCCGGGCCGTGCTCACCCAGGACTTCGACGACCGGCAGGGCGACACGGCCACGACCTACCGGGCGGTGATCTTCAACCCGGTCCCCGGCCCGCCGATGGGCCCGAACACCCGCCTCCGCTTCAAGTACAAGCTCACCGGCACCGACGCCGTCCGCGTCCAGCTCTACAGCCTCACGAACGGCTACCACCGCTACCTCTCCGTGTCCGGGCTCGAACAGGGAAAGTGGCTCGACGGGTGCGTGGACATGACCCGGATGCGGCGGCCGGACGGGACCGGCGGTCCGCTCGCTGCCGGCGAGCGGATCGATGACATCCAGTTCTACGTCGACCCACGGGCCGAACTACTCGTCGACGACGTCGTCCTCTACGACGCCGCGGCGGGCGGGGAGAAGCGGCCGTTCCCGAGCCGGGTCGTCTTCACCAGCTGGTTCGACACCGGCAAGCAGGGGAAGGAGTGGCCCGGCGACTTCGAGATCGTCGCCCACGACAAGCCCCGGGCGGGGAAGGCCGCGAAGTCCGTCGCCCGCAGGGACGACGGGAAGCCGTGGGTCCGGCTCGACATCCGCGGCGAGCGAAAACTGGACGCGAAGACGGAGTTGACCTTCAAGTACAGGCTCGCGGAAGCGGCCGAGGTTCGGATCGAGCTGTACACCCGCAAATCGGGGAAGGCGATCGCCGGGCACACGGTCAAGCTCCCCGGCGGCGAGTGGGGCGAGACGACGGTCCCGTTCGCCCCGCCACCGGGTGCGATCCTCGACGAAATCCGGTTCCTGCTTCCCTCGGGCGAGCTGAGGCTTGACGACGTGCTGCTCTACACTCCCGGCGGGCTCCGCCCGTAAATTCGACAATTCGAAATCTGAAACAGACTCCAAACCCGGAAGAATGGAGCGGAAGGTCTGCTCCCGATACACGTCCGGAACGGAACTTGCAACCACCCCTCGCGGGGGGGTGGATCGGTTTCCGGCCGGTCTCACCCGCTGAATCGGGTTGGACGGGGGTGGTGTATGACGATCTGGGAATTTCTGATCCTGCTCCTGGTGGCCGCGATTTGTGGGGCGGTGGCCCGGGCGATCACCGGGTTCTCGCGCGGCGGGCTGCTGGTCGCGATCGCGGTCGGGTTCATCGGGGCCCTGCTCGGGATGTGGCTCCAGAGATTGACCGGAGCCCCGGAACTCTTCACGGTCGAGGTCGGCGACGCCCAGTTCCCGATCGTCTGGTCGATCATCGGGGGCGTGCTGTTCACCGCGGTCGTCTCGGTCCTGACCCCGCCCCGCTACCGGACGATCAGGAGGTTGTGACCGCCCCGGACCGTCGGGCCCATACAGATCCGTTGTGCCGTTCGGGGATTCAGCCCGTTCGAGGTAGGGAATAGCCGTGGCCCACACGAAAATCGGCCAGCAGCCGCCCCGCTACTCGTTCCTCCTCAACCAGTACCCGGACGTCCGGTTGAGCAAGTGCCCGCGGTGTAACCAGCCCACCCACATGAGGAAGTTCGCGCTGTTCGTCCACATCGAGGGGTGGGGGCCGCTGGCGCTGGGCAAGACCTGCCGGTATTGCGCTGGTTGCGAGCTGATCATCGCGCACCAGGACGAGCTGGAGGCGGAGCTGGCTCACGGCCTGTCCCCGCTCGCGCCCGAGGTGGTCGGGAACGAGTACGTGGTCCTCGGCACCCTCGACCGGCGAGTGTGGGAGCGCGGGCTCGGGGAGCAGGGCCAGCCGCTGGGGGACGCCCTGGAACACCTCGCCGATTTCAAGAAGGTGTTGGAACTGGAGGTCGACCCCGGCGGGTGGGGGCCGGCGGACCGGTGACGAGTCCGGTAGCGGTCGAAGTCGTGTAGGGCCGGCTGTGCCGGCCGGTTTCCTGTTTGGGTTGACCCCGCCCGCCGTCAGAGCGTCAGGATGGCGGAGCTCCAGGTCAGCCCGCCGCCGAAGGCAACGAGCAGGACCGTGTCCCCGGGCTTGCCCCGGCCGGTCCGCAGGGCCTCGTCGAGCGCGATCGGGACGCTCGCGGCGGACGTGTTCCCGTACCGGTCCAGGTTGACCATCACCTTTTCGGCCGGGAACCCGCACGACTCGATCGCGGCGTCGATGATCCGCTGGTTCACCTGGTGCGGGATCAGCACGTCGATCCCGGCCAGCCCCATCTCCCGGCAGTCGGTCTCGGCCTGTTCGATCAGTTCGATCATGCGGGTGACCGCGAACCGGAACACCTCCCGGCCGACGATCCGCAGGAACTCCAGCCGGGGCTGGAGCGGGGCCCCGGGGGCGGGGTTCGGGGTGACCTTGCTCGGGACCTGGATCAGGTCCTGGCGGGTGCCGTCGGAATAGAGCCGGATGCTCCGGAGGCCGGCGGTCAGCACCGGGGTGGCCGACAGGACGACCGCCCCGGCCCCGTCGCCGAACAGGATACAGCTGTTCCGGTCGGTGAAGTCGATCGCCCGGCTGAGGACCTCCGCCCCGACCACCAGGGCGTGCCGGGCGGTCCCGGTGCGGATGTACTGGGCGGCGACCGAGAGGGCGAAGAGGAACCCGGAGCAGGCGGCCGAGAGGTCGAACGCGGGGATATGCCGGCAGCCGAGGGCGGCCTGGATCAGGCAGGCGGTCGCCGGGGACATCAGGTCCGGGGTGACGGTCGCGCAGATGACCAGGTCGAGCTCGTCGGGGGTGAGCCCGGCGGACTCAAGAGCCCGGCGGGCGGCGACCGTGCCGAGGGAGGAGGACGTCTCCCCGAGCCCGGCGAACCGCCGTTCGCGGATGCCGGTCCGGGACCGGATCCACTCGTCGGACGTGTCGAGGTTCAGGGTGTCGGTGAACTCGTCGTTGGGTACCACTCGGGCCGGCAGGCAACTCCCCGTGCCCCGCAGTGCCACCCCGAACAGTTGGCTCATCGGTCAGACCAGGGCGGAGGATCGGACAGAGACGCTTCGGATTAGGTGTAGCGAATCCCCGCGGGGATAGCTAGCCCGAGAGCGGTTGGTCCGCCGCCGCCAGGCTGATATCATCGGAGCATCTACAGGAGCTGACGATGAGTGACCAGGAGAAGCCGGACCAGCCCTGGTACCAGGACGGCCTCGCGTTCACCTGCACCATGTGCGGGAAGTGCTGCACCGGGGACCCGGGGTTCGTGTGGGTGACGGACGCCGAGGTCGAGGCGATCGCCGCGTTCCGGAAGGAACCGGCGGCCGAGGTGACGGAGCTGTACACCCGGAAGGTCCGGGGCCGGCGGACCCTCCGGGAGAAGGCGAACGGGGACTGCGTGTTCTACGACCGGAAGAAGGGCTGCACGGTCTACCCGGTCCGGCCGCCGCAGTGCCGGACGTGGCCGTTCTGGGAGAGCAACGTGGAGAGTCCCGAGGCGTGGGAGCGGACGACGCAGGTCTGCCCCGGGTCCGGACAGGGCGAGCTGATCCCGCCCGAAGAGATCACCCGGCGGGTCAAGGTGATCAAGATATGAACCCCGGGGTGCGGCGGGAGGTTCTGGAGATCTACGCCGGGGTCGACGCCGCCGTCCGGGCCGCCGGGCCGCGCTGCGACGCGTCCGGCCGGTGCTGCCGGTTCAAGGAGTACGGCCACACTCTGTTTATCAGCCACTTCGAGGCCGACCTCCTCCTCGAATCCGCCCCGCCGTACCCGACCCCGGTTTCGCCCGACGGGTGCCCGTTCCAGGTCGACGGCCTCTGCACGGCCCGCGAGTCCCGCCCGCTCGGGTGCCGGATCTACTTCTGCGACCCGGCCTACGAGGAGACCGGGAACCGGATCACCGAGGAGGCGATCGCCGGGCTCAAACGGATCGCCGACGCCCACGCCGCCGGCTGGCAGTACGCCCCGCTGCACGTCTTCCTGAACGCCGCCGGGCGGCCGGGGACCGGGGCCGCGGATACGATGTCCCCGGCCGGGCCCGCCGGCCCGCGCCGGCCGCTACCCGTCGTGTGATCCCGGAACGGAGTGCCCCAATGGTCCGCGTCCGCTTCCTTTCTGCCTTCACCCTCAGCCTCGCCCTCGCCCTCACCCTTTCCGCCGCGGACTGGCCGCAGTTCCTCGGCCCGAACCGGAACAACACCACCCCGGAAAAGGTGGCCGCGTGGAAGGGCGAGCTGAAGCCGGCGTGGAAGGTGCCCGTCGGCGACGCCCACAGCTCCCCGGTCGTCGCGGGCGGGGTGGTGTACGCCTTCTACCAGCCGAGGGGCAAGAACGCCGACGCCCTCGCCGCCTTCGACGCCGGTTCCGGGAAACGGATCTGGGAGAAGAGCTACGACCGGCCGGAGTTCGACCCGCCGTTCGGGGCCGGGCCGCGGTCCACCCCTTCGGTCGACGGCGGGAAGGTGTACACCCTCGGCGGGACCGGCATCCTGGCCTGCTGGGACGCGAAGACGGGCGACCTCGCCTGGAAGGTCGACACGCTCACGGAGTTCAAGGCCCCGAACCTGAACTTCGGCATCTCCGCCTCGCCCCTGGTCGCCGGGGGGAAGGTGTTCGTGAACGTCGGCGGGAAGGGGGCGGGGCTCGTCGCCTTCGACGCCGCTACCGGGAAGGTCGTCTGGAAGACCGCGGACGACGCGGCCAGCTACGCCTCCCCGATCCTGATCGAGGCCGGCGGGGCCAAGCAGGTGGTGTTCCTGACCGCGGCCGGGCTGGTCGCGGTCGACCCGGACACCGGCAAGGAGTTCTGGCGGCAGCCGTTCAAGGACCTGATCCAAGAGAGCGCGACCACCCCGCTTTACGCCGGCGGGCTGGTGATCGGCAGCTCGGTCACCCTCGGCAGCATCGCCCTCAAGGTGACCGAGGCCGGGGGGAAGCCGGCCGTGTCCGAGGCGTGGAAGTCCCCGCTGCTGAACTGCTACTTCTCCACCCCGGTGCTGGTCGGCAAGGACCAGCTGTACATGCTCAACGGGAAGCTGAGCATCAACCTGTCGCTCACCCTGCGGTGCGTCGAGCTGGGGACCGGGAAGGTGAAGTGGGAGAGGCCGGACGTCGGGAAGTACCACGCCGCCCTGGTCCGGACCGGCAACGACAAGCTCCTCATGCTCGACGACGCCGGCCACCTCACCCTGTTCGAGCCGGACCCGACGGGGTACAAGGAGCTGGCCCGGGCGAAGGTGTGCGGGCCGACCTGGGCCCACCCCGCCCTCGCCGGCGGGAAGCTGTACCTGCGGGACGAGAAGAACCTGATCTGCGTCCCGCTCGGCGGGGAATGAGCGTCCACACCTTCTCGATACCGGGTGTCCCGTGAACGTCGTCGGGCTGATACTGGCCCTCCTCCTGGTGGCCCTCGGGGCGGGGACCGCGCACCGCCAGTCCCTCGCCCGCCGGCGGCTCCGGGAGGAACGGTTCCTGCCGAGCGACGAGCGGGCGTACCTCCGCGGGCAGGTGATCCGCCGGACCCTGGTCGCGGTCGTCCTCGCCGCCATCGGCGGGATGATCGGCTGGTACTACCTGTCCGGGATGGACGACCGGATGAACGAGATCGCCGACCGGAGGAAGGGAATAAACCCGGCCGACGAGCCCGGCCGGCCGGCCGACCCGAACCCGGCCGACCAGGCCGACAAGGACTTCGCGAAGTACGTCGGCGTGTACTGGATCGGGGTCCTCGGGCTGGTGTTCGTGGTCGCCTGTCTTGCGGTGTTCGACTTCTGGGCCACCCGCCGGTACTGGATGGCCCAGTACAAGCTGATCAAGGCCGACCACGAGACCAAGCTCCAGCGCGACCTCGCCGTGTACCGGCAGGCGAAGGACAACGACCGGCTCGGCCGCCTCCGCGGGAAGAAGCCGGGCGACGACGCGGGCGAACCCCCGCCGGCCGGCTGACCGGGCCCTACGGGGCCCGCACCTCGACGGGGTCGCCCAGTCCGGCGTCGATCTTCGGGATGCTCCAGACGATCACGGTGCCGGTCGCGTCGGCCGTGGCCAGCCGCTTCCCGTCCGGGCTGAACGCGACCCCGAGCACCGCCGCCTCGTGCCCGAGCAGCTTCACCCGCGAGTTCTTGAAGAACATCTCCCAGATCAGGACCGCCCGGTCGTCCCCGCCGGTCGCCATCAGGCTTCCGTCCCGATTGAACCCGAATGCGTTTACCCGGCCGAGGGGGATATTGCCGTGCTGCCCCGCGCGGAAGGGCGAAACCGCGCCGGGCCCGGTCAGGTCCCAGAGCCCCAGCCCGCCGGCCACGTCGGCCACGGCCGCCTGGTGGTTGTCGGGCAGGACCGCGATCCGGGTGATCGCCCCGGCGTCACCGGCCGGGGCGACGGCGGGACTCGTGTTGTCCTTCGGGTCGGTCGCCCAGGACCGGGGCCGGCCGTCCACCCCGCCCGCGACCAGCCGTTGCCCGTCCGGGGTGAAGACGCAAGCCCGGACCGGCGACCCGGCCTCGAGGACCCGGCACGAATTTTTCCACCCCTCCACATCCCAAAGTTTGATCTCGGTCGCGCCGGCCGTGGCGAGATAGCGGCCCTTCGGGTCGAAGACCACGGCGGTCACCCCGTCGGGGTGTGCCGGTTCCCCGTTCGGGGCGGCGAGGAGCTTCGGCCCCTCCTTCTTCAGCGACACGGTCCACACCACCACCCGCCCGCCCCCGCCCTTCGGGTCTTCTCCGCCCTTACCCCCGCCCACGACCCAGCGGCCGTCCGGACTGAAGGCGAGGGCCGCGACCTTTTCCTCCAGCCCGACGAGTTCCTGCGCCTCCTTCCCGCCGGCGGCGTTCCACAAGCTGGCCCCCTTGTCGGGCTTCGCGACGGCGAGACGGGTGCCGTCCCGGTTGAACGCCGGCTGGTGGCCCGGGATTCCGGTCTCGACCTTGAGCACGACCTTCCCGTCGTCGGCGTCGAACAGCTGCACGGTCCCGTCCTCGGTGACGGCGAGGAGCCGCTTCCCGTCCGGGGAGTAGCTCAGGTCGTGGAGCCGGCCGGTGATCCCCCCGAACGACGTGACCCGTTCGACCTGCTCCGGCGGCTTCCGGGTCGGGAACGGGAAGTTCCAGGTGAAGAGTCGGCCGGTGAATGCCAACACCCCGAACGTGACGAGCAGGACGAGCGGGACGCCGATCAGGCACCCGAGCTTCAGCAGCGTCCGCTTCGCCGGTTGGGCGGGCTTCGACTCCCGCCGGGGCGGGGGGTGGTCGTCCTCGTCCGGGTCGTCCCGTCGGGGCCGGTCGTCGTCATCCCGGGGCCTCGGCTTGTGCGGGGGGAGCGCCGCCGTTTCGACCGGCCGGGCGACCGGGCGGGGCCGCCCGGCGGAATCGTGGTTCGGGAGGGCGGGCGGGGGCGGCACCGGCGAGATGAACGGTTTGAACGTGATCCCGCACTTCGCACAGCGGATCGGCCGCGTCTCGTCCTTCTTGACCTTGAGCTGGACACGACACGAGGGACAGGCGATCAGGACCGCGTCGTCCCCGACCGCGGGCGCCGGCGGGGGCGGGGCCGCGAGCTGGGCCAGCTTCTCGGCCAGCTCGGCGGCGTCTTTGGGGCGGTTCTCCGGGTCGTGGGCCGCGCAATCGCCGAGCAGCTCGATCACCGGCTCGGGGACGTTCAGCCGGCGGAGGGTCTTGGCGTAGTCCGCCCCGAGGGTGGCGTCGAGCCGGCCGGTGAGCATCTGGAAGGCGATCACCCCGAGCGCGTGGACGTCGTCCCGCGGGTCCGGGGGGTCGCCCCGCTGCTGCTGCGGGCTGGCGTACAGGGGGGTGTGCGAGCCCCAGAGCTGCGACATCAGGAACCCGGTGGACGACCGCCGGCTCGCCTCCTGGGCGAGTGCCGCAGCCGCGGCCACCCCGCCGATGCCGAAGTCGGTGATCAGAAATGCGGAATGCGGAATGCGGAGTGCGGAATCAGGACTACTGTCTGCTGTCTTTGATTCCGCATTCCGCATTCCGCATTCCGCATTGACCAGGATGTTCGCCGGCTTCAGGTCCCGGTGGACCAGCGGCGGGCGGAGCTGGTGGAAGTGGCCGACGGCGGCGGCGAGTGTCCGGGTCGCGTCGACCGCCCGCCGCACCCGCTCCTCCGGCGGGAGGGCCTGCCACGCGTGGATCAGCCCGGTCAGGTCGCCGCCGGGGACGTACTCGTACATCAGCCAGGGGGTCTCGCCCTCCAGGTGGGCGTCGAGCAGCGGCACCAGGTTCGGGTGCCGGCCCTGTTCCATCACCCGGTTGACCAGCCCCCCCTCGTGCCGCAGGAGCCGCTCCCGGGCCTGCGGGTCGAGCCCGAATTTGACCGCCCCCTTGAGCGACGACAGGGTCGGGTTGCGGGCCAGCCAGACCTCCCCGAACCCGCCGGTGCCGAGCAGTTCCGCCAGCTGCCACCCGGGCTTACCGGGCAGGGCGTCGCCGGTGCGGAACCGCGGGACCCGGGCGGGGAGCCGCTTGAGCAGGTCGATCGGCTCGTTCAGGGTGAAGGTGGCGGGGACGGACTTCCCGGACGGGTCCTCGGCCCGCTTGAGCGACTGCCGGACCGCCCCGGGGATCTGCGCGAGGTACATCTCCAGGGCGATCCGGTCCTCGGGCGGGCCGGCCGCGGCCACTTCCTTCGCCACCCGCTCGGCCGCCTGCTTCGCCTCCTCGAACCCGGCGGCGGCGGCCTTCAGGATCTCTTCCCGGAGCTGGTCGGCCCGCTTCCGGTCCTTGAGCCGCCGGACCGCCTCGGTCGCCACGTCGTAGAGGAACGCGGCCCCGGGGACCATCTCGACGAGCCCCCGGACCCCCTTGGACATGACCGCCTCGGCCACGCACTGCATCAGGACGTACATGGTGGGCTGGTCCTCGGCGAGCAGGCGTGGCGGGCGACGGGTAACCGCGGGAAAGCGAGTCCGGCGGGTGATTCGCTCGCTCCGGTCGGGGATTTTAGAGAATTCCGAGACGTGAGACGGGACGGAGGTGGGCCGCCCAAAAACGGCCGGGAGCCAGGGGTCGGACGGGAGCCGAGAATCGTCTGGTGTCAGAGCGAGAGGTCGTCGGGCGTGGAAATCCGGACGGCCTGCTTCAGGGCGGCCTGGAGTCGGGCCGGGTCGGCCGTCGCCCGGACCCTGGCCTCGACGGCCGGAGGGATGTTCCCGAACCGCTCCTGGAGGACCGTCAGGAGGGCCATCTGCTCCCCCTGAACCATTCCTTCGACACGGCCTTCGACCCGACCCCTGGTCCGGCCTTCTTCCAGGCCTTTTTCCCGGCCTTCTTCGAGAATCAACTGATACGTCGACGATTCCCGCATGTGCTGGACCCCCTGGAACAGCGACCGGATCACAGCCCCATCATACCGCAGCCCGAGCAGGATGAAACCGCTCGTCAGCAGAAGATTCCCCGTCTCCCGGTCCGGGGCTTCCCGTTCCACCCGCTCGGCGAACTGCGAGACGAGTTCCGGCAGTTGCCGTGCCGCATCGTCGGTCAGAAGGGCGAGTGGGGCGAGCCCGATCCCGCCGGCCATGAGCTGACCGGCCGGGAGTTCCCAGAGTCGAACGGTGGTGTACGCGAACCGCAGGTACTCGGCCCCGTCCGGGAATGTCCGCGAAACGACGCCGCTCAGGCCGGGGGAGCTGGCCTCCCGGCGGAGCAAGATGACGACCGTGTACACCGGCCCGCCGTGGCGGTGCTCGAGCAGGACGCTGTAGAGCACGAGTCGGTCCGGGAAGCCGCCGTCCCAGCTCGCCTGGTGTTCGAGATGGAGCAGGCCGGTCGCCGGCGGGCGCAGGCGGAAGACTTTATCGACCGCCGGCTGGACCGTGGACAGATCGGTGTCGAGCGGGTCGACGGCGGTGGCGGACGGCAGGCCGATGAGGGGGGCCAGGATTTCGACCCAGTCGGCCGCGAACCGATCGACCAGTTCCTTGAGCGTGGCGTCGAACGGCCCTGGCATCCCGGCTCCTTGTCGACCGCGGAGGAGTTGAGCGGGCGGCCCGCCCAATTCCGGGTCGGGCGTCACGGGTCGGCGGAACACGAGTCGCACCCGGCGGCCACCGGCCAAGGCCGCGGGCCGAGCTTGATCCGCGGCCGGACGGGGTGGAGCTTGCACTTGCCCGCTGCACAGTCCTTGCACCCGGGGAGGACGATCACGTCGCCGGGCTGCACCAGGATGTTCTCCCGCGAGTCGCGGAGCGCCTCGGCCAGGTCCACCAGGATCGGCACCTGCCGCCCGCACCCGACCTGCCGGACCAGGGTCACCATCCCACACGCGGGCGCCGGGCAGGCGGCCCGCGTCAGCGCCTCGACCACCCGCAGGTCGGCATCCCGCGGCAGCGGGAACTGCCCGCCCGCCGTCCCGGTCCCGCCCACGACGGAGTACGTCTCGGCCTCGCGGGCCTCGACGTACACGGTGTCGCCGTCGGTCAGGATGATGTCGGCGTCCGTGAACGCGACCGGTTCGTGCGGGTACGTCCGTAGCGGGACGCGGACGTACCCGCGGGCCGGGTCGTCGCGGCGGATGACCACTTCGGCCTTGGCACACGGCCCGGGCAGGCCGCCGGTCCGGTTCAGGGCTTCGAGCAAGTCGTTGTGGTACGCCTCGAGCTGGAGCGTGTACCCGGCCCCCTTCTTCCCCTCCCCGCACGCCGCCGCCTCGCCCGGCGGCGCCGCCCCGTCCTCGCGGACTACCAGGACCCGGTACCGCCGCGGCTGGAGCAGATCGACGGTCACCCGCTCCTTCCCCGGCACGATCAGCTTCTTGTCCACCGTGATTGCCTTCACGACCGCGGCCCGGACTTCGGTGAGCGTCATCCCGCGGACCGGGATCGGTGGGACTTCCGGGACCTGGATCGTCCCGTCATCCTGCACCGTGACAGGGTACCCCTGGGCGGCCGGCTTCGGGGCGAGCGGGTTCGGGTTCACCTGGACCGGGATCTGGTTGCGGACCCCGAGGACGTCCTCGGCGAACACGGTGAGCACGTCGCCCTTGTCCACGCGGTAGGCGTCGGGCTCCTTCTGGCGGAGCAGGGTGAGCGGGACCGTCCGGAGGTCGGCCTTCGGCCGCCCGAAGACCTCGGCCGGCAGCCGGCGGACCGGAATCCCCTCCGCGGCCGGTCCGGGGGCGGACACGCACCCGCCGGCCCAGCCCGCGGCCGACAGCAGTATGACCGCCCGGACCACGCGGGCGACCCGCGTCCGGCCGCGGCCCGAATCCGGCGTCAGGGGTGTTCGCGTCATGGGTCGATCCTGGGTCGGCGTCTCGGGCCAAGGTCAGCTCGTCCGCCCGGGTGCCGGGCCGGTTACCGTCACCACCGCAAGATGTCCGGGTGGTTCGCCGGGAGCGGGGGCGGGACCGTGTGGTTCGCCGGCAGGACCGGGAAGTCCTCCACCGTCGGCAGGGTCGGAACGCCGTCCGGGACGCTCCGCACGGAGGCCGGCGGCTCCGGCAGCTTCACCGTCAGATCCGGCGGCGGCGCGTTGGTCGCCGTGATCCTCTTCTCGACCGTGAACTTCGACAACACCTCGCCCGGCCGCTTCCCGGGCCCCGCCGGGGCGGAGACCGCCCCCGGGCCGGGCAGTAGCGGGATCGGGATCGAGGGGACCGGCGGCGGGATCGTCGCGCCCGGGGCCGGGGTCGGCGGTTTCGGCACCGGCCCGAACTTCGACTCGCCCGGGGCGGGCGGCACGAGGGACGGCCTCGCCGGAGGCGGTTCACCGGCCGGCTTCAGTCCCGTCGGCAGACTGGTCTTGACCGGCATCCCACCCGACCCGCCGGTCGGGTTCTCGGCCGGGAGCGGGCGCGGCGCCGGGAGGTGGGCGGCCGGCGGCCTCGCCGGTAACCCTGCCGGGACCGCGGGGACGACCGGTGGGAGGTCCGGCCCCGGGTGATCGGTCGTGTCCGAGATCAGCACCGGGACGGTCAGGTACTGCCGCTGCCCGGTCGCGACCGCCACGTCCACCCCGTACTTGAACCCGAGGAAGTAGTCCCGGATCAGGGCGTGTCCTTCCGGGGTGAAGTACTTCTTGTTCCGGGTGTACCGGGGCGGGGGCACGGCCGGCGGCTGGGCGTCGCCCCCACGGTCCAGGTAGTCGACATACCCGTCGAGGAACCCGTCGCGGAACGCGGGCGTGAAGGCCTTCTGCGGGAACTGGGACCGGACCGCGCCCCACGCCTCCCGGGCGTCCCTCCGGATCTCGCGCTCGATCCCCGTCTCGGTGCGGGCGACCCCCTTCTCGGCCACGAGGTCGTGGGCGACCGGGCCCGTCGTGTGGCACCCCCCGATCACGGGGGCCAGGCAGCCCGCCCATGCGACCCTCTTCCACCGCATGACCACCCCCGCGAACGGGCCAACAACGCCGCCCGGGGCGATGACCCGCGTCCGGCTCCTCCGGACGGGCGACACCACGGGACAGTCCGCCTTCTTTATCGGCGGGTTGCGGACCCGGGGTTGACGGGTCGGGCCGGTTTTGACGGTTTTCCCATGTTCCGGCGTCGTATGCGGAAATCGATTTCGCTCAAGTCCAGCGGTCGTGGCGGTCGGCCGGGCGGGCGGATTTGGGAGGCCGCACAACCCCGCCTGATTCGCTCGGCGGGGCGGACGGCGGTGGACGATGTGTCGGGCATCGGTTGAACCAGTGCGGCCGGTCGGTCCGGTCGCGGAACCGAGCTCGGAGACTGCAATGGCCGCGAAAAAGAGCGCCGCGTCGAAGAAGCCTGTCAAGAAGGCCGCCCCCGCCAAGAAGGCCGCCCCCGCCAAGGCCGCCCCCGCCAAGAAGGCCGCCGCGGGCAGCGCCAAGAAGGCCGCCCCCGCCAAGAAGGCTGCCCCCGCCAAGAAGGCTGCCCCCGCCAAGAAGGCCGCCCCCGCCAAGAAGGTTGCCGGTGTGGCAAAGGCCACCAAGCCGGCGCCGAAGCTCGCCGCGAAGAAGAAGCCGGCCGCCAAAAAGGCGGCTCCGGCCCCCGTCCCGGCCCCGGCCCCGGTTCCGGAACCAGCCCCGGCGCCTGTTCCGGCCCCGGCTCCGGCCCCCGCGGCCGGTCCCGCCGAAGCCCCCCCGGCCTGACGGTCTCTTCCGACGTGTGACGGCCGAGCTCCGGTACAAGGGTGGGCGGTGTCCCGCCCGTTGCTGTAATTGGTGCCCTGACTGCCGGCGGGCACTGTCGGCGGTGAATCCCTTCCGGACGGACCGGAGACCCCTCAGATACCTGATCAGGCTGGCGGTGTCTGATTTCGGATCTGTGGCACAGGTCTCCCGCCCTGTGCAGCTACACCGGCCGGGAGACCTGTGCCACAAGAACAGCTTGGCTCATCCGAACCGTCAATGGGAGACGCCCCCATGTCGGACCCCGTGTACGACGTCCATCCCGGCGTCGCGATGGTGAAGAGGTGGACGGACGAACTGCCCGCGAAGACCGGCCGGACCCTCGACGAGTGGGCGGAGCTGGTCGAGCGGCTCGCGCCCGCGGACCACAAGGGCCGGGTGGCGTGGCTGAAGGAGACCCACGGGTCGGGACCAACACCGCGTGGTGGATCGCCGAGTACGCGACCGACACCGCGACCTGGGACGGGGACCCGGCGGTCTACCTGGAGCAGGCCGTGGGATACGTCGACGGCATGTTCGGGGGCGGGAAGGCCCACCTGCGGCCGGTCTTCGAGAAGCTGGTGGCCGATCGAGTGGTGCGGTTGTCATCATAGCCCCGATCTGAGTCGGGATTGACGCACGTCATCCCAAACAGGGCGGGCGACCACTCCCAAGCGGTCGACGTTCTGAACAGGTATCATCCAACCCGGGTACGCGGGAGGAAGGGCGCTGACCTCGTCGAACTGCTTGACCTCGTCTTCGGTGAGCTTGAGACCCGCGGCGGCAAGATTGTCCTGCAGCTGGTCGACTCTCTTGACGCCAATGATGACCGAGGTGACAACGGGCCTCATCAGCAGCCAGGCGAGGGAGATGCGGGCCGGGCTACAGTCATGCGCCTTGGCGATCGGAACCATCGCTTGGAGGATCTTCCAGGTGCGCTCTTTGTCCACGACGGGAAAGTCGAACTCGGAGCGGCGGGAGCCTGCCGGCTTCTGGTTCTCGCGGCTGAACCTGCCGGAGAGCAGGCCGCCGGCGAGCGGGCTCCAGACGAGGAGACCCATCTTTTCCGCTTCCAGCAGAGGGGCGAGGTCGCGACCGGCGATGGAGTAGTAAGCCTGTAGAGTATCGAAGCGGGCGAGGTTCTTGGACTCGGAGATGCCAAGGGCCCTGGCGATCTTCCAGGCCTGCCAGTTCGAGACGCCGATGTAGCGGACCTTGCCGTGCGTGACGAGGGTGTCGAGGGCCCGCAGGGTCTCCTCAATGGGCGTGACGGAGTCGTCGGCGTGGACCTGGTAGAGGTCGATGTGGTCGGTCTGGAGGCGGCGAAGGCTGGCTTCCACGGCGTCCATGATGTGTCCACGGGAGGCGCCCACGTCGTTCCGTCCGGGCCCCATTCGGCCGTAAACCTTGGTCGCGAGGATGACATCCTTACGGGCAATGTTCAGATTCTTGAAAGATTGGCCAAGGGTTTTTTCGCTTTCGCCCTCCGAGTAGATGTCTGCCGTATCGAAGAAGTTGATGCCCCCGTCGACGGAGGTCTTGACCAATTCATCGGCTCCCGCCTGGTCGACGGCGCCGATTCTCTTGTAGATCCCCTTCCCGCCCATCAGCCCCGCCCGTGCGGTGAGCTATAACGTCCCGAAAAGCGGATGTGCCCCCCGGGTCCGCTGCGGCGGATGGGTCGGCACGGCTACGCCACCGGCTCGCGGTCCAAGTCGGAGTACGGGTAATGCCCGTCGGACTTGAGCCGCTCGATGAGCTTGGCCCCGCCGCGCTTGCGAGCGTACTCCATCTCCGGGCGGAAAACCTCGATGATCGCGAGCAGCCCGAAATTCTCGGCCGCGTCGTCGGAGTGACAGGCGTACCCGTCGAAGATCAGGCACTTGCCCCCGACGCGCTCCATGCCGGTCGGAAACTCGCACGTCTCGTTGGGGTTCAGCGTGGCCTGCGCGCTGTACGGGGCGATCCGGTTCAGGACCGCATTGATGCTCATGTGCGCCCGGCCGAACTCCGTGCTCCCGTCCTTCGCCGCGGCGAGGTCGATCCGGTGCTTCGTGAACATCACCAGCTCGTAGGAGCGGTACACGTTGTTCGAGGGCCCCTCATTCGGCAGCTCGGACAGCTCCTTGGTCGCGACCCCGGTACCGGGCAGGCCGTTCGGGTAGTAGTAAAGGTCGAGGCCGCCGCCGATGGCGTAGGGGATGATCGCGTGCATCACCATGTCGTGTTCTTTGCCGAGGCTCGCCTCCATCAGGCGAGACTTGCGCTCGTACCACTGCCGTGCGACCTCTTCCTCAGCGTCTTCCGGTGCCATGAAACCTACCTCCTTCCGCCTCCCCCGCCGAACAACCACGTTCACCTGTCCGGCCCGCGCGGTGAGCCACGAACTCTCAGAAACGCACAGGCGGGCCGGGTCAGGTGCGGCACCATCACTGGTAAGCCTTTACGGCACGGCGTCCCAAGAGGTCCGGCCCGTCATCCACTCATCCCGGGCCCGCTGGCACACCGGGCACCACCAAACGACCCGCTCCCACTCCGCGTCCGTCTCCTCCGGGTGGGAGTGGGGGAACCGGGTGCCCCGGGCCGCCAAGAACCTCGGGTCGCGGAGCAGCGCCGGATCATCCCGCGGCCCGCGGAGGATGCCCTCTTCCAGCTCGCAGCCGTGGACGGTGCAGACGGTAAACACCTTGACCAGCTCGTCGTCGGGGACGTCGTACTCCGGGTGCAGCTGGACAAACGCGTGCCACTCCCCCGGGCAATCGACCTGGCCCGGGCCGTGGAGCGAGCCAACGGCCTTGCGGAGGACCCGGCGGTACTTCTTCGGGCCCAAGTGCTGGGCGAACGCGGCCCGTACCTCCTGCACCCACGCCGGTGTGGCCCGCCCCGCCGGCTGACTCGCCTGAGGCGGCCCGGCCTCGGCGCTGAGGAGCAGATCGATGACCCAACACCCCCGGACATGCGGCCCGGCCGACCGGCAGTGTTCCACGACCGCCGGGCTCGGGCACCCCAGCTGCTCCAGCCGGTCCGCCAGCGCCGCCATGTCTTCCTGCGGGGCACCGGCGTACACCCCCTCGGCGATCTCCCGGACGACCGGGTCCCGGGCCAGCCGCCGAAAGGACTCCACGCGGTCCTTGCGGAACGGGTCGCCGATGATGTCCCGGAGGAACCCGGCCTGCGCCCGCACCTCCTCTTCGGCGGCTCTGGGGTTGAGCTTCCGCACCTGTTCGGCCGCCTCCTCGGCTGCCGCCCGGGCGGCCTGGAGGGCGGACGGGCTGGCCGCCTCGCAGGCCGCCCAGGCTGCGGCAGAATGGGCACCGGCGTGGTCGGCGGCGGCGATGGCCGCGGACCGGGCCGCCGCGAGTTCCTCGGCGGATGCTTGCCCGTCGGCGTACCGCAGGCTTACCTCGACCGCGTCCCGGCACGGCCCGGGCGGGATAAAGCCCTGGACGGCCCGGCAGCAGGCACAGGCGAACAGCCGGAGCTGCCGGTCGCTCGCCCGCCCGCGCAGGAACTCCAGCATCGGTCCGGGTTGTTCACAGGTCCACCTCTCCGACTCCGTCAAGGTCGCCTCCGCGGGGGCGGTCAGGTGTAACGGCTGGTTCGGCAACCTGTCTTGTCTGCCAGAGTACGAGGTCGAGCATCTTGACCGGCGTCACCGGCTGCCCCGGATAGAGTTCTTTGAACCGCGTCGTCAAATACCGCCCCATTTCGGTATCGAGGAACTCCGCGAACACTCGCCCGATATGGTCATACTGCTCAGCGATCTGTGCCAACCGCGCTTCGATCGCCCCATTGCGCGGGAGCCGGAGGCCGAGGTTCTTCAGGACGAAGGCGTCAACCACCGGCCTACTCGGATCGACAGAGGCGGTAAGCTTACTGGCGAACGAAGCCTCGACCCTGCCAGTCGCGTCGTGTAGCGTCCGCAAGACCTCGGCGAATGGCTGCGGCCCCGACTTCTCCCGCTGGAAGAGAGTGTAGAAGGTCGATTGCCAGTCCGCGTTCCGCCGAATCCGATAGAAGGCGTTGAACCCGCGTTGAAAGCCGCGGTCTTGAGCGACATCTGTTGTCGCCAATGCTGCCTGGAGGCGGCAGTACTTCTCCAGCCCTACTGATACGAGTGGGAGGGCTTGCTCGATTGCGACCTCATCGAGTTGAATCACGTTTGCCTCCGGGGCCGACACCTTGCTCACCTGCCCGAAGCCGCACATGCGACGAGGGTCAGGTGCAGCTGTGGGTCAGGCCCATCCGTAGTCGTAGTCAGGGCACCGGTCCGCCATCAACTCGCCATAGACCCAATCGATGGTGTCCCGAACGCTACCCAACAGGTGGACCTTGCCGTTCTCGTGGCAGACCCACCCGCCTCGCCCATCCGCGGTGTACACGATCATGTCGCCGCACGGGCTCCAGCCGAAGATGTACGTGCGGGCCGGTTCGACCGCGGCGCCGTGATACTCGTAGTGAAACGCGGTCAGAGGGCTGTGGCCCTCGCCTCCGTCCAGGCCGCCCGCCGCCCCGAAGCCCATCCAATCGACGTATCCGACCAGCCGGTAATAGGCGGCGAGGTCAGGCGGGATGTTGTCTGACAACGGGGCGCTGGCAGGGGGCGCAACCTCCGCCCCGCGTATGCCAGGTGACGTGAACCAGAAACCGGCGCGGGTTCCACCCCCCATGCTTCGGGACGCCTTGTGTAACTCCAGTCGCCAGTCGCTGCACTCGGACATCGCGCGGAACCAGGCGCCCATCTGCGGGGTCACGGCGCGGTCGGCGACGCCCCGCATCGCGGCCGGCGGGTCACGCCACCACGACTCGATTTCGGGCGTGATCAGCCGGCGGTGGGACCTCGGGACGGCTCGCAGGTTGTCCCCCTCCCGGCAGATGACTAGCTTGCCGCCGAACTCTTCTTCAGTTGCCTCCATGCAGTTTTCACCTCTGGCGCCCCGAGGTTTTTGCACCGTCCGGATGTCTCAATCAGACCTCACCGAATCTACAGGTGCAACCAATTTCTGACCGTAATTGAACGATCACCGGTCCCTTCACGGCCCCCTGGGCTTCGGCGGCAAGGGCAGCGTTTCGGCCTCGTTCGGCCGGACCCCGGCGAAGCTCGCGGCGACCGGCAGGCCGGTGGCGGTCACCTGCTGGAACCGGAGGGTCACGATCCCGCCGACCGGCGGCGGGCAGTCGCGGTCGCGGTCGGCGAACCCGGCGGTCACGGCGACCGTCTGCCCATCCCCGAGCCGGCATCGGAACCCGGCGAACCGGCCGTTCGAGGCGTGGTATTCGAGCACGACTGCCTCGGTGTCCTGCGGGGCGGGCAAGCGCACGGCCGGGACGGCCACAGGCAACGGCGCCGGTGTGGGTTTCGGCGCCGCGGGCTTCGGGGCCGGGGCCGCGCCGGTGCGGACGTCCTCGGCCGCGTCGCCCCGGAGCTTGCGGATGTGCTTGCACGTCCGGCGGTCGACCGGGAGCGACTGCGTCCGCCACGCCATGCAGTTGCAGGCGTACACCCCGCCGACGTTCTTGATGGTGTACGTCCCGGTCGAGCCCGGGACCTCGATCGATTCGCCGTCGCGCAGGTCGGGCATGGTACGTTCCCCGCAGCCGGGTTTACCCCTCGAATAGCCGAGCCACCGGGACCGAGAACCCGGGTAGGACGTCGGGCAGCGTCAATGTGTCGCCGGTTTTGAAGATTTGCTGGGCGGCGTCGTCCCGGTAAACCGAGGCCGTGGCGGTCACCGGGTCCAGGATCACGACGACCGGCACCCCGGCCTTCAGGTACTCGACCGCTTTTCCCATCAGGTCGATCCACCGGTCGGTCGGCGATCGGACTTCGATCACCAGGTCCGGTGGGATTGCCAGGTCGTCCGGAGTTTTGCCTTGTGGGAGCCGGGCGTAACTGACGAACAGGACATCGGCCCCGCGGACCGTCGTGCCTTCGTCCGGGTCGTTCACGGTTCGCACGAACGTGTCGTTGATCGCCACCCAGCCGAGATGGTTCGCTTCGACAAAATCCGATAGCACCCGGACCGCCCGGTAACTGACGACCCCGTGCTTGAACCTGGGCATGTGACTCCCCGACCGTGGTTCGGGTTCTCGGCCCGGCCATACCACCTTCCCGCGGACGAGTTCGACCCCCGAGAGGTGGCCGTATTTGGCCACGAACTCCTCGGCCGTCATCCGTTCTTCGGTCGTCGTATTCATTGCGGTCCGTCTCCGCGCCCGGGTCGTTGCCGGGATCGTAACACCCGCTTTGGCGTCGCACCAGCCCGGGGTCACTTCTCGACGTACCCCTTCCCCGTCTTCTCGGCGATCAGCTTGTCGTACTCGGCCTTCGCCTTCTCGGCGGTGGCGAACGTCTTCGTCTTCTGCTGGCCGGCCGCGCCGATCTTGCCCCAGCGGGTGGTCACGTCCTTGCCGTCCATCCACACTTCCCAGAACTTCGCGGTCCCGTCCTCGGTACACTCGAACGACCGCTTCGCCGGGCCCCCAGCTGGCCTCGGCGCAGCCACCGCGAGCTTCGCCGGCGGCGCGACCGGACCGGGCGGGGCCGGGGGCGGTACGACCGCCGCCCCGTCGGTCCGGAGGCCGATGTAGCTCGGGAACCGGGGGATGCCGGCGTCGGATAGCTCCTGGTACCGGAACGAGATGACGGCCCCGACTGCCGGCGGGTTTGCCCGCTCCTTGTCGGAGAGCCCCGTCCCGACGCTGAACACCTTCCCGTTCGTGAGTTTGGCGGTCAGCGCGCCGAGCCGGCCGGCGTGTCTGCCCTTCCCGGGCTCGTGCCCGATCACCACCGCTTCGTCGTCGCGGAAGCTCTTCACCTTCAAGAGGGTACTCGACCGCCCGGCCTCGTACTTCGACCCCGGCTGGCGGAGCATCAGCCCCTCCCCGCCCAGCCCCTCGACCCGTCCCAGCTCCTCCCGCAAGTGGTCGACCCCGCGGCAGAGCTGGTGGTCGTGAAGGGCGGCGAACGTCGCGTTCCATCCGGCCACGCCGTCCCGGAGGAACTTCACCCGGTCCTCGAACGGACCGCCCGCGGCCGGGGCGTCGAAGATCAGGTACTTCACTTCCTTCCAGATATCAGGCTTGTCCTGTCGCCGGACGATCCCAACCGTCCGCTGGAACGACTTCCGGGCCACCCACAACTCCCCATCAAGGGGAACGGCGGGCAGCCCGTCGATGAACCAGTCCGGGGCGTGGTACAGATTCCCCTGGCGGGAGATGAACTGCTTCCCGTCCCAGTAGGCCCGGACCCCGTCGAGCTTTTCGCTCATCCACCAGCTGCTCAGGTCGAGGGCGTTGTCCCAGGTCCCGGCGAGGAGGACCGGCGGGCCGGCGTCCTCCTCCCCGTCGGCCTTTGTCTTCGCCGGCTTCTGCGGCAGCGCCCCGCCGATCCGGGCCTGTTCCTCGGCGTCGCCGCGGAGCTTGCGGAGGTGTTTGCACGTCCGCTGCTCGATCGGGGTCGACTGGTTCCGCCATGCCGGACAGGTACACGAGTACACGCCGCCGATGTTCTTGAGCTGGTACGGCTTCGCCCCGGACCCCTTCATCTCGTACATCTCGCCGTCGGCCAGGTCGGGCATAATCGCACCCGGTGGTGGAGTGGTGGGGATGGTGGGAAGGTAACCCGGGAAATAGCCGGTTGCAATCGGCGTAGGGCGCGTTCCCACCCGACCCCGAGCGGTGCCCCGGGCTCAGCCCCCCCCCCTTTCCTGCGGACGACCGACTACCGCACCCGGCCGACGATCCCGTCCGGACAACCGGTGAGCGGGCTGGACGCGATACCGGGCGGAGACAGCTCCACCAATTGGGTTCGTTCCGCAGAAACGGCCGCCCGACCGGCGGACGGCCTCCGCTCGACCGCCGCGACGGGCAAACCCTCCGGTGCGGATTGGGTTCGTTCCGCAGAAACGACCTCCCGCCCGGCCGGTGAGAGTGGTACGGCTGCCGCGGCGGGCGGAACCTCGGGTGCGGATTGGGTTCGTTCCGCAGAAACGACCGCCTGCACGGCGGGCGGGACCAGCTCGGCCGCCACCTGGGGCGGATCCGCCGCCGCGAATTGGGTCCGTTCCGCGGAAACGGCCTCCGACCCGACCGGTGGCACACACTCGGATTCCCACTCGCCCGCGGCCGGCGGGTGGAACCGACCCTCGGCCCGGGCGGCCTGGAGGCGGTCGAGCAGCTGGAACGTCTGGGTCAGCTGGCGGGACAGGTGGGCCTCGTACCGGATCACCTTGTCCGTCGAATGGGTCGGCAACAGGTTCACCTGCCGGGCCAACTCGACCGCCCCGCCCAGGT
>JAQGHQ010000504.1 GCA_028288765.1 Gemmataceae bacterium | reverse complement strand
ACCCTGACAGGGGATGGGGCACTCACCCTGACCCTGCCGGCCGGCTTCTACTTCGCCTACTGCCTGACGGCCCCGGCCGCCCTCTCCGGGCTGGCCTATTTCGCGGTCACTGACGGGCGGGCCCCGGTGGTGAGCCGGTGCTTCGCCGCGGTCCGGACTCAGCTGCAGCTGTTGAACCTGCCGTGTACGCGGACGGTGTTCGACAGCCAGTACGCGGACAACCTCGCCCTCCAGCAGTTCCCGTGCGTGGTGCTGACCACCGAGGACGCCCGGGAGTCCGACGAGGCGGCACTGAACGGCCGGGACGACGTCGGGCACGCGGTCCGGGTGTTGGTCAAGGACGTGTGTCTGAAGTTCGACGACGGCCGGCGGGACACGTACCGGGCGTGGCGGCAGGCGATCTTCCGGGCGTTCCATAACCAGCGGCTTCCCGGGGTGATCGAGAGCGTCCGGAACAAGGTGGAGTTGGGGGCGGTGGCGGACGTGTCGTCGAACGAGCCGCAGGTAGTGTCCGAACTCCTGATCCGCTGTATCACCCGCGAGGTCCGCGGGCTAGGAGCGTGACGTCAGTGAAAAGTGAAGAATGCAAAGTGAAAAGTGGAAATCAGAGCCGGGACGTCGATCGGTTTTAACTTTTAACTTTTAACTTTTAACTGGTGAACGATGGCCGCGGCAATCACGACACTCGGCAGGCTTGGGATCGACTCATCGAACCCGGTCACACAGCGGTTCGACTTCAACTACTTCGACCTGGGCGTGCAAGTAGACCTGAAGGACATGAACGGTACGCGGGGGAAGTATTCGAAGGACTCGAACCGGGTCCGGACGAACCTGACCCACGTCGCCCCGCGGGTGCGGTGTCAGCCGACGAGCCTGGAGCTGTCCCGCCTCCTCCAGTGGATCCTCGGGGGGACGCCGAGTGGGACGCCGACGGTCACCTACCCGCTCGGGAATACGACGGTTCAACGGTACGTGGCGTTCGACCCGAACGGCGGCAACCTGTGGACGCTCACCGGCGTGGCGGTGGACGAGGCCCGGTTCAAGGCGGCCCAGGGCGAGCCGCTCGACCTCGACTTGTCGCTCGTCGGCCAGACGTACGCCGTCAGCGGGTCGTTCCCGGCAATAGCCCTGGACGTCTCGACGCAGCCGTTCCTGTTCGTGGACGCGGTCCTGGTCGTTGGCGGCACGACCGTTCAGTCGAAGGACTTCGAGCTGGCGGTGGCGAACGGGATCGACCGGAACCGGTTCTTCAACAGCGGGACCCTGACCGCGACGAACAAGCTGACCCGGAAGATCACCTGCCACGTGACCATCCCGTACGGGGACTACTCCACCCTGTTCAACACCGGGTCCGGGTCCAGCGTATCCGTCACCGCGACGTTCACGAACGGTGGGGCGGTCCTCACGTTCAACCTCGGCGGGGTCCGGTTCAAGCCGAAGAATCCGCAATCCGAGTTCAATCAGGAAGTCATGCTCCCGCTCGAAGGGGAGGCGTTCTCCGCCGACGGGACAACGGAAGTCCTGATCACCACCCTCAACCCCGGACCGTAATCGGAATTCACCACAAAGGCACGAAGGCCGAAGATTTACCACAAAGGCACGAAGGGAACACAAAGGATCACAAAGAAGGCAGGAGGCAGAATTCAGAAAGTCAAAATTGATTTGTATCCTTCGTGCTCTCTGTGTGATCTTTGTGCCTTTGTGGTGAATTCTTCTCTTTGTGCCTTTGTGGTGAATTCTTTTCTTAACCGAGAGGACTCAGACGATGGCCCGCCTCTCTCTCAACGACGGATACACGCTCGACGCCGCCACCCTCCCCGAGTTCGGTGGGGCGAGGGGTTTCCCGGTGGTCACCTACCGATACCGGCCGGCCCTGCCGGACGCGCTGGCCGAGTGGCGGTACGCCTCGCGGATGGCCGGGAGTGGGAAGGCCGAGGTCGACGCGACGGCGAAGCTGGTCGCCGGCCACCTCGTCTCGTGGGACGTCGAGGTCGCGCCCGGGACGACCGCCCCGATCACCCCCGAGACGGTCCGCAAGGTGCCCGAGCCGATCCTGAACCAGATTCTCGAGCGGGTGGTGTCGTGGGCCGGGCCGGAGCAGGAGAAAGCGGCGGGAAACTCCTGAGCGGGGTGAGGGTCGCCCTCCTTCACCCCGAGTGGGACCGGCCGTGCGGAGTGTGTGAGACGTACCTGTTCCGCGACGACGGGGCGGTCACGCGGCGGGCGGGCTTACCGGTCTTACGACCGGCCGGGACTCCGACCCCGTGCGGCAAGTGTGCGAAGGTGCCGGCCGCGGCCCGGCAGCAGGGGTTGCCCTGGCAGGACCTCCGCAAGCTGGCCGAAGACCTGACCCCGCAGAACCGGGCAGCGTGGCAGTTCTACCGGGAGTGTCGGGCGGTGGGGAGTTTCCCGGACGACCCCCTGGTCCGCTGGGCGGCGGTCCTGATCCGCGACGTCGAGGCGGTGGCCGAGCGACAACCTCTTGAGAGACTCACGGCGGCCGTCGCCGGGCTCGTCGCGTCGTTCCCCAGTAGAAGGTGAGCCGTGGCTGCCCCGACCGACTGGGTACCGGTACTCAACACGACGGGCGAGGTCATCCCGGCCGGCGGGCTGATGAAGGTGACCGGGGTCGACCCCGGCACCGGGGCGCTCTCGGTTGCCAAGCCTGACACGAACGACGACGCGTCTGTGTGTGTGAACGGGTTCGCGCTGATCCCGGCGAACGGGACGGGGCAGGGCTCCTTCGACCGGCGGGCGATCGTTGCGTACGACCCGGTAGACGGCACGCCAGCGGCGGGGGACAGCTGGGGGGCCAAAGCCGGCACTTGGCTGGCAAAGAAGAGCCAGCACGGGTTCCGGGTGCTGGGCGGGGCCGGGCTGGGGCTGGTGAACGCGGTCCGGGCCGGGGTGCGGGGGTTCGAGGCGGTGCTGACGTCGTTCTACGACGCCAAGCAGGGGTACTCTTGGAAGCGGGAGAAGCTCGACACCACCGTCCCCGGGTACGTCGACGCGGTCCCGGGTCTGTCCGGCAAACAGGCGTTCTCCTACGTGGGCGAGACCGACCTGTTACCGGGCACGCTCGGCTGGATGGAACCGAGCCCGGACGGCCCGGGGTGGATCTTCATCCACTGCTGCGGGAACCTGTCATCGTCCAGTTCGAGTTCCGGTTCGTCGAGTTCGTCGAGTTCGTCGAACCCCTCCGGTTCGTCGAGTTCGTCAAGCTCATCGAGCTCAAGCCAGAGCATCAGCCAGAGTCATAGTCAGAGCATCAGTCAGAGCCAGAGTGGCGGCCAGTGCTGCGTCCAGGTCCTGGTCGACGTGGCGATCACGTTCGACCCGAGTACGTGCAACTTCACGCTGACGAAGACGACCAAGACACTGTGTGCGACGATCCAGAACGGCCAGATCTGCCTGACGCTGACGTAGGAGCGGGCGGTGCCGACCACGACCACGCAGACTCAGCTTCACTGCCCGTGCTGCGGGTCGCACTCGTCGTCGAGTTCGTCCAGCTCGTCGAGTTCGTCGTCGAGCAGCCGGCCGCCTGGCTGTCAGGACGCCGCGAGTACGCTCCACATGACGGTGAAGTGTACGACGTGTGGAGCGTGCGGGTCGTTTTCGGTGCCGATGACGGACGGGACGGGGACGCCGCGACAGTGGACGACCGGCGGTATTAACCCGTGCGGGGCGTTCGGACAGCAGGCCAATTTGAGTTGCAATAACGGAGTATGGACACTCCTCTTTGTGACATCCTCATGTGTCGGATCGCCTCCAACCCCGGTTTTGATCTCGTCGTCGGCTTCGCCGTTCCAGTTGGTGTACGCAATCGACTCATGCTTCATCTGCAATGTCCAAGGTGGGGCGTGTACTGTCACCATCACCAACTGAGGAGCCCATGCGGCCGTGCGACTGTGATCGGGTGACCGGGACGCCTTATACGACCGACCAGTGCCGGGTGTGCTGGCTGGCTCGTCACGACCCGGAATACACGGCGTACTACAGGGGCGCCGGGCCAGCCCAACCGGCGGCGGTGCCGCCCTGGGAGTGCGAGCACTTGGGGCCGGTCGTTGAGAACGCCCCGTGCGGTTGCGGGTATAGGCACGTTCGGCTGTGCGGCCACCCCGACGCGGAGTTCGACCGGTGTACGACGGGTGTTGTACAGGGGAGCCGGTACCCGGCATGCAGCGAGTGTCGGGGGAATCCGGCGGGCCGGCGGGAACTGCTGTGACGCTCAGCGGGGGCCGGCCTTGGCACCGCGAGCGTGAATCTCGGCGACGGCCGGGGCAACCGGGACCTGTCGGGTTTGGTTATCCGGGCCGCGGATGGCTGCCTCATACCGGTGGTAATCGTCAGCGGAGGGGGTGGTTTCGGCCGGCGGAATGATTGCAATGAGCGAACAGCCGGCCAGGTTTTGGTCGTCGGGGGCGGTCAGCCGCCCGAGAACGCCCCCAGCGAGAAACGCGACCGCGGAACAGATCACTAGGCGATACATTTGAGGAATCCGTGAGTATGGGCAATCTGATCTTCGATGGTCGCCGGTATCGATTTACAGAATCAACCTGAGCGAGACAGCTCGGGCGCCATCTGTCTTCCATTGGTTAGGACGTAAGTCGGCTCCACGAGAATACCTGCGGTTTTGTCTGCCTGTCAAGGGGATGGCCTGAAAAGTTCCGGAGGTTGCCGACTCATGCTCCCCGTCGACCGCGTCGTCCTGATCAATCTCAAGCGCCGTCCGGACCGGTTGGCCGCCTTCCGCCTGTGCCAGCAGGAGAAAGGCTGGGCACTCCCAGACCCCATCGTGTTCGACGCCGTCGACGGGAATAAGGTGGGCGTTCCCCGCTACTACGTCTCCGGGGGCGGCGCGTGGGGGTGCTGCCGGTCACACATCTCCATCATCGAGCGGGCCGTGATGGACGACGTCTGCACCCTGTTGGTCCTCGAGGACGATATCACCTGGAAGCCCGACGCCTGGGATCACCTGGCCGCGTTCGCCGCCGCCGTCCCCGCCGACTGGGATCAGCTCATGCTCGGCGGACAGCACATCGGGCAGCAGGGCGCCCCGGTCGAAAAAGGAGTGGTCCGCTGCACCAACTGCCAGCGGACACACGCCTACGCGATCCGCGGCCCGGCGATGCGGGATCTGCTCACCCTGTGGTACGGGTGCAACGTCCACATCGACCACCAGATGGGGCCGTGGCAGCGGAATTGGAAGGTGTACGCCCCCGACCCGTTCATCTTCGGCCAGGCCCGGGGGCAGTCGGACATCAACGGCCGACACAACCCGACGAAGTTCTGGGCCACCCCGTCCGGCGAACAGCCCGTCGTCCACCTGACCGCCCCGCCGGCCGTGGCCCGCGCCCTCCGCGGCCGCGGGTTGCACATGGGGTACGATCGCGACCCAACGACAGACTATGACAAGGGACTCGTCACGGTCGCCCAGCACCGGGACAAGGTCGGGGCGCTCCGCCGGTGGCTCGGGACGATCGTCTGGGAGGCGTGGCAGGAAGAGAACCTGATCGCTTGCGTCTGGCACCCGGACGTCACGGCCGAGACGGTCAAGGCGGCGCACGCCGGGCCGGTGGTCGAGATCCGGGGCGACACCGTGGAAGCGTGCCTCGCCCAGGTCCCGGTCGGGGCCGCGCTCCGGTCCAACTTTGTCGGCACCCACGTCGTCGTCCTCCGGTCCTCCCGCGAGGTGATGGAGGCCCTCCGGGGGCACGGCTGGCACTCGGGATACTGGCGGGACGACGTCACCGGACACGACAACGGGCTCCGGCAGATCGTGGCAGCGAAGCAGGGCCGGGCGGAGAAACTCGCCGCCTGGGTCGAGGCCCTCGGCCGGGAGGCGGAGGTCATTCCCGGCGGGCTGGTGTGCCTGTGGCACGACCAGATCGCGACCGAGGAAGTCCGCTCGGCCGCGGCCGAACGGAAGGTGGTCGAGGTGACCGCGGAGACCGTCGAGGACGCGGTACGGCGGTTCCGGGAGACGGCGGGATGAGCGAGTACCACACGCGGGAGGCGTTCGAGGCCCGGATGGCGGAGCGGCGGGCGAACCCCAGGCCGCCCGACCCCGCCGCCGTCTTCTACCACATCGCCTGTCTGCCCGGATGGGAGCCGATCGTCGGCGAGCAGCTGGCCGTCCTGGCCCACGTCGGCCTGACCACCGTCCAATCGGCCGTCCTGGGGACCCAGACCGAGGCCCGGCGGGTGCGGGAGATCGCCCAATACTACGGGGTCTCGGTCGAGATCCTGGATGTGATCCCGGACCCGGGGCGGTACGAGCAACCCACCCTCCAGGCGGCCCACGCCTGGGCCCGGGCGAATCCCGGCGGGATGGTGATCTACTTCCACACCAAGGGAGTAAGCGCCCGGGCCGACGAGCACAAGCGGCAGTGGCGGCGGGTCATGCAGCGGTACGTGGTCGCCGACTGGCGGGAGAACCGGGCCCGGCTGGCGGTCGCCGATATTCTGGGGTGCGCCTGGCAGGAGTCGGTCGACTACCCCCACTTCTGCGGGAACTTCTGGGCCGCCCGGTGCGACTGGCTGGCCGGGCTGGACCCGCCCGACCAGTACCGCCTGAGCCGCTCGGACTTCCGCTGGGCCGGGGCCCACTCCTGGCGAGACCGGATGTTCGTCGAGACCTGGCTGGGCTCGCAGGGGTGGCACCACGTCGACGACCGGATCGGCAAGAGCACCACCCTCTGGAACGAGCGAGTATGGACGTTCGATCCGGCCATCCCCGGGTTCGACTACGACCAGATCTTCCCCGGCGACCCGGCCGGGATCGCCGCGGCCGGGCAGTGGGTCCGCCCGGACCCCGCTCTCCGGGACGTCCAGGGGCAGTGGGACGCGGCCGGGATTCCCCGGGCCACCGGGCACGAGGAGATGGCTTACATCGCCGACGGGATCGCCCGGGTGACGGCGGCGAAGGTGCCGGGCGTGGTCCTCGAATGTGGGGCCTGGACCGGGTTCAGTTCGGCCTGCCTGTCGATCGCCTGCGCGAGACACGGCCGCCGGTTGGTGGTGGCCGATTCGTTCGCCGGCCTCCCCGTCCCGGCCGAGCCCGGGTACGCCGGCGGTCAGTTCGCCTGTACCCAGGACCGGTGGCAGGCCAACCTCCAACGCTTTGGCCGGCCGGAGGTCACCCAGGCCCGGCCCGGGTGGTACGCCGAGACCCTACCGACCTGGGCCGAGCCGGTGGCGGTCCTGTGGATGGACGTCGACTTGGGGGAGAGCGTCCGCGTGATCCTGGACCGGGTCCTCCCCTGGCTGAGCCCGGGCGGGCTGATCTACACCCACGAATCTCACCCCTCCTACTTCCGGCCGGACGGGACGGTGGGCGAGGAGACCAACCTGGTCTGGCGGGCGATCAAGAAAGCCCTCGGCGGGCGCCTTTACCGGGCCCGGTTCCTGTGCGGGTCCGCGGCCGAACTGGAGATCCGATGAAAAACTTCAGCTGCGGGACCGAGCCGGTCCGGTGGTGGGTCATCGACGGGGCCGTCCTGCCCGTGCCGGCCGACGCGATCCCGCCCGCCGACTCCGCCGTCTGGGAAGCCCGGTACGCGAATGACCTCGAAGCCGGCAAGCGCACGACCCGTCATCTCGACCGGCTGCACGGCGGGATCGCCGGGACGATCGCCGCCCTCCGGTCCCGGGCGTCGGTGTCGGGCTGGTCGGCCCGATTGGGGTACACGGTGGAGGACGACCCCGCCCTGCACGGCGGCGGCCTCCACGTCACCGAACCGGGCGGCGTACTCGCGGTCCACCTGGATTACGACCGGCACCCCCTGGTCCCGGGCCGGCGGCGGGCGCTGAACCTGATCGCCTTCCTTCACCCCGAATGGGAACCGGCGTGGGGCGGCGCGCTCGTGCTCTGCGACCCAATGGGGCAGGCGGTGAAGCGGATCGAGCCGGTCCCGGGTCGGCTGGCCGCCTTCGAGGTGGGTGACCTGAGCTACCACGGGGTCGAGCCGGTGACCGGCCCGGCCGAGCGGGTGACGGCGGCGGTGTACTACCTGTCCCCCGCCGGAACCCAGAACACCCGCCGCCGGGCCTTATTCATGCCCAAGAGGTCCTGATGCACGCCGACGCCTACCAGTGGCTCGCCCGGATGGCGGCCCTTCTGCCCCCGCGAACGGCCGTGTGTGAGATGGGTAGCCGGGACGTGAACGGCACCCCCCGGTCGCTGTTCCCGGCCCTCACGTACGTCGGGGTCGACGCGGTCGAGGGGCCGGGCGTGGACGTGGTGGCCGACGCCGAGACCTGGCGGCCGGCCGCGGGCGGGCGGTTCGACGCCGTGCTCTGCACCGAGATGCTGGAGCACACGCGGGACGGCGGTCGGGTGTGTCGGACCGCGGCCGAAATCCTACTCCCGGGCGGGGTGCTGTTGATTACCGCGGCCACCGCCGGCCGGCATCCACATTCGGCGGTCGATGGCGGCCAACTCCGGGAGGGCGAGTGGTATCAAAACATCGACCCGGCGGTCCTCCGGGTCTGGCTCCGGGGACTGTTCCCGGCCGTCCTCGAAGTCCATTCCGACCGGGGCGACCTGTACTGCCTGGCCGTGAAACTGGCGTGATCTCCTCGCCGGCTCCCCTCCCGAACCGGGCAGGCAACCCCCGCGGCCACAATCCGGACTGACCCGCTCCCCTGGGAGGGCCCGCCCGTGGCCAACATCACCAGCCCGACCGCGATCCGGTTCGCCAACGTCCGCGTCCGGGGGTCCGCCGACGGCATGTGCCAGGCGTACACACGGTGTGTCGCGGTCGGGGACCGGTGGACCGCCCTCGGCGCCGGCCAGCCCGCCCTCGACCAGATGCAGGCCCAGATCCGGGATGCGGCGGACTACGTGGCCGCGGCCTTCGACCTCGCGTTCTGGACCGAGAAGGTCTGGTTCGCCATCGCCGCGGGCTTGTTCCCGAACGACGCGAGCCCGGTATTCGACAACGGCGGGTACACGGCGGTCGACCCCACCCGGCCGGGCATGACCGGGGCCGTCGTCACCGCGGTCGTGACCCGGGCCCAGCAGTTCCAGAACTGGCTCCTGTCCGCCACCGGGTCCTTCACCGACGGGGCGAGGGGCGGGGTCGCCTGGCTGAACACGGTCGTCCAGGTGTCGGGCGACGGCCCGTCCCCGATCGTCCAGGCCGATGCCGGGAATTTTGTCAACCGGTGTTCCGAGCTCAAGGCCAACTACCAGGCGGGGGGTAGCGCCAACCTGAATAGCCTCCTGGCGGCGGCGGTCAACCCGTACAAGTGAGGCCGACGACATGGCCCTGCCGGCCGCACAGCACATCGAGGTCCGGACAACCGGGAGCGACACCAACGGCGGCGGGTTTAACCCGTCGAACGTCAACTTCCCGACCGACCTCACGGCCACCAGCGCCAACACGGCCTCCCCGGTCGTGTCGTCGCCCTCCTACACGTTTGGGGCCGGGGACGTCGGAGCGTACCTGTTCATCAAGTCCGGCACGAACTTGATTCCCGGGTGGTATCTAATTGTGAGTGTGTCGGCTGGTTCGGCGACCCTCAATGCCGCCGTCGGGGCGGTGGTCCTGTACCTCAACGGGACGACAGACAGCATCAACACGACCGCCGGGTGTGCGACCGTCGCCAGTCCGACGGCCGGGACGTTCGGGGTCGACTACAGCCAGCAGAACGCGGCAGAGATCACGTACACGGACCTGGTGATCGGGGCCACCACTACCCAGTTCACGTCAGTCGCAAATCCAGTCAGCAAGGCCCTCACCGGGAACACGATCCAGATCACCGGCGGGACGGGGTTTACCGTCGGGTTCTACGAGGTCGTGTCCACCACCGGGACCACGGCGACCTGCGACCGATCCCTCGGGACCGCGGCGAGCACGGGCGGGACGGGAGCCATCGGCGGGGCGCTGGCGACGTTCGGCAAGGCGGTCGGGACGATGGTCGCCTCGAACACCATCTGGGCGAAGAGCGGGGCGTACACGACCGCGGCCCAATTGGCACCGGTAGCCGGGGCGGCCGGCGCCCCGAGTGTCATCCGCGGGTACGGCACGATCCGGACCGACAAGGTCCAGACGACCACGCTCACCGCGACGGCCTCGTTCACCGCCGTGTTCTCAAACGTGGCGAATACCATCATCCGGGACATGACGATCGACGGGGGCGGGTCGGGCAAGGCGGCCCGCGGAGTCTCGACCGCCGGGACGCAGAACTGGTACGACAACCTGATCATCCAGAACTGTACCGCGATCGGTATCAACTTGAACTCCAACTCGACCACGGTCTCGAACAGCCGGGTCACCGGCACGCTCACCGGCGGGACCGCGGGGATCAACCTGACCGCCACGGGCAGCGCCAACCGCGTGATCGGGTGTCGGGTCGACGCGAACGCGGTTCCCGGGATCGTTTCCTCCCAGGGGAACATCGTCGTCGGCAACCTCGTTTACGGTAACACGGGCGCCACCAGTGACGGCATCCAGCTCGGCTCCATAACCCCGGTGTGGGGGAACATCGTCTATGGCAACGGGCGGGACGGGATTCGTCTCGCCACGTCCACCGCCGGGGACGGGGTGCCAATATTCGGAAATGTGATCGTGAACAATTCCGGGGTCGGGCTCAACTCGACCGTCACGGTGTACGGCGGGTCGATGTTGTTCTGTGATTACAACGCCTTCTTTAACAACACCGGCGGGGCCCGGACCAGTATGCCAATTGGCCCCCACGACGTAACCCTCACCGGCGACCCTTTCGTCAACGCGGCGGGCGGGAACTTCGCCCCGAACGCCACGGCCGGGGCAGGGGCGGCCCTGAAGGCCGCCGGGTGGCCCGGCGTCTACCCGGGCGGGGCGACTCAGGGGTACGTCGACATCGGCGTCCAGCACCAGGACGCGGGCGGCGCGGCCGGGATGCTCTACGTCCCCAGCCTGGATGGAGTGTGACCCGTGAAGCTGTCCGTCCTGGCAGGGTCAACGAGCCAGTCCATCAACGTGTTCGTCCGCGATTCGTCGAGCGCGACCGGGGCGGGACTGGCCGGGCTCGTGTTCACTTCCGCGGGCCTGGCCGCGTACTACTCGTTCGCGGGGGCGAATGCCGGGTCGGTGGCGATCACCCTGGCGACCCTCGCGGCCGTCAACTCGGCGTGGTCGTCGGGCGGGTTCAAGGAGATCGACGCCACGAACATGAAGGGCTGGTATCGCCTCGACCTTCCGAATGCCGCCCTGGCCGCGGCGAAGGGCCGGAGCGTGAGCCTCCACCTCTTCGGGGCGACCAACATGGCCCCGCTCCCGGTGGAAATCGAGCTGACCGGGTGGGATAACCAGGACGGGGTCAGGGCGGGTCTGACGGCCCTCCCGAACGTCGCCTCCGGGTCTGCCGGGGCGATCCCGACCACCGGCACCGGGGCCAACCAGATCAGCGTGGCGGCGGGTCAGGTGGTGGCCTCGTCCGTGCAAGGGAATGTGACAGGGAACGTGGGCGGGTCGGTCGGGTCGGTGACGACCGCCGTCACCCTGCCGGCCATCCCGGCCAACTGGATCACTGCGGCCGGGGTTACCGCGGCCGCCCTCAACGGGAAGGGCGACTGGCTGCTCGCCTCCGGCTACACGGCCCCGCCTACTGCCGCGACCGTCGCTACCACGATTTGGCAGGACCTGACGGCGGGCAGCGACTTCGGAACGGCCGGGTCGGTCGGGGCTCTCATCAAGGCGAACCTCGACACCAACGTGGGAAGCCGGTCGACCTACGCCGGGGCGGACACCGCCGGGACGACCACCCTGCTCACTCGCGTCCCCGGAACGGTCCAGCCCCAGACCGGCGACAGCTACGCCCGGCTCGGGGCCCCAACCGGCGCGACCGTGTCGGCGGACATCGCGGCCGTCAGCGCCAAAACGACCAACCTCCCGGCCTCGCCAGCTGCCATTGGATCAGCAATGACCCTGACGACCGGTGAGCGGGACGCGATCGCGAACGACCTTCTCGACATCGCCAACGGGGTTGAGGCCGGGAAGACGGTCCGGCAAGCGCTCCGAATCATCGCCGCCGCCCTTGCCGGGAAACGGTCGAACGCGGGTACGGCGACCGAGCAGTACGACGCCCTGGGTAGCCCCGGGACCGCCCGCATCGTCGGGAACCTCGACGGTAGCGGCAACGGCACCCCAACCGTGACCCCGTGAGCCCCGCATGGCGAGCAGCAAGCGACAATTCGCGGGCCTGTTGCAGGCCGGACGAGATTGGTTGGTCTCACTATTCCGGGGCACCGGTTCGACCCCGGGTCTACCCGGCCGGGTCATCCCCGGCGGCACGTGGGCCGTCCCCGACCGGGGCTCGCCGACGTGGGGAAATCCCGACCGGTCGGGCGGGAAGTGGGCGGGCCCTGACCGCGCCGGCGGCACCTGGGGGACATTCTGACATGGCCGCCACCAACCAGATCCTGAAGCCCTTCTACGCCGGCGAGGACGTGGTCTACCCGCTCACCGGCACCAGCCCCACCGACCCGACCGCGTGGGCGGTCCGGTTCACCCTCGTCCCCGCCGGGGGCGGCACCCCCGTCACCGTCGCCTCACCCACCATCACCCGGACCGTAACGGGATCCGCCCCGAGTTTCTCCTGCGTCTTCTCCGTCCCCTTGCCCCACGCCCAGACCCTCACCCTCACAGCCGGGGTCGCCGGGTGGCAGTTCGACCGCACCGACGTCGGGACCGAGCAGGTGTTGGCCTCCGGCACCGTCGAGGTCCTCGCCCCGGTCGTCGCGCTGCCGTAGTTCGCACATCTGTCCCCTTCGCACATCAGTCCCCTTCTCGTCTGGACGTGACCGGTCGGTCTCGGATGGGTGGTGTTTCCGCCCCAACGGGACCGCCGGTAATAGGTTGGACGCGAGTCTCAATATATACTCACGTATAGTTAACGAGTTAACGAGTTAACTCGTTAACCCGGTCCTGCCGGCCGAGGGGCGTGCGCGGTTTGAAGCCGGAAAATCTTAACCAATCTTAACCAATCAACTTGGTTCTCTCGCCGGAAGAAGTGTGAGATTCGGGGGTTCCGGGAGCGTTTTTTGGGGCATGTAGATCTGGTATCAGGCGGGTGATAGTGCCGATCTGGTGGGCCGGCCATACCGCCACCGAGTTCGGGGAACCGCACCTCCCGCACTCGAGCCCGGCCGGTTCTGCCCTTCTCGTCACCATCAACCTATCCACCCACCGGGCAGGCAAGCCCAGCGGCCATCATGCCGGGAGCAATGACCCGGAGGCCGCGAGATGCCCGACACGACACCCGACGACCAACCTGCGAGCCGGATGCCCGCGTGGATGGTCGACCTGGGGCCCGGGGCCCGGCTGTGGCTCCAGGCCGGGTTCGCCGGACTCGTTGCCCTTGTCTTCCTGTTCCTCGTCTGGGTGACGATCTCCCAACTCCAGGGCCTCCAAAAGCAGCTCGCGGAACAGGCCCGGGAAGACCGGGGGATGTTCCGGGACGAACTCAAGAGTCAGCGAGAAGAACTCCGGGCGGCAGTCCAGGAGATGCGACGGGCGGTCGACCGCCTGGACGACAGCCAGAGGTCGATCAAGCAGGACGTCCACACGCTCAAGTTCGGCGGGCCGGACAGCTTCAAGGCGCCCGCCCCGCGGGAGAAGCCCGAGTAAGGCAGCCGCGGGCTGACGAGACACCCGGCCGGGCCGGCGAGAAGTCTAACCGCGGGCGGCACTCGGCCCCCGCGGATTTCGACCGGACCCCGGCCGGGTGCCCGATCCTCTTCCCCTTTCCCGAGGTGACCGTGAGGCTCCGCTGTGTATCGGCAACCCTGCTGGCGGCTCTGGTCGCGGCGGCGGCAGTGGGCCAGCCGGCACCCGCCCCGACCCCCACGCCGGTCATCCGGTTCCCCGACCTGGCCCCGGTTCCCCCCCCGAGCCCAACGCCGGCCCCGTCCCCGGACCCGTTGGCCATCCCCAGGCTCACGCCCGACACGTGGTACGTGGTCGACAGCGACGTCGACGTCGAGGTCCTGGCGATCCCGGACGGGCTGCTCAAGGTCTCCCAGGAGGCCGGGCCGCTGAAGGTCCGCGGGCGGTTCATCGACGGGAGCGGGAAAAGCGAAACCCGCCTGTACAAGGGGAAAAACGTCGTCACCGTCGAGGTGGCGGAGAAGACGACGGGCGGCCGGGCGACCCTGATCGTCCGGCCCGCGACGGCGAAGAGTACGGCGGACTGGCTGCTCAAGCCCATCGACGTCGGGGCCGAGCCCCCTCCCGCACCGAAACCAGACCCCACGCCCGGCCCCGGTCCCCAGCCGCAACCAACCCCGTCCGGCACGGGGGCCTGGGCGATCGTCGTAGTGGCCGACCTCACGCCCGACGCGGCGACCGCCAGGCTCGTCAACGGCCCGACCCTCACGGCCCTCAAGGCGGCGGGCCGGTGCCGGATCTACGGGGCGAAAGACGACGCCGACGTGCTGGCGAAGAAGAACTACGCGCCGCTGGTCGCCGAGGCGGGCGGGGTGCCCGCCCTGATCGTGCTCGACAAGACGGGGAAGAAGGCCGCCCCGCCGCGAAAACTGCCGGCCGACGAGGCCACCCTCTCCGCGTTCCTGAAGGGAGCGATGAGCCCGTGAGCGATATCCAACACTGCCCCGAAAAAGACCTCCCGTACGTCGAGTTCGACGGGCACAAACGCTACCTCGCCTCCATCCCGTCCGCCGGGAAGATGAAGGCCGCCCTGCCGAACTACACCGCGGCCGGCAACCCGGTCTTGCCGCGGTCGGAGTGGTTCGAGCTGTCCCGGCGCGATCAGTTCGCAAGCTGGATCTTCGACCAGAACGGGCACGGGTCCTGTGTCGGGAACGGGTGGACCGGGGGCCTGATGCGAGCCCGCGCCCTCGCCGGGTGCAAGCCGGTCGTCCTCTCGCCCGGGTGGACGTACTCGCTCATCAACGGCAACAGGGACAGCGGGGCCGTCATCTCCGACGGGATTCAGGCCCTGACCCAGGTCGGGACCTGCCTGTTCTCGACCGTCGGGCAGGACCCGATCTACCAGCGGCAGATGCCGAGCGGGGCGAAGGCCGAGGCCGCCCGGTACCGGATCAAGGCCGCGTACCACTGCACGAGCTGGGAGGAGGTGATCTCCGCCCTGTTGCTCCCGAAGCCGATGATCCCCGTCTACGGTTATCAGGTCGGGCGGTCCTTTGGGTCGTTCGATAAGTACGGCGTGGCCGGGCACGATCGCGGCCCGGGGAACCACTGCAACCACGCGGACGGGGTGAAGCTCCTGCCCGACGGCCGGTGGGTGCTGGACGACGTGAACAGCTGGAACGCCCGGTGGGGTCCGTGGGGCAACGGCCGGGCGTACCTGGACGAGAACCACCTGTTCGGCGGCGGCGACCAGGCCGACGTGTGCGTGATCGAGGCGTTCGTCGACGACCCCCAAGAGCCCAACGACCCGCCGGTAGCGGGCTGACGGACGGCCCGCGTTTCCGACCCCACAAGGGAGAACCTTTGATGACCCGGTTGCTGACCGCCTTTCTGCTCGCGCTCCTGACCACGCCGGCCCGTGCCAACGACCCGCCGGATTACGTCGACCCGCCGGCGTTCACTGTCGGCGAGCCGAAGAAGCCCGCGTGCGTCTGCGGCGATGCCTGCGAGTGTACCCCGGGCGCCTGTCCGGGGAAGTGCCCGGCGGCGGGCAAGCCGACCGACCCGAAGGCGTCGACCGTCTACGTCCGCCGGGACCTTGGCGGGGGGATGGCCGCGTGCGGGACGGGCACCGTGATCGCCTCGGAGGCCGGCTGCAGCCTGATCCTCACGAACGCCCACGTGGTCGAGGACGCCGCGCGGCCGGTGACGATCATCCACGAGACGGACGGACAGCCCTGGAGCTACACGGCGACGTACCTCGGGGGGTCGTCCGTTTCCACGACCGGGCCGGGCTCCATCCACGTCAACGGGCCGGACCTGTGCCTTCTGAGCGTAAATTTCGAGCTGCCCGCGGTGGAGATCGCGACGGACCTCCCGGCCCCGGGAACCCCGGTCCGGCAGTACGGGTTCGGCGGCCGAATGCCTGGTCACAAGCCGACCGAGAAGGTCGGGGTGGTGATCGCACCGCGGATATCGTCTCCTTGCCTGAACACGACCATCCCCAGCCAGAGCGGGGACAGCGGCAGCGGGATCTTCAACGCCGACGGGCAAATGGTCGGGGTGTGCTGGGGTGCCGGCGAGTGCCAGTACGCGGTCCGGCTGGACGCGGTCCACGCCTTCACCGTGTCCGTGTTGGACGGGCGGAAAGGCTGGTTTCCGCGGCTGAAGGAAAGACTCGCGGCCCGCCGGCTGGCCCGGGAGGCGGCGAGATCGACCCCGCCGCCCGCCATCCCCCCGGCGGCCCCGGGCTGTCCCGACGGCGCGTGCCGGCCGCAGGCCCCGGGCATCACGCCGAGCAACCCATTCGGCGGCGGATGCCCCGGCGGCAACTGTCCGGCTCCGTCGGGTCGTGGGCGATTCCGGCGGTGAGGCTGATCCACGCCCGCGGTCGCGGAGGGACCATGGACTACGCAAGCCTGTTCGACCTGCCCCTCATCCGTGACGTGAATCCGAGTTGGCCGCCGAACAGTGGGCACTACCGGGGAAAGGGTCAGATCCGCGGCCACGGGAAGAACGACGACCGGGCCTTCCGCAAGAGGGTGGCGAAGCGGCGGGCGAAGAAGGGTTACCGGTAGCCCTTCCCCCTGTCACCCCCTCGCCCCTCGAAAGGTTCTGACATGCGATCCGCGTTCATGGCGGCCGTCATCCTGGGGGCAATCCCTTCGGTCGCGATCGCCCTACCCACCGCGCAGAGGCCGGTGTTTCACGAAGCCCGGCCGTCGTGGTCGTACCCGGCCGGCGGGCTGGTCGCGGGATGCTCGGAGCCCGGGGGGTCGATCGGGTCGACGTACTACGGCCCGCCCGTGATCGACTCGAACCACCGGCCGTGGCCGTCCGCCCGGATCGCCAACCCGAAGTCTGAGGAGGACCGGGCATGGAACCGGTACCTCCGCGGCAACCCGGCCGGGTACGACGGCCGGTGACGTGACTCCCGGGCGAAACACCCCGGGTCGGTGCGGCGGGCTGAGGGGAGAGGCAGTACCGCGGCCGGCCCGGGGCCCTACCTGAGATCCCTTTCCCAGAGGTACAGGCCATGCTCCATCCGTTCGCAAGCCTCCGAGCAAAGCTGACCCAGTTGCTCGTCGACCGCGGGGCCGACCCGGTCCAGGCGGCTGTCGCGGTGGCCGGTATCGGCAACGGCGAGATCCTCCAGTGGCTCCTCACGCACGGTCCCGACCTCGTCAAGCTCGTCGAGACGATCCTGACCCTGCTCGCGCTGGTGCCGAAGGCCCCGGTCCCGGCTGCTTGATTGGTTTGGACGTATCCGGTCGGGCTCTGCTGCCTTGGTAGGCCCCGAAGGGTCGTCGGAGAGTCGCCCAGGGCGTGAGCCCTGGGCGGTCTGGGTTCGTGTATCAGGGCATCACCCGTAAGGTGTCCCGGAAAGGTCCGGCACGCCGCCGCCGGTCTGGGCGCTGAACCCGTGGACCGTGAGCTTGCCGGGGTGCATCACCAGGTACGCCGCGATCACCTTGGTGCAGGATGTGCATGGGTCCCGCGCCGTTGCCAGGGTCACGTGCGTGACCGTCTTCGGGCCGACCGACGGGAACGCGTTGAGGATATAGTTGAGCAGTTTCGCCTCGGTATGCGCGGCCTGCATTGAGGAGAGGCCGAAGTGATCTCCGTATTTGTTGGAGGGCGGGATTTCGTAAAAGCCCTTCATGGTCTTGTTCATTTTCGACGAGTCGGAGTAGGCGAAGAGCAGTAAGTTCGAACCGTCGAAATACTCCACGTAGGCGATGCAGAGGTTGTGGGCGTCCGCATCGTAGGTGCCCTTGGCGAGGTGGTTCAAATCTTGGCTCAGGCCCACGAATGTGGCACCGACCAACCCCGCGGCGTCGGCCCTGGACATCGGCATGTGTGGCCACTCCTCGATCCGGGCGATGTATGCTGGTTTCGCCGATTGTTCGATCCGGAGGCGAGCTGGTCAAGGGAAATGTCGAACTATGACTTTCTCGCGATCGCTTATTCGGTCATGCGCCACCGAGCCAGGGTTGTTGGCCCTGTCTATTGGCGGTCGCCCCGTGGGGCGGCAACGGGCCGGGTCAGCCGACGAACACCCCCCCGGTGAATCCGGGGAAGGCGTCGAACCCCAGGTCCGGCGCGGTCGTCCCGACCGACAGGTCCTTACCGAGGTACGCGGTCACCCCGCTCCCTCCGCCCCGGCCGGCCCCGGTCAGCACGTCCGCGAACCGGTCGTTGTCCAGGTTCTTCACCGCCACCCGGACCCCACCCCGGTTGCTCACGTTGCCGGCAAAGAAGTTCGCGACCGGGCTGCCCAACGCCGCAGCCGACCCGCCCGACACGAGGGCCTGCCCGGAGACGGCCAGGACCCGCGGCCCGCCCCCGGGGCCGGCCCCGAAGATCAGGTCGGGCGTCCCGTCCCCGTTCACGTCCCCCACGGCCACATACGCCCCGTTCCGGAGGGCCGGCTCGAACGCGAAGAAGTCCGGGACCGGGTGGACGAACTGACCCTTGAGCAGGGCCGCCCCGTCGAACACCGAGATCCGCGGCCCGCCCCCGAACCCGGCCGACACCACCATGTCCGCGTGCCCGTCGTGGTTCAGGTCTCCGACCCCGGCACGGGCCCCGCCCCGGAAGATCGGGTCGGCGATCCCGAAGAAGTTCGCGACCAGGGCGAAGTCCCCGCCCCGGTACACCTCGACCCGGGGGCCACCGCTCAGGTCCGGGGTGACGACCAGGTCGGCCGTCCCGTCACCGGCGATGTCTCCGGCGGTCACGAACACCCCGCCGGTGAAGTCGGCGAACGGCTTCACGTCGAACAGGACTTGCCGCGTCTTCCCGTCGTAGACGATGACCTCGGCGACGGCCCCGGGGCCGGTCCCAACGGCCAGGTCCGGGACGCCGTCCCCGTTGAAGTCCGCGACCGCCGTCCGGACCCCGCCGGAGGCACTTGGGAACGGGGTGACGGTGTACGCAACCGAGCCGTTGGGGTTGTACACGGTGGCCGCCGGACTGCCCCCGGCGTCCGCCCCGACCGCGAACGGCGTTACCCCGACCAGGAGTACGGGCGGAAGGGAGGAAATGGTGACCCCTGCCGTGGCCTGGAGTCCGTCGGCAGTGGCCCGCACGGTCGCGGTCCCGGTGGCTCCGAGGGCCATGTACAGCCCGGCCGGGTCGATGCTCCCGACCCCGCCCGGGTCGACCGACCAGACGACCGTAGGGGTGAAGCTCGCGCCGAACTGGTCGGTCCCCAGGGCGGAGAACGCCTGGGTGCCGCCGGCCGGGATCACCGCCCCGGTCGGAGAGACGGACAGGATCGTGAGGGTCCGGCCGACCGTGACCACCACCTGGCTGGTGGCGGTCAGTCCGGAGGCGTCGCGGACCGTCACCTGGAGGGTGTAGCTCCCGGCTGCACCGAATGTCGCGGTGGTCGCCTTGGCCGCGTTCGTACCGTTCACCGAGAACGCGGGCGGTGGGGCCCCAACGGGAGACGCGGTCGCCGCCCAGGTGTACGTTAGCCCGGTTTCCCCGGCGGGGTCCGCCCCGAGGGCGGTCAGCCCGGTCGTGGTGCCGGAGACGGGATTGGGGTTGGCGGCGGCCGGAGTCGCGATCGTCGGCCCACCGGTCCCCCCGGCTGCCGGGGCCAGGTCGAGGACCGTCATCGAGTACGCCGGGAACGACAGCGAGAAGGTGTTCCCGGCCAGGGTGAGCGTTGGGGTGTCCTGGGCCAGGGCGGCGGCCCCGGTCCCGCTCGCCTGTTGGGCGTTGTCCTGTGCCTTCCCGTACTGCCATCGCGTGGCAGTCGCCGCCGGGGTGAACCCGGCCACCTGGACGTTGCCGGTCAGGGCGGACGTGGCCGACTTGTTCACCACCAACAGGGCCAGGTGGCCGTCCGCCTTCCGCACCGCGTAGGCGGTCAGGAGGGGGTCGTTACTGGCCGCGGAGACGACCGTGTCCCCACTGGCCGCGAACGTGCCGAACAGCTGCTCGGCGAAGTACGTCGGGTAGGCGACGTACCCCCCGGTGGTCGGGGCCCCGGCAGAGCTATTCGGGTCGCCGAGAAGGCCGTAGTCCCCGCCCTGCCGCCAGCCGTACAGGGTCGCGGCGTTGTTGTTCCCGGTCGAGTATCCGTTCCGCAGGTCCCAGACCACCGCCCCAACGTACTCGGTCCCGAGCATCCCGCCGAGGGCGTCGGCCAGCCACAGGCCGTTCACCAGGCTGGTCGTCTGCTTGCCGGGGTTGTACGAGACGGAGTTGATCTCGGTGGCCAACAGCCGGACGTTCGCCCCCGCGGCCCCGAGGTCGGTCGTGAGCAGCTGGCGGTACGCGGCCGCCCGGCCGGGGAAGTTGATTGGCCCGCCGAACCCCACGGCGCCCGGGTCGTTGGCACTGTGCAGGAGCAGGTTGGCGTCGTTCTCGGGGCCGGGATCGCCCATGTAATCGTGGTCGCTGATGAACCCCGGGGTGTACCCGGCCGTCGCGCACCGCTTGAGGACCTCGTCCGTCCACACCCCGCCGACGCTGCCGTAGTTGCCCGCCGTCCCGCTCCCGCACACGCCGATCGAGACCGACGCGTCGATCCGGCCCGCGAGTTGGGCGAACTGCGTGGTGAAGGTGACGTACGTGGCCGGGTCGTGCGGGGTCGCGTGGTGGTCGGTCTCCCAGTTCCCGTACACCTCGTTCCCCACCTCGGCGTATGTCACCCCGAACGGCTGGGACCGGCCGAGACGGAGGAAGTTGAGCCCGTCGTCGGTCGCGAGCGGGGTCGCGGCCCGGAGGGCGGCCCAGTACCCGGCCGTCTTCCAGTCCTTCGTCACCCAGGCGTTCGAGGTGTCGCTCCACTGCGGGCCGGACCCAATGGCGGTGGTGTTGGTCGTGCTCGCGTTCAGGTAGGAGAGGAACGCGGCTGCCTCCTGCGGGCTCCCGGTTCCGTAATCCAGGGTGACCATCCCGGTCCCGCCGACCTGGGCGATGAACTGCGCGAACTGGGCGACGGTTTCGTACCCGTTGTAGGCCGGTGGGGCGTTGAAGTGGAACGTGTCGGAACTCGAGCCGCCGGGGAACCGGAACAGCTGTAGGCCGGCGTTTTGCACCATCTGCCGGGTCTGGGGCGTGGTGAGGAGGGAGTCCCACCAGGCGAGGTTGACGCCGTGCAGCTGATCGGGGACAGGGCGGATGGTGGACCCGGCGTCGACGGTCAGGGTCGCGGGGACGTCGCGGGTTTCCAGCGTGAGCAGCGCGGGCCGGAACCGCCCGGCGGGGGACGACATATCGGACCCTGGAAAGTAGTTCGGGCGAGATCAAAACCCGACGCGAGTCGAGCCGGGCGGACGGCGGAAAAGTGTAGAACACGGCGGGGTCCCGGACAACTGATGGCGGGCCACAACCCGGGGCGGCTGGCGAGGGCGGTTTCGAACCTCTTCGAATTGTGTTGCCGCATCAACGGGGTGGTTCCCAGTTCCCAGTCTGGACGAGATCCTTGCCTGCCCCATCGGAACCTCAGTCGAACGGCAAAGCCACCCGGCTCGATCTGCCCGGCCGGCAGCAAAACCACCCGCCTGAGACCGGTTGCGCACCCCGTCAAAAGACGCCTCCGAAACCTCTAGTCTGTACATGCTTTCCGGCAAGCTGACCAAGTCAACGAGTTAAGATTGGTTAAGATTTTGCGGGTTCCCGAACCGCGGACGCGCCTTCGGTGACTCAACCCGGCGGTGATTAACTCTCGTTAACTCATTAACTATACATGCGTATATTAATGGCTCTCGCCCGTGTGCGTTCACGGGCCGAGGGTGAAGCCGTTCAGGTGCGAAAAGGGGGCGGCAGCACTTGAGCTGAACTAGCCCCCCACAGGGCCAGAACCAACCCCCTGAAGGCGCGTCGGAGTGTCGGCATCGTATCGGACAGACGATCATAATGTCAATCGGTTGGCCGTACAGAAGAACGTCCGGTTCCACGTCGTCCCGCCGTACACGCCTGAGTTGCAATCGGTCGAGCCGTTCTGGCCACTCGTGCGGGAGGGGGTGGCGAACGGCACGTTCGACCGACTTCCGCCAGCTGATCCCCGAAGCCCTCCTCGCAGCGCGGGCGAGCCGGCCAGGGCTCCCGCTCCTCATCACCGATCCGGTCAGCGGGCTGGGCGCGACCACCACGCATAGGGCCCGGTTCCTCCCTGCCCACCCGAACGGCGGGCCCTGGTGAGCTCCCGGACACGAGCGATGAGCGGGAGCCCGTTCCCGGCGGCGCGGGTTATGCACACACAACTCGCGGGATTCGCCCGTACGCTACGATTTTGTTCAGGAGACGGACATGGCAGCGGAGAACACCCCGCGCGCCGACGGACGTGCGGACGAAGAGGCCGGCTTGTGCGGCGGGACCGGGCCCTGCGACGTGCCGCCCCCCGTCCAGGTCGGCGGCCAGCCCGGGGGGACCAACGCGATCGCCCCGCCCGGGTTTAGTGTGGTCGACCCCGGCAAGCCGGCCCGGCGGTCTCACGGCACCCGGACTGCGGCCCAGGAAGATCCGGAGGCCGCGTTCGAGGGCTCCCGGCACCCGCCCGAGGCGGTGGCGAGGCAGGTGGCCCTGGACGAGGCTCTGGCGGAAACCCGGCCCGGCACCCCGGACGCGGCCGGCGAACCCGGGCCGCCCCGGAATCCCCCGACGGAGTAGCGGCCGCACGGGTACACACCCGTAACGACAGCGGGTCGCTTGAGGCCCTCAGGCCACCCGGCCATTTTGACCCCCGGCCGGGTGTCCCGCCGGACATTTTGACGGGCGGCCGGGGCCAGCGCCCCGCGAACCGTCTGCCCGCACCTCGCCCCCATCGACCGCCGAGCTGCCCGGGCCGGGTGACCCGTCGGTCTCATCCCACGACCGTCATCCGCGGGGGGCCAATGTTCGTCTTCTACTCGAACCGCCTCGGGTGCGTCGGCTCGATCGTCGTCTCGCTGATCGGGACCGCGGTCCTCGTCCTGGCCGTGTGGCTGCTCAGCCGCTCGGCGGGGGGGTAGTCGTCCGGGCTGCCGGTGCCCCGCCGCCGAGCAGGTCTGGCCCGTCCGCCGCATCATCGTCGGGAGGAGGTGGCGCCACGTCCCGACTCGTCCCGACCGCCTTCGCGTTTCTCGCACCGACGTCGCTCGCCATGCCGAGCCACTCGACGATCTCGCCCCGCTCGTCCGGCAGCGGGGTCGGGCGCGGGAACGCCGGACCGGGTTACCGCGCCTCCGGCAACACATCCGTCGGTGTTCGTTAACTCACTTTAATTCAGTAACTATCCATGTACATGGATAGTTAATTGACATTGTCGATCTTATCGATATCGTCGCCTGGCCCGGTGACGGGAAATTCCTTAACATCCGGACCCAAATGGTCCAACTTTGGGGGTGCATTCCCCTCGCTATGTTTAAGGCTTAGTACCAGACGGAACGGGTCTCGTTGCTCAGGGACAACTTTCCCGTCGCATCTCTCGCGAGGAGTTCAGAAAAATCCGTGGTTCCACCTGACACTTCATTGCGGGCTGCGCCCGCTCTTCCCATATTGACATTAATGCCCGGTAAGACGACTTTCCCGGGAAGAGCTACAAATCCAGCGTATCCCGTGACCCTGATGTTTGTGAAGCCGCGTGTTTTAAGTTCGCTACACAGTTGGGCTGCCAGGGGTGCTTTTTCTCCGTCTTGAGAAGGAGCCGCCCCACCCTCCCAAGACCCGCTGAAACATACCATGAGGCGAAGATCGCTCAGATTCTTCGGAACACCATCGCTAATCAATTGCTCGGCCATCTCGGCTGCAGAAAATGATTTGCTGGGGAAGGCATGCTGGTCTTCTTCGTCACCGTTATAGAACCATATTTTGCCAAACCATCTCGATGCTGATCCGCTGTGGCCTAACACGTACAACCTTGAGACCGCCTTCAAGTCAGCTCTGTTTTTTGACGTGCCCAAGGCGCGCCACTTCAATCCATCTCCGTGCACAAATATGCGGTACGCGTATAGATCGCTGAGTCTCTTACATCCGCTGAGAAGGTTTTTGTCCGGGTGGGCCAAGTAGATATTCAAAAGATTAACTCACTGTGGTCCTATTTTAAGCGATCCATCCCAGATGATCGCGGCCGGGGAGATCGGTGCCGGCTTCAGAAGAGTATCGGTTCGCTCTCGACCCCTGTCAATCACTTTTTTCATCTCCGGTGACGCCGCCTGACACCGTTGGGCTACCCAGAGATGCTCCGAGCACTTCCACAACCCCGCTGTGAGCCCAGTCCCGCTCCCAAAAACGACCGTCGAGTCGTACCGCTTTCGCAGGGGAGGCCGCCTGACACATGAACCCGGAAGGGTTATCGCATTTGGTTGGGTAGGTGCCGCGCGACCCGCGAGCGGGTACCCGGTCGGAGCCGGTATGGCAGTGGCAGTGCCGGTCGGTTAGACTGCCGAGCGAACCGGGAAGGCGGGGAGGCCCTGCGGATAGGCTAACGGCACTTCGCCGCTCATTGAGCCAGCCGGGCCGGTGAGCGTTTGGTTCGGCGGGGAAGCCCCGAGCCGTCGGGGCGTGCATGATCGAGGCGTGTACATGAGCCCGAAGGCAATCGAGACATTCAGCACCTTCGGCGTTGCCGTCCTCTGTCTCGCGCTCGGCATCATGGCGCTGGCCGTTTTCTTCACCGCGTGGAGTTGGCTCGCGAGTCGTGGCGCAAAGCCGGAGATGATGGCCGTCCGCGGCGTTCTGAAGAAGGACACGTGGGCGACGGTCCACATGTCCGGCGCGGAGACGTTCGAGCGGGTGCGGTTCATCGGGTTCACGAACACCGAGGGCCTGAAGACGCACCTCCCCTACGACCTCAACGGCATGGTGATCCTGGAGGACCCGGAGGGGAGGCGGTATCTCGTCCGCGCGAAGGCGATCCGAATGATCGTCATCGCACCGGCGGCAGGAGGCGGCGGGAGCAAAGAGGCATGATGCAGTACACGGTGAGCCGGCCCGCGGGTCGGCTTCCGAGACTGCGTAGCCCGGCTTTGGCAGGATTTAGCCTTTTGGCAGGAATTAGAAAAGGTCGGCAGGAATTAGAATGTCGGGGGCAAATTCACGTCTTCCCCGGCACCAAATCCACCACCCAACACCCGCGGACATGCGGCCCCGAGGTGCGGCAGTGGTCGAGAATACCCGAGTGCCGGAGCGGTTCAGCCGCGAAGCGGCCGAGTGTTTAGTCCGGATCGCCCCTACGAATGTCCCTATTGACCTGCTTGAGTTGGCCGGTATCTTCCCGCTCTTCTCGACGGGGGGGGTGAAGGATGGGGCTCAAAGCCGGGCTTTTCATCGGCCTGATGGCTACCGTCGTCGCCGGAGGGTGTGGTAACGGTAACGTCTCCAAATAATCTCACTTCTCGGCCGAGCATCCTCCCTTTTTCCGCGTCAGCCGCCGGAAGCAGCCCAAGGCGTCCCGAAGGGACAGCGAACGAAGGCGTCCCGAAGGGACAGCGAACGCGGAGTGCTGGAGGTGGCGGCCCGAAGGGATGGGTGTGTCGGCCGGTTAAGCTGTCGAGCGACCCAGGGAGCGGGGAGTCGGCTTGGGATGGCCACCGGAGGGCGCACGGATGCGAAGGTCGCGAAGCGTAATGTTCGACGTGGGGCTGGCCGCAGGCGGGTGCTTCATAGCCCTTCCGGGGGTGCCGTGGTTCTGGCCTTTTGGCGACCCGTACGCTTGTGACGGGTGGCCGCTCTTGGCCGGGACGTTCGCCGCCTGCTACGGCCTCGTGCGGCTGATCGATCGGGTGGCGAGTGGGGTGGAGTCGGCGGTCGCGCGGGCGGTCCGGCAGCGCCTTAACGTCAAACCGCTCTCACGGCCCCCCGACTTGAGGAAAAACGAACCCCCGGGGACGGCCTGATCGCCCGGCCCGACGGCCGACGAGGAGGAGAAGGTCTTGCAGCTGTGCCGGGCGACCGAGGGGACGGCGGCGGTCGACGGGTGCCCGGTGGGCAGGCAAGATTCCCGTTCAGACTGGGAACGAGAGAAGAGAAAGCCGTCCCGTCACGGGGCCGTCCGACCCGAGCACAGGCCTGCCCCAGCTCCAAGCTGGATGAGTGAAGCTGAAAAGAAACCCCGCCCCGCCGCTAGCGGCATTCTGTCGCGACCCTGGGAGGCTTTGGCAGCGAACGTATTTATCGGACGTAGTTTCCTCTCAAGCTGGGCTTTGGCAGGATTTAGCCCGAAAACGCCTCAAATCCTGCCAGACGAGCACGTGCTAAGGCATAATATTAGGTTAGGCTAACAGATTGCTCGGGTGCAGTTCCGCAACCGACCTCCCTTTGACACGGCGACAGCTGGTATGACTTAATCTATCTGGGCCGCGAAAGAGGGAGTTCAAATCGCCGGAAAGGAATTTTTTTGGCTATAGCCCATTGTGGAACCGCGCACAATCGGATACTTAAGCGGGTAAAGCAACCTAGCCAGTATTTGTTTGTGGGAGGTCTCACGATGGCCCGAAGGCGCCCAGCGACGGCAGTAGTACGCCTTGTTCCAAGAAAGGTTTACTATTACGCCCGTCAAACCGGTCATCATATTGACTTGCCTCGGTTATTTGCCGCAGCACTTTCATGGCCTCCTAGTGACCAGTTGGAGCAAGTTGTTGCTGGCGATGACCGACGACTTGTTTGTCGAGTCGATCATCCAACTTGGCCTATTCGAGTCAGCTTAGGCCACGTCCGTTACCGGAATCTTCCGGCGCTCATGAACCTTGAGGGCGAAGAGAGGCCAATCGACGCGGACGAAGATGAGGGGGTGCTAGATCGTACCCGTTTCGTCTTCTTCAGAACCGGGGTTGTAGGTTGCGAGATGAATATATATGGGCCTCGGTTTGAGTCTCTAATGCTTCATTTAGCCAAACGGCCTAGTCTTGCTGTGATGATCGGTGCGCAACCGCCTCAGTTCCGGATGCTTCTCCGAGACGACGCCTTGTCTCGACTGGATGAATTGGGAGACCTTACATTGCTAAGAATTAGAGCTCATCGAGACGTCGGAAAAACCTCAAATACAAGCCTTGCGAAACAGATCGACCAAATATCAAAGCAAACGGAATCCTATACTGTTGAGATTGTTTTGCGGGGGGAACCGCGAGGCAAATCCTATCTCTTTAGTGGTGCCAAGGACATGCTGAAGAAATTTATAGGACTAGGTGATAATAGAACGTTGATTGAAAAAATGGATGTCAAGGGAATTGATGAAAACACTGGAAAGCAAGTGCCGCTTGATCTTCTTGCGGATAAGTTGGTGATCAGCGAGGGGCTTACCCCGGAGAACCCTAGAACTCGTCTTCTGAAATGCACCGATGTTTATGCTCTAGTCGAGAAGGGGTACGTCCAACTCGAAGCACAACTCCTGGCGTCACTGGAGAGGAATAGATGAGGCCCATCAAATATATATCAGATAAGTGGGGTGCCCATTTTCTTATCTTTGATCTTGCATGCGTAGCCGTCGTTAGCTGCGTATTTGCCATCTGGGTCATATTCTTTGGTGGCAAAGACGAAGTAGATAGCCTATTTAATGGTAATAGGAATAACGTCTATACGGCTTTAGTATCAATATCGGGATCGCTTCTGGGCTTTATTATAACGACTATGTCTATCATAACTACTTGGACAGGCCGCGAGCAAATGGAGGCCTTACGTAGACAATCACTATATCCACAGTTGTGGAACACATTTCATTCCGCAATTTATTCACTTGCATTTGCCGTTTTTTTTAGCGTTATGGCATTGATATTCGATAGGGATTCATCTTCTCACAGTTGGCTCTGGTGCATTCTATTGTTTGGCGTGTTATTGGCAACAACGAGAACCTACCGTTGCGTCTGGCTACTTCAGAAGCTAATTGACATGGTCGCCGGTCCTCTCGCTCCACTTCCCCCCTCAGCCGATCAACCGTCTGATTAGGGTGTAAGGGCAACGATCATAACTCACGCACCCGGGAACCGAATGACCGCTCGCTCCCCTTCCACCTTCTCCCCCTCTCCCCAGAACGTTCCCTCAATCCCCAGCTCGATCATCGACTGGTGAACCACAACTATGTTGTGGCACAAGAACTTGCACAAAACCTCATTCTTCATCGCTACGTCGGATTTGCTCCGGACACTATCCAGGAACTTCGCCTTGAGCATGGCGAAGGTACTCTCGATGTTCGACCGCTGGTGGTAGCTCTTCAGGAGCTCGTCCCGCCGGAAATTGAAATAAAGGAACATGCGTTCCCAGACGCTCCCGGGCTCGCTGGGGAATGCTGTTCGGCTTGAACGGGACGAATGCGGTCCCGCCGAGCCGTTCCACAAGTTCCAGGTTTTCCCGGCTCAAGTAAGCCTTGTCGGCCGGCACGTCGGTTACGGTGAAGTTCTTCGCTGTCGTCTCGACAAGCCGTTTGAAGTACGGGGAATACGAGGCAGCTGACGATCTGGTGGCGTCACTTTACCGGGATCAGGTCGTCATGCCGGGGCAACATGACGTCCACCGAACTCCACCGCCCTTGCACCTCACTGAACAACGATCGGGGCACCCGCGGGCAGACGGAAATCGCCCGCCATCTCGGCTGGAACTCCTGCCCGGTACGGCGGAACTGGCGGTGCGGGCAGTTGCACGGTCACCCCGACGGCCGTAGACTCCACATGCGGGGGTGGAGTAGCAGACAACTCGTCAGGCTAATCCCCTGAAGCCGTGGGTGCGAATCCCACCCCCCGCGCTGTCGCGCGACCGGTGTTCCAAAACGATCGAGGTACGCATCATGGGAAAGGGCAACAACTCTCAAGGCAAGGAAAAGAAGAAGCCCAAGAAGGACGCGAAGCCGGCCCCCGTAAAGTCCGTCCCTCCGCCGAAGAAGAAGTGACGGCCGCCCGGGTGACGGGGCCGGAACCACCCCCCATCCGAACGGCGGGGGGTACCGGCTCCGGTACGCATGTGGCGTTCCGAGCTTCTACGGGGTGATGTCCCGCTGGCCCCGGTCGGGCATGGCCCCGCACACCGCCATGCTGCTCACCCTTCTCGGCATCGGACCCCGTACCCGACCCTATGAGTGACATTCGGGCCCGACAGGCCCGCGCCGGCGGGTCCCGCCCGGGCCGGTTCTTCCATGGTGCCGCACAGGTCGGCAAGCAAGTCCTGAAAGTGCCCCTGTTCGTTCACCTGCGCCGCGTTGTAGTTCGGCCAGTCCTGCGGGTAGGTCTTTCGGGGTAGCTTCGGGACCGGTTCCCGGCTCGTTTCCTGCTCTTCCCCGTCTTCCTGCCGCTTGACGTACAGCCGAACTCCGAGGATGTGTTTGCACGGCTTGCTGCGGAGCTCGAAGTCCGGGCACTCGCAGACCGTTTCGTCACCTTGCACGATGACCGTGTAGAACCCGCTCCCGGTCTGCGAGGGCAGCCTCCGGAACCTGTCGTGCAAGAAGCTCCAGCTCGATGAAATCTGGGGCTTCGTCTACGCGAAGGAGAAGAACGTCCCGGAAGTGACCAACCCTCAGCCCGGTATGGGAAGCGTCTGGACGTGGGGAGCCATCGACACGGCCACGAAGCTGATCCCGTCTTGGCTGGTCGGGCTCCGGGACGGGGAGCACGCGCGGGCGTTCGTCTGCGACCTTGCCGAGCGGCTTGCGGGCCGGGTGCAAATCACGACGGACGGTCTGAAAGCATACGTGGAAGCGATGGAAGCCGGGTTCGGCGGGGAAGTGGACTACGCCATTCTGCACAAGGTATACGGGAATGCAATGCAAGATGAATCGCGGTACAGCCCGCCGGATTGCGTCGGGTGTCAGAAGCAGGTGGTGAGCGGCGAGCCGAACCCGGCCAGCGTGTCCACCAGCTACATCGAGCGGCAGAACCTGACGATCCGGAGGCGGAACCGGCGGTTCACCCGGCTGACGAATGCGTTCAGCAAAAAGCTCGAAAACCTGGAACACTCCATCGCGCTGCACTTCTTCGCGTACAACTTCATCACCCGGCACCAGACGATCCGGATGCCGCCGGCACTGAAGGCCGGGGTGACGGATCACGGTTGGAGCTACGAAGAACTGGTCGAGCTGATCGACCGCGCAGCAAGTGATCGCCAATGAGTCCGCTTTTCGCCGGAATGCGCGACCTCAGTCTGGTGAACCAACTCGCATTCTACGCGTGTCCGTTTCTCTGTTTGTTCGGGCCACTCCTGATGGTGATGATCCTCGCGATTAGGTTCCGAAAAAGAAACCCGCCGCCAAACTGAGACACTACCCGCCGGCGCGATCGAATTAGATGATCGGCCCCGGAGGTAAAAAATGAGGCGGCGAGTCTGCCTGCAACTGACCCTCCCGGTTATTGGGGCCGTCGCTGCTCTCGCGATCGTGACGTGGGCGTCGAGTCCAGACACGCGAGCGCCGTGGTGGGTGCCGGGCGGGTTTCGGTACGAGGTCGAATGCCAGCTAGAAAAATTGGGGTTAATCCCCATTGACCCGTTCCGGCATGTAGTGGGGTAAGGCGGTTGGGCCGAACTCGCCGCCGCACAGGACCCGCCCCGTCCGCCCTCTGACTCGTGAACTCCCGTCCCAAAGTTCAAACCTAGTCAAAAGCCGGCGAAAATTGCCAAGTCGTCAAAAACTGACAAAGCCGTATCAGAACTGCCCGCCCGCGGAGCGAACTGACTCCGCCGCGAACACACACTTCCCGTCGGTCCAGTCCGCCGTGACCACCTTCCCCTCGCACCGTGGGTTTTCGAGCAGCCACTTCGCGAGCGGGGCGACGACTTCCCGTTCGATCGCCCGCTGGAGCGGCCGGGCCCCGTACCGGGCGTCGAACCCCACCGCGGCCAACCGGTCCACCAGCGCGTCCGACCACCGGACCGTGAGGCCCTGACGGACCACCCCTTCCCGACTCCCGATCGCGGCCAGCTCCCGCCGGGTGATCGCCCGCACCGACCCGGGCTCCAGCGGCCGGAAGGTCACGACCGCGTCCATCCGGTTGAAGAACTCGGGCCGGAAGAACCGCATCGCCGCGTCCTGGTACTGCGGCCCGGCCCGGTCCCCGGCAAACCCGACCGCGCGCAGCTGCCCGGCCCCGAGGTTCGAGGTCATCACGATGATCGCGCTGCGGAAGTTCGTCACCCGGCCGTACTGGTCGGTCAGCCGGCCCTCGTCGAACACCCCCATGAGGGCGTCGAACACGTCCCCCGCGGCCTTCTCGATCTCGTCCAGGAGCAGGACCGAGAACGGCTGCCGGCGGACCCGCCTGACCAGCTCCCCCGGCTCGCCCTGCGGCGGGCCGAGCAGCCGGTCGATCGCGTCGAACCCGCCGTACTCGCTCATGTCGAGGCGGATGAGGCGGGTCGGCTCGCCGGGCTTCTTCGCGTCTTCTCCCTGGCCGAAGAAGTACCCCGCGAGGGCCTGGGCCGTGTGCGTCTTGCCGACCCCGGTCGGGCCGCAGAACAGCATCACGGCGGGCGGCCGGTTCGGGTCGTTCAGCCCGGCCTTCACGGTCATCACCACGTTCGCCGCCGCCTCGCACGCCTCGGGCTGGTCGATCACCCGCCCGCGGAACCAGCCCAGCACGTCGGCGCGGGCCAGGGTGAGGTCGTCGCGGAGGAACAGCTCCGGGAGGCCGGTCCGGCGGCGGAACCGGTCGACCACGTCGGCCGGGGCGACGGGCTTGCGGCCCTGGCGGGCGTGGGCCTCGACCAGCTCCCGCGCGAACCCCGAGGCCGGGCCGGGGAACGGGGCGTACGGCATGAACCGCCGGAACAGCCGGACGATCCGCTCCCCCGCCCCCTGCCCGATTTCGACCCCCGGGCCCGAGGCGGACACCGCCAGCTGCTTGTCGATCACGGCCAGGGCGGTGGCCCGGTCGAACGGCCGCACGGGCACGATCTGGAACAGGTCGGGCAGGCCGGGCATGAGCCGGCGGCAGGCGTCGAGCTCGGCCGGGGTGGCCTCGGCGATCATCCGGACCTCGCCCCGGGCGAGGTAGGGCACGAGGAACGCGGCGATGCTGTCGGCCGGGCCGACCCCGCCCCGGCGGACGAGGTCCAGGAGCCGGTCCGCGCACAGCACGCCGCCGACCTCGCCGAGTTCGGCGATCACCTCCTCGACCCGCTCCTCCCACTGGCCGAGGTACTTCATCCCGGCGACCAGCCGGCCGGCCGAGGTGAGCCAGAACCGCCGCCCGCCCGGCGGCTCCCCGCCGGCCCGCTCTTGCTCGGCCCGGAGCCGTTCGGCCTCCTTGACCGCGTCGACCAGCAGGGTCGTTTTGCCCACCCCGCCCTCGCCCACGAGCAGGACGTTCGCCTTCTCGTGGTGGAGCTTCCGCACGAGCGCGGCGAGTTCGGCCTCGCGGCCCCAGGCCCGGGCGTACCCCTTCCGCACGGCCCGGTCCCCGACCGGCTCGGCCACCCGGGCGAGGGTCGGGGGCGGGGCGGCCGGCCGCCCGCCCGCCGGGTCCCGCGGGACCGGGATCGCGATCTCGGCGAGCTCGGTGGCGGCCGGCGGGAGGACCCGGGCGAGCTCGGCCGGCGATAGCCCTTCGAGCTTCTGGAGGGCGTACCGGTGGACGAGGTCCTTGAGCTGGGCCGCCCCCGGGTAGTCGAACCGGACGCCGAGCAACGGAAGGTCGGCGGTCGGCTGGCCGCTCGCCCGGGTGCCGACGACGCACGGGACCGCGACCGGCACGACCGACTCGCTCGGGTACCGGCGGCCGTTCGCGGCGTACTCCGGGCGGACGGGGACGGTGAACCAGCGGACCTCCGGGTCGTGGAAGTCCGGGCCGGCG
>JAQGHQ010000456.1 GCA_028288765.1 Gemmataceae bacterium | reverse complement strand
ACGCCCGGGGCGGGGGGACGCCACTGGGGCGGGTCGGACGTCAACCGCCGCGGCGTTCCCCCGCCCAGGGCGTTGCCCGGGGCTATGCGCTCCCAGCCTTTCAGGCTGAAATCCCCGAGACGCAAATCCTCGTGGATGTCGACAAAGCGAGCGGGCCACACTCGCGGAGCGAGCAGACTACTTTGAAAGACCGAGCTTTGAAAGAGCCAGCTCGGGTATAGTCGAGATTGCACGGCCCAACGGAGCGGCCGAGAATAGGCAAGGCTACCAGCCTTGGCCTCCGGAGACCTTCCGTGTACCGCCTGCTCGCCTGTCTCGCCGTCACCGCCTTCGCCGGTCCGGCCACCGCCTGCCTGAACGACCTCGAACTACCGACCCACGAGCGGGAGTTCCGGTCGCAGTACAAGAGCCCGGCCGCCCCGCCGCAGGTCCCCGACCCACCCTACCGGATCAGCCCTGGGTTGATCTTCGGAGCCGGGGCGGTGTTGATGACCTCCGCGGTCGCGCTAACGCTGATCGGCCCGCGGACGAGGAGGAGCTGAGCCGTGTGGCGACCGCTTCTCACCCTGGTCGCGGGCGTCATCGGGGCTTGCGTCGGCTTCTTCGTCTTCATCTTCTCGCATAAAACCTGTTACCGGGCGGAGGCCTGCCCGTATTTGGTCGAGTACAGCCCGATGCCGCACCACGTCCCACAGCACCGCGGCGGGGCGTCGTTCCGGTTCGCGATGGCCCACGACGTGATCCACGAGCGGTTCCCGAAGCACGGGCCGGCCCACTACCGGGAGCGAAACCGACTCACCCGCGAGCAGCTCGCGGCGCTGGCCCCCGACGACCCGGCCGCATTTCCACTCACCGACGACCTGGCAGTCGGACTGGAGCGGCTGGGCCGGCCGGACGAGGCGATCCCGCTGATGCGGGACAAGCTCGCCCGGCAGCAGGCCCGCGGGCTGTCCGGCCGCGACCTGTATACCTCGTACGCGAACCTCGGGACGTTCCTGATCCACGCGCACTTCCCGAAGGCGGTGGCCGGCGACCCGGCCGCGAAGGAGCGGTGCCGCGAGGGGCTGGGGTTCATCCGCCGGTCGGTCGAGGTGAACCCCGAGGCCCATTTCGGCCGGGAGCGCTGGCAGGCGGCGATCGCCGAGTTTCTGTTGGCCGCGGCCGACGACCCGGAACTGGTGAAGACCTTCGACTGCATCGGCAACGGGCTCGGCCACCCGCCTATGGGCGATCCGAAGCGGGCGGATCTGTGGTCGGATCGTGGATACGGCCGCGCGGCCGACTCGTGGATGTACGGCCCGCTCGTCGACAACGAGTTCCCAGACTTCTTGCGCCCCGCCGCCCCGGCGGATGACCCGGCACACTGGGAGGACTTCCACGAGATCCGCAAGCACATCCTGAGAATCGGCTCGGAGTACGGCTGGCCGCAACGGTTGTCCCACTCCACCGCGGTTGCGTTCGACGAGCCGATGCTCGGGATCATCGGGATGTGGCGACAGGGCGGTGGGGCGAACCCGCACTTCGCCCTCGCGGTCGGTGAGACCATGCTCCGCGTCGGCCAGCGGCACATCGCCTGGGCCGCGTTCGAACGGGCGCACCGGCTCGCCGACCGGTACTGGCGTGATCCCGCCGTGCAGCAGTTCCTCCGCGACCATTGCCTCAAGCGGCAGGGCGAAATCGAAGAGTCGTTGCTGGCACCACCCCCGAAAGACGACTGGGCCGCCCGGAAGCACCCGCGCCCGCTCTCGAAGGAGGAGGTCGCCGCCCTGCGGCCCCGGTTCGAGGCGGAGCTGGCGCTCGGCGAGGGTTACCAGCGGGCATACCAGGAGTACGAGGAGAAGAAGATCGCCGCCGGGGTGCCGATCACCGACCCGCGCTTCTTCGACGAGTTCCACGCCGGCCGCGAGCCGATCGCGTCCCCGACCGGGCCGGAGGAGTGGCTCGCCCGGATGTCGATGAGGAAGTTCAACGAGTTCTACGATTCCCGCCGCCGGGGGCAGGCCTATGCGCTATTGGGCGGAAGTCTGGCAGCGTTGGCAATGGCCCTGCTGTTGCGGTGGTGGAGCGGGCGGTCGCGGATAGCGGAAGAGGGGTGCGAGAATCAGCCGTCCCCGACCACTGGGCCGGTCTGACCTCCTTCGATTCGCTCACCGCCCCCCCGGCACCCGGTCGTGTCCCGGTGCGGCGCGGTGGGCCGACCCTCCCGTGTCACCCCGGCACGCCGTTCGCAACCGGAACGGGACCAGGATGACCGGTCGGCCCGACCGGGATAGACGCCAATTCGCCCGGGTGGCAAGCGCCATGTTCCGAGCGCTGGGGAAGGCTGTTTCCCGCTTCTGGCCCGTCCTCCTCGTGGTCTGGCTGGCCCTGCTGGCGGGCTCGCTATACGCACCCCGGTGGGACACGCTGGTCAAGAGCGGCGAGGGCGAGGCACTTCCCCAGAATTCGCCGAGCCGGCGCGCCGATCAGCTCTTCCGGACCGCATTCCCCAGTGATTACGCCGCCAGTAGCATCGTCCTGGTCCTGTCCCGGGAAGAGGGAGAACTGCGGGATGAAGACAGGCGGTTCATCGACCACCAGCTCACCCCACAAGTGAAGGCGATCGCCGACACCCAGGCCGGCCCGGAGATGGTGACCCGCGTCCGCGGCCCCGCGGACCAAGGTGTCCGCACGCTACTGGTGAGCCCGGACAAGATGGCCGCCCTGGTCGTCGTGGAGCTCAAGACCTCCCTGAACGACCAGCGCAACTGGCCGCTCGTTGCGGCGGTCGAGGATCTGGTCGACCGCTTCCGCCGGGAAGGGGCCGTCCCCGATGGGCTCGCGGTGGCCCTCACCGGTGGCGCGGTGGCCGGGCGCGACCTGGACCGGGCCGAGGCCCAGAGTGCGCGGGTCATCGAGGCCTGGACCGTCGGCATCGTCATCGGGCTGCTGCTCCTGCTGTACCACGCCCCCCTGGTGGCCCTCATCCCCCTGGCGTCCGTGTTCGTGGCCGCCCGGGTGTCGATTGAACTCCTGTCGCTCCTGGCCGAGGCCGAGGTCCTCACCCTCTTCCGGGGCGTCCGCGTGTTCGTCACGGTCCTCATCTACGGGGCCGGGGTGGACTACTGCCTGTTCCTGATCGCCCGCTACCGCGAGGAGCTGGACGGCGGGGCCCCCCCGCGGGAGGCCCTCGCCCAGGCCCTCGCCCGTGTCGGCGGAGCCATCACCGCCAGCGCCGGGACGGTGATCTGCGGCATCGGCACCCTCGCCTTCGCCAGGCTCGGCAAGATCCACCAGGCCGGCCTGGCCATTCCCATTGCTCTCGCGGTCGCGCTGGTCTGTACGCTCACGTTCGCCGGCCCGCTGCTCCGTCTGGCCGGGCGGTGGGCCTTCTGGCCCCTTCCGACCGGCCCGCAGCCGGCGGAAGCCGGCCCCCCGGGGGTCCTCCGCCGGTTCCTGGCCCGCTCCTTCCTCCCGAACGTGTGGGACCGGCTGGGGCCGGCGCTGCTCCGGCGGCCGGGGGTCATCCTGCTGGGTACCGCGGCCCTGATGGCGCCGTTCGCCGTTTACGCGGTGCGGCACTACGGCGAACAGGAGTACAACCCGATCACCGAACTGCCGGACACCGCGCCCGGCGCCGCCGGGACCCGCGCGCTCCAGCGACACTTTCCGGCCGGCATCCTGGGACCGGTCACCATCCTCGTCCGCAACGACGCGGTCGATTTCGGGAGCGAGAGCGGCGTTGCCGCGGTGGGTGCGCTGACCGCCTCCCTGCGCGACCGGAAGGACGAACTGGCGATCGCGGACGTCCGCAGTATCGCCCGCCCCCTGGGGATCACCGCGGCCGCGCAGGAATTCCTGCGCGGCCTCCACGCGCCCGAGTCGCTCGTCCGGTCCGTCATGCGGCAGCGGGCCGCCGACTACTACGTCAGCCGGGCGGGGGACCTGAAGGGGCACGTGACCCGGGTCGACGTGACGCTCGCGGTGGACCCCCTTTCGGGCCGCGGCATCGCCGCCCTGAGTCGGGTGGAAGAGGTGGTCCGGTCCGACCTGCCCGCGGCCCTCCGGGATTCCCAGCTGGAGTTCGCCGGCTCGACGGCGAACCTCCGCGACCTCGGCGACGTGAAGCGGGGCGACGAGATGCGGGTGCAGGTCCTGGCGTCCGCCGTCGTGTTCGTGCTGTTGGTGGTCGTGTTCCGTCGACTGGTGGTGTCGGCCTACCTGATACTGACCGTCTTGTTCAGCTACCTCGCCACCCTCGGGGCGACATTCGCGGTCTTCCGGTTGGCCGTCGGCCCGGAGTTCTCCGGGCTCGACTGGAAGGTGCCCATCTTCCTCTTCACCATCCTGGTCGCCGTGGGGGAGGACTACAACATCTTCCTCCTCTCCCGCGTCAAGGAAGAGCAGAAGCGGTACGGCCCGCTGCACGGCGTCCCGGTTGCCCTGGGCCGGACAGGGTACGTCATCTCCAGCTGCGGGCTGCTCATGGCGGGGACGTTTGCGTGCCTGCTGTCCTCCCCGTTGCTCGCCATGAAAGAGCTCGGCTTCGCGTTAGCCTGCGGCGTGCTAGTCGATACGCTCGTGGTCCGGCCGATCCTGGTCCCGGCCTTCCTGGTCCTGCTCCAGAACCCCCTCCTGGGTCGGGTCGGGCAGTACATGGCCCTCTACGCCGGACCGCGGGCCCAATCCCGGGCCGCCTGACACACGGACCCGATGAGGCGGTCGCATTGCGTTTGGCCGGAGTGGGCGTGGACATGCCACCCAGACCAAGGTGACTGGTTCAGTGGGTTCGTGTATCAGGTAGGCGGTAGGAACTGTACTACCGCTTCAGCGGGTGCCACGCGGTCTCTTGCCGGGTCGATTTTCCCCCGCTACCTGCCTGACCCGGCACCCACCGGGGCGGCGGCCGGGGACCTGCTATCGCCAGTCCACCCCGCCGAGGAGGATGAGCCCGTACCCGTCCGCGGTTTCAGTCACCACCGCCTTCGCATTCCCCCCGTCCGCGTCGGCGACGACCAGATTGCACTCGGTCGTCTTCCCCTTCTGCGGGTCGTTCGGCACTGCCGTCTCTTTCTGCCACAGATACGCCATCCGCTTCCCGTCCGGCGACCAGCAGTACCCATCGATCCAGGCGTCGATCGGCTGTCCGGCCACCCGAACCGGCTTCTTGTCCCGGACGTCGAGGACGAACAGCCCGTGGGCCTCTTTCCGATTCCGGTCTTCCACGCCCTTCCGCTCCGGGTCGTCGGCCGTGTACAGGACCCGCCGCCCGTCCGGCGACAGGACAGCCCCCTCGTATACCGCCTGCCCGGCTGGGGTCAGGGGCGTCGGTGCGCCCCCGGCCCGGGGCACCAGATACAGCCGCCCCACCCCGTCTTTTTCCCCCGTCTTCGCCCCGACGGCGAGGAAGTGTTTCCCGTCCCGGGACCAGTCGCACACCGCGAATTCGAGCCCGTCGGGCAGCTTGAGGGCGGTCGTCTCTTTCGTCTTGAGATCGACGAGCCGGTTGGTGATACTCCCCGGCCGGCCCTCCGCTCCCGGCTCGAAGCCGACCACGACGAGACTTGACCCGTCCGGGGACCACACCACCCACTCCCCGTCCACCCCCAGGTCGGTCCCAGGCTCATTCTCCTCAATCCCGCGGACGTACACCCGCCCCGGCGGCGCGTCCTGGCCGGGCGGCTGGTCCTCCGGCGTTAGCGGGCGGACCATGAATGCGAACCGCTTCCCGTCGGGCGACCACTTCGCCCCGGTGGAATTGGGCATGTGTCCCTTCCGGTCCTCCGACACCCGGGTTTCCCCGGTCCCGTCCGGGGCGAGGGCAGTCAAGTGCCCCTTTCGCCACAGGAGGAGCTTCCCGGGCCCGGCCGGCTTCGGGGCCGGCTTCGGGGCCGGTCGGGCGGCCGGGGTCTTCGCGCCGGGGGCGGGGATGGCCGGGACCGGCGGGTCGCCGTCGCGGTTCTGGCCATCGACACTCGCTACCCCGAGGGCCACGGCCACAACGGCGACCAGACAGGCCAGTCCCGCCCGCAGCTGATTGACACCCATGATCCGGGTTCCTTGACGGACGAGGGCGGACACGACACCCGGAACCTCTCCGGGGGTGGCCCGCCCGAACCGAGCCGCGAAGGCCAGCAACCTGGGGGGAACGACAGACCCCGCCGCCCGGCTCGCCCCGAGAAGGGCGGGGACGGATAGCATCACTCCGCGCCGGGCGAGCCGTTCGCCGAGCATCCGCCGGGCGGTCGACAGCCGGCTGGCCACCGTTCCCTCCGGAATCCCGAGCGACCGGGCGAGTTCCCGCCGCTGGCGACCCTGGAGTTCGCAGGCGATGAGCAAATCGCGGTACTTCGGCGGGAGCCTGCGAATCTCCTCGTCCAGGACCGGGCCGACGTCCGACGGGTCGGCGGGCAACGGCCCCGGCCGGTCCGGGAGGGAGCCCATCGGCTGCTCGCGGCGGGCCCGCCGCCGATCGGCGGCGCGAGCGGCCTTGGCCGTCCGGCAAGCGACCCCGTACAGCCACGGGCCGACCCGCTCGGGCGGGGAGACCTCCGCCGCCCGGCGGGCGAGGACCAGGAACACCGCCTGGAACGCGTCCTCGGCCGAGTGGCAGTGCCCGGTGACCCGGCGGCAGACGCGGAGCACCATCGGCCCGAGCCGGCGGACGAGGGCGGCGAATGCGTCCTCGTCCCGGTCGGCCGCGAACCGGGTGAGCAGCTGGCCGTCGGAGAGGGGGATGTCCGTCGTGCGGGCGAGTGTACCGCGGACGCGGCCCACGACCCCGCGAAGGGTTTCGGTCGGCATGTCGTTCCCCGGGATGCCGAACTCCGTCGGCTCTACCTGATATTGGGCGCCGCGAGGTCCAGTCTTCGGTGACTTGCCCCGCCAATTCGGATTATCCGAACCCGGAGCCGGGCCGACATTGTAAACGAGGCATCGATCCGCGATGTCCGAAAAACGAGCGCAACACTTGATGGATTTGAAGGTTACCGTCGCCTAGCTTCTATTCCTACTGGCATCTCTCGCTATTAGAATGCCGGACGTGTGTTTCGAACCCGTTTGGGATATGCAGAGCGGGAGCCCCATGCCAGGCCGGATGGTCGTTCTGGCTCCGGTAAGGGGAATCGACTCACATTTGGCAGGTGGAGATGGGGGCCGAGCAGGATGGTCGATTCTGCCATACGAACCCAATCGACGCGATTCTTTCCATGCTTGGCGGTCGTACACCCGACCCGGGTATGATCGACCGACATCCCCGGGGGCCGACCGATGAGCGAGGCGGAATGGCTGGCGTGTACCGATCCGGAACCCATGCTGAACTTCCTGCAGGGCAAGGCGAGCGAGCGGAAACTGCGGCTCTTCGCCTCTGCCTGTCTGGGTCATATTTGGAAGTGGTTGAATGACGAGCGAAGTCGAGCCGCAGCACAAACGGTGGAGCAGTACTGCGACAACTTGGCCTCGAGAACAGACCTCGAACAGGCTCATGACACGGCCTACGAAGCACTTGTGTCGATACTGTCCGACCCGAACGAACAGCGCTGGCACTACGTCTCTGTTTTTACGGCAGACGCAGTTCTCCTCGCTTGTCAGCGTGGCCTTCACGATGAGTGGGTACTCGGAGTCGCGGCCCGTACCGGACACGCTGTTGCGACTGCTGAGGGAGGTAACGAGCGAAACACACAAAAACGTGTGAGAGCCGTTCAAGCTGGTTATCCGCGGTGTATCTTCAGTGACCGGTTCCACCACGTAACCGCTACCCCTTCTTGGCTCACGTCCCCGGAGGCCCGTTAGCGGGTGGATGGCGTCAAAGATCTCCTTTACCTTTCGGCCGGCGGACATCTCCTCCCGCACGAGGCGGTCCATCTGTGTGTACGGGTCCGGGGCTGAGATCGCAGCGCGGATGGCATCAAGGGTGATCACAGGTGTCTCCCACCGGTCGCGATCCTCGGACATCGCTACGATACCCCGGCCGGTCCGCGCGATTGTCGCTCCCTTCCGGCACGGGGTGGCCCTGGTTCGGAAGAGTCGGGGGTTTCGGCGGGTCCTGGTAACACTCGTCGGGGTTGCAGTTTCCAATCAGTGCGTCGAGCGTCCCCAGCAGAATCTCGTCCACATCCTCTGATAGCTTCGATGTCTTCCGGATCGTTCGCACGATAGGCAGGAGGGCCGAATAAATTTCCGCCGTGGTCCGGCCGGTGGCGAGTTCGTCCCGGACCAGTCGGTCGAGATCGGCGGCCGGATCGGACGAGCCGAGCGCACCGCGGACTTTTTCAAGCGTCATCAAGATCCGTCCTCCGGCGGGACCAACTTCCAGTCCTCACGAGTATCGGCCAATGCCTCTTGGTAGTCCCGCAGCGTCGTGTCCTTCTTCGCCTGGATCAGGTAGTGGCCGGGGTTAAACCCGTACCATCCCGGTAGCCGGAACGTTTTGAACAGTACCTCTTGCAGCTCAGCCGGTGTCCGAATGGCGGTTACGTCCAGCTCCAACCGCTCCGCCATCGGCGAGTCCTCCGGGGCCGAACATCAAGCTCACCCGCCCGGCCCGGCCGATGAGCTACGAAGTGCCATACCAGCCTATCGGCGGGGCCTCCCCGCTCCCCGGATCGCCCGACAGCTTACCCGACCGCCACACCCACTACCACCCCCGCCCCGGGTATCATCCACCGACAGACCCCGGGGGCCGACCGATGACCGAGGCGGAATGGCTGGCGTGTGCCGACCCGGTGTCGATGCTGAGGTTCCTGAAAGGGAAGGCGAACGACCGGAAATTGCGGTTGTTCGCCTGTGCCTGCTGCCGCCGCCTCTGGCACCTGCTTGTGGATGAGCGGGGGCGGAATGGGGTTGGCGTGGCTGAGCGACTGGCCGACGGACGGGCTACCAGGGATGAGGTGAAGGAGGCCGAGGGCCACGCCCGGAGGACCATGACGAGCGTTCCGGCAAACGCCGGGTACAACGCCACCTGTGCCGTGGTGATCGCCCTGTCTCATGCGTCGTACCACGGGGCATTCCTACAACTGGCCGCCGACACCGCTGATATCGCTGGATATGCCGTCGAGCCGACCGGAGGTCAGGGAAAGTCAGCCGAACATGCCGCCCAAGCGGTCCTGCTCCGGGATATTTCCGGCAACCCCTTCCACCCCATGACCGCCGACCCCTCATGGCTCACGTCCGCCGCCATTTCGCTCGCCCAAGGCATCTACGCCGACCGCGCCTTCGACCGGTTCCCGATCCTCGCCGACGCCCTCCAGGACGCCGGGTGCGACCACCCCGATATCCTCGCTCACTGCCGGAGCGACGGACCTCACGTCCGGGGGTGCTGGGTGGTCGATCTCGTGCTGGGGAGGACGTGAACGGACAGAGGGGAATGGAGTGGCCCTGGTCAGGTGACCAGGGCCTCACGATCGATGGCGATGGGCGGTAATTGGATAGGGCGTGCCGGGTCGGGCTCGCGAGCCCGGCCCGGGGCTCCCCGTTTCAAAGTCCACCTCATCTTCGGACCGGCACGTTGCCCCGGTACACTGGAGGCAGTGCCGCGTTCGTGGCTCCTGGTCTTGGGACTCCGGCGTGGCGGTCGGCCACGTCCGGGGTCGTGGTACGCGCCCCCGGGTTGGGAGGCCAGACCGAGTAGCCGGTGGGCTCCGATAAGGGGGGAGAGTTGGGCCGGAGGTCGGGGGGTCGATTTTGCAGAACGAACCCAATCGACACGCTTCCTTCACAACTCGGGCCGAGCCGACCCACTCTCGCCGGGTCGGTTTTGCAGAACGAACCCAATCCGCATCGGTCCCCCTCGATTCGGGTCGACCACCGGAGCGGTCGGGCGGGCGGTTTTGCAGAACGAACCCAATCCGGACAGCGGTCCTCACCCGGCGGGCGGTCGGTTTTGCACAACGAACCCAATTGCCATCCCCCGCTCAGGCTCCCCACCGGATTGCCAGCCCGGTCCCGGCTGCGAGGTCACGAGATCGGCCTCTCCTGTCGTGGGCCTGCCAAACCCTGCCATTCCCTGCCACCACCCGGGCTCCCGCCGGTCCGCCGGCCGATTCTGCCGACCGAACCCAATTCCCGGGGACGTTCTGCCTGGTGTCGTGGTGACCGGCCAACGCCCGCCGGAGGAGCACGCCCGGCCTCCGTGAAACGGTTCCATCCTCCGCCCCCCACCGGTATTCTGATGATAGGCGACCTGTCGATGCGACATCCAACAGCGGGGGGCACCATGGCGAACCTAGAAGAGTACGATCTCGTCGTCCTCGGCAGCGGGGAGCCCGGCAAGTACCTGGCCTGGACCCTGGCCGCGCAGGGGCGGCGGACGGCCGTGATCGAGCGGAAGTACATCGGCGGGTCGTGCCCGAATATCGCCTGCCTGCCGAGCAAGAACATCATCCACTCCGCGAAAGTGGCCTCGTACTTCCGGCGGAGCCGGGAGTTCGGGATCGCGACCGGGGACTGGTCCGTCGACATGGCCGCGGTACGGGACCGCAAGCGGAAGATGGTCGAGAGCCAGGTCGAGAAGCATCTCGGCAAGTACCGGGCGAGTGGGGCCGAACTGGTCATGGGGTTCGGGCGGTTCATCGGGCCGAAGACAATCGAAGTCGCCCTCCGGGACGGCGGGACGCGGGTCCTGCGCGGGAAGACGGTCATCATCAACACCGGATCGCGGGCGAAGATCGACGCGACCCCCGGCCTCCGGGACTCCAAGCCGCTGACCCACATCGAAGCCCTCGACCTGGACCGGGTTCCCGAGCACCTCATCGTCCTCGGCGGGGGCTACGTCGGGCTGGAGCTGGCCCAGACCTTCCGCCGCTTCGGGAGCCGGGTGACGGTCGTCGACCGCAATCCCGTCCTGGCCCACCGTGAAGACCCGGACGTGTCCGCGACGATGGGCCAGCTGTTCGCGGACGAGGGGATCGCGGTTTCCACGAACACGGTTCTCGACCGCGTCACCGGAACGTCGGGTGAGGGCGTGCAGGTGCACGCGAAGCGGGCCGGGGCGGAGGTCGTGATCGAGGGCACCCACCTGCTGGTCGCGGCGGGTCGCACCCCGAACACCGACGGGATTGGGCTCGAAACGGCCGGGGTGGAACTGGACGGCCGGGGGTATGTGCGGGTGAACGAACGGCTCCAGACGACGGCGGCGGACGTGTGGGCGGTCGGGGACTGCGCGGGCAGCCCGCATTTCACCCACATCGGGTTCGACGACTTCCGGGTCGTCCGCGACAACCTCACCGGGGGCCACCGGGTGACCACCGGCCGCCAGGTGCCGTTCTGCATGTTCACCGACCCGGAACTGGCGCGGGTCGGCCTGAGTGAAACGGAGGCAAAGGATCGCGGCGTGACCTACCGGCTCGCGAAGGTCCCGATGGAGGCGGTGCTGCGGGCCCAGACGCTGTCCGAGACGCGGGGGTTCATGAAGGCTCTCATCCAGGCGGACGGGGACCGCATCCTCGGGTTCACGGCGTTCGGGACGGAGGCCGGGGAGGTCATGGCCGTCGTCCAGGTCGCGATGGCGGCAGGTTTCCCGTACACCGCCCTGCGCGACATGGTCCTCACGCACCCGACCATCGCCGAGGGGCTCGGCGTGCTCTTCTCGACGGTCCCGGCCCGGGCGTGATACAGGAACCCGCTGGGGCGGTCGCATTTGGTTCGGCCGGAGCGACGGGCGCGACCTCGGCCGGGTGGCATGTCCACCGCTTTGGGTGGACATGCGGGTGCCCCGAAGCCCGGGTCGGGGTGAGGTTTCCGCTCGACGAGAAAAACCCATGTCCACCCAAAGCGGTGGACATGCCACCCGATGCGACAGGCTCAGCGAGTTCGTGTCTGAGGACGCGCCGCCGGTCCGGCGGCGGGTGAAAGGACGACCCCCGGGAACGGTACATGAGCATACACGCCCGCCCTGTTCGGGGCGGGCTGGTTCCCTGGTTACGAGTGGCCGGGTGAATCACCTCTCCGGGCGTCATGCGCCCTGACGCCGCGCGGCCCACCTCTCCCATCAGTTATAAGTCGGCATAACTCATGTAGCCGACGATACAGAGATCGATTGTGCTCACAACAGCACGAGTTAATCATGAGTACGAATATCGGCCTCCCCCAGGACAAATCGGCCGCCCCACCAGCCGGCCCCGCCGTGACGGCCGCCCCCGAGCTGCCCCCGCGGCCGGTCCGGGCGCACCGGTGGAGGCGGTTGGCCTTCGCGATCGCAGCTCTGGCCGGCCTCGGGGTGGCGGCGCTGTTCCTCGTCCCGGTCGCGCGGACCGCCATGACCACCGAATCGACCGACGACGCCTACGTGAACGGACACGTCACGTTCGTCGCCCCGCGGGTCCAGGGCCAGGTCCTCCGCGTCCTGGTGGACGACAACGTCCGCGTCAAGACCGGGGACCTGCTGATCGAGCTCGACCCGGAGCCGTATCAGGTTCAGGTCAACCTCAAAAAGGCGGCCGTGACCTCGGCCGAGGCCGACCTGCGGGCGAGCGAGTCCCAGGTCCGCGGGCTCCTCGGCCAGCTCCGGAGCCTGCGGTGGAAGCTCCAGACCACGATGGAACAGGTCGACAACCAGATCGCGCTCCTGAACGCCCGGGTGGCCACCTACCGGAGTAAGGAGGCGACCCTGGAACGGGCGAAAGCCGACCTCGGCCGGGCCAAGGAGTCGTTCGGGAAGGGGGCGACGGCCCGCCAGGACCTGGACGCCGCGATCGAGGCCGCCAAGGTGGCCGAGGCACTCGTCAAGCAGACCCTCGAGGAGGTGTACGAGGCCCGGGTCGCCCTCGGGCTCCCCCCGCAGCCCCAGAGCGGGAACCTGAATGAGGTCCCGCCCAACCTGAACCAGACCTTCTCGACCGTCCGCCAGGCCCTCGCCGCCCTGACCCAGACCGCCGCCGAGGTCGGCCTCCCGCTCAACCGGTCCGAGGCCACCCCGAAGGAGGTGATCGATGAGTTCCGGAGCCGGGACGCGAACCGGGACGTCGACAAGGTGTTCGCCTCACTGGTCCCGAGCGCGCCCGCGGTGAAACAGTCCGAGGCGAAACTCCTCCAGGCCCGCCGGGACCTGGACCAGGCCGACCTGAACCTGCGGTACTGCCGGGTCGTCTCCGAGATCGACGGGGTGGTCACCCGGCGGAACGTGAACCCCGGGAACAACGTCCAGGCCGGCCAGCAGGTCATGGCCGTCCGGTCCCTGACCGAGATCTGGATCGACGCGAACTTCAAGGAGACCCAGCTCGCCGACCTGGCCATCGGCCAGCGGGTGGAGGTATACGCCGACACCTACGGGAGCCGCCGGGTCTTCCACGGGCGGATTACCGGGTTCACCTACGGGACCGGGTCGACCCTCGCCCTCCTCCCGGCCCAGAACGCGACCGGGAACTTCGTCAAGGTGGTCCAGCGGCTCCCGGTCCGGATCGAGTTCGAGGACTACGACCCGGAGAGCTTCACCCTGTTCGCCGGGCTGTCGGTGACCCCGTACGTCTACGTCAAGGAACCCCCGGCCGGGCCGAACGCCGGCCGCAGGCTCCAGGATCTGGCCCGGACCGGGGCCGCGGCGGGCCCGGCGGGGTCCCGGCCATGAACGCCATCAACGGTATTCCGCGGGGCCCCAACCCCTGGCTGATCGCCTTCGCGGTCGTCGTCCCGACGTTCATGGAAGTCCTCGACACGACCATCGCGAACGTCGCCCTGCGGTACATCGCCGGGGGGCTCTCGGCCGCCCAGGTCGACAGCGAGTGGGTGATCACCAGCTACCTCGCCGCGAACGCGGTCATCCTCCCGATGTCCGGGTGGCTGCTGACCCGGCTCGGCCGGCGGAACTACTTCCTCCTGTCGATCGGGGGGTTCACCCTGAGTTCGCTGATGTGCGGGGTGGCGACCAGTCTCGACCAGCTGATCCTGTTCCGGGTCCTCCAGGGGCTGGCCGGGGGCGGGTTGCAGCCGTGCTCCCAGGGGATCTTGCTGGACACCTTCCCGAAGGAGAAGCAGGGGCAGGCGATGACCGTCTTCGCCCTGGCCGCGCTGGTCGCCCCGGTCGTCGGCCCGACCCTCGGGGGGTACATCACCGACAACTATTCGTGGCGGTGGATCTTCTTCATCAACATCCCGGTCGGGGGGCTGGCCATGCTGGCCTGCTACGCCCTGGTCCAGGACCCGGCGTACCTGCGGGCGGAGCGGATCGAGAGTCGGAAAAGCGCGGCCCGGTTCGACTCGATCGGGCTCGGGCTCCTGGTGGTCGTGATGGTGTCCTGGGAAGTGGTCCTGAGTAAGGGGCAGGAATGGGACTGGTTCGGCGACCCGTTCTACCGGGTCCAGGTCCTGGCCGGGCTCTTCGTCGTGTGCCTGATCGGGCTCATCGCCCGGGAGCTCCGCCACCCGGCCCCGCTGGTCAACCTCCGCCCCCTGGCCGACCGCAACTTCGCCGTCGGGGCGGTGGTGGTCGCGGTGGCGTTCGGGATCCTGTACGGCCAAACCACGGCCCTGCCCGGCATGCTCCAGACCCTGTTCGGGTACGACGCGACCCACTCCGGGCTGGTGCTCTCCCCGGCCGGGGTGTTCTCGGTCATGCTGATGCCGGTCGTGGCCTTTCTGCTCGGCCGGGGGGTCGACGCCCGGTGGTTGATTATGACCGGGATCGGACTGATGGCGGTCGGGAATTACTGGCTGAGTCAGATGACCCTGGACATCGGCCCGTGGGACGTGGTGTGGCCGCGGGTGGTGCTGATCGTCGGGCTGTCGCTGCTGTTCGCCCCGTTGAACGTGGCCGTGTACCGGAACATCCCACCGCACCTGCGGGGGGCGGCGGTCGGGCTGTTCAGCCTGTTGCGGAACGAGGGCGGGAGCGTCGGGACGTCGCTCGCCCAGACGATCCAGCAGCGGCGGGAGCAGTTCCATCTGCTCCGCCTGGACGAATTCCTGGACACCTTGAACCCGGCCCTGACCGAGTACCTCGCCGGCCTCCGGCCGCAACTCACCTTGCTCTCCGGGGACCAGGCCGCGGCGGACGCGCTGGGGTACCAGATCGTCGACAACCTCCGCCAGCAGCAGGCCACGTCGCTGGCGTACTTCGACGTCTTCTGGGTGTTCGCCGTGGCGGCCGCGCTCCTCGTCCCGCTCGTGCTCCTGATGCGGCGGTCGGTCGCCGAGAAGGGGGCCCATCTCGCGGCCGAGTGACGTTCGGCCGGTGAGCCGGTTGCTCAAACACCCGCACCGGGAACCGCCGGGGCTACTGACCTTCACGGCGGACGTGCGACGCAGCGTTCGCCGTGTTGTACGTCCGACGGACCTCAACTGACCGGCACTCCGAACCACCCGCGGCGTATCGCCGCGGATCACGCTAACTCCAACCGGCGGCCCGGTGCGGGATGGGGTGAGTTTACCCGCGCCGGGAACCGAACGCCTCCGGATTCTGGGGGGCAGGCCGCCCAGGGCTCCCGCCCTGGCGGCCTGCGGGACACCGGTTACGTCAAAGAGAAAACCCGCCGCGGGATGACGGCGGGTCGCGCGGGGCGAGTTGTGCGGCGGTCACCGGCCGACGCCGACGACGGTGTTGAGGGCCTGGCGGAGCTCCTCGTAGTTCTGCGGCCGGTCGGCCGGGTCTTTCGCCATCATCCACAGGCACAGGTCCGAGGCCAGCGGGGGGATCCCCTCCGCCCGCTCGGTCGGCGGGACCGGAGGGGTACTCAGGTGTTGGAAGATCACCTGCACCCGGTTCCGCCCCTCGAACGGCAGCCGGCCGGTCAGTGCCTCGTACAGCGTCACCCCGAGCGAGTAGATGTCCGCCCGGTGGTCCACCGTGCTCGCGTCCTTCGCCTGCTCCGGGGCCAGGTACGCCGCCGTCCCGGCCAGCTCCGGCCCGGTCGGCTCCCCCCGACTCGCCCGCAGCCCGTCCGCCTTCGCCAGCCCGAAGTCGATCAGCTTCGCGTTCCCGTTCGGCCCGATCAGGATGTTGTCGGGCTTGATGTCCCGGTGGACCAGCCCGGCCTGCCACACCGCCCCGAGCGCGTCCGCCATCTGCGAGACCAGGTACAGGGCCCAGGCCGGCGGCAGGGCGCCGCCGCCCCGCAACAGCTCACCGAGCGGCCGGCCCTCGAAGAACTCGGTCACCAGGTACGGCCACCGCGGGTCGAACCCGAAGTCGAGGAACCGGACCACCTGGGGGTGCTTCACCCGGGCCAGGGCGGCGGCCTCCGTCCGGAGCTGTTTCATCGCCGCCGGCCGGTCGTACACGTTCGCCCAGTTCAGGATCTTCAACGCGACCGGGCACGACTGGGCCTCGTCCCACCCGCGGAACACGTGGCACGACACCCCCTCGCCCAGCTTCTCCTGGAGGACGAACGTGCCGACCCGGGTGCCGACCTCCGGGGGTGGCGGAGACGGGTCGGTCGGTTCCGGCGGGACATCTCGCCGGAGAATGCTGAGGGTACGGGTGTCGCCGGCCTTGATCGACAAGGTGGCGGCCACGTCCGCGGGCGACGCGGGCGGGGGAACGGCGGGCGGGCGGGGGGTCATGCGGTCGTCCGGGCCAAACGGGTCGGCGGGCGGGTTGGGCAGGTCGTCCGGGTTTCGGTCCCCAGCGTCCACGATGCGCACCCCAGGTCGCCCGGCCGGCCGCGCCGGTTGCACCGTGCGCACCGGCGGGCACAGTGAGTTTAGCACACTCCGTAGAGGGGACAGTACTTTTCATTCAGGTAGGACAAGAATGGCCGGGGGCTGAGCGGCTCCCCGGTCGCCCGCCGGCACAGATCCCCGGCCCGGTACCGCTGCCCGTGCCGGTGGACGCGGTCCGTCAGCCACGATTTCAGGGGCTGGAACTCGCCGCGGCGGAAGTCGGCGTCGACGGCGGCCGGGCCCAGGTCTTTCCGGGCCGCGGCCATGAGCTGAGACGCGTACAGGTTCCCGAGGGTGTACGTCGGGAAGTATCCGATCCCGCCGAAGCTCCAGTGGATGTCCTGGAGGCACCCGCGGGTGTCGTCCGGCACGTCGAGCCCGAGCAGGGCCTTGACCCGCTCGTTCCAGGCGGCCGGCAGGTCGCCGACCAGCAGGTCGCCGGTCAGGAGGGCGAGCTCCAGCTCGAACCGCAGGGCGATGTGCAGGTTGTACGTCGCCTCGTCGGCCTCGACCCGGATGAGCGACAGCCGGACGTCGTTCACGGCGAAGTGGAAGGCGTCGGGGGAGACCTTGGCCAGAGCGGTCGGGAACGTCTGCCGCAGGCGGGGGAAGAAGTGGTCCCAGAACGGCCGCCCTCGGCCGACCTGGTTCTCCCACAGCCGGGACTGCGACTCGTGAATGCCGAACGAGCACGCGGCCCCGAGCGGGGTGCCGAAGTGCTCGGCGGGCAGGTTCTGCTCGTACAGGGCGTGCCCGGTCTCGTGCAGCACGCCGAAGAACGCATCGGGAAAGGACCGGGCGTTGTACCGGGTGGTGATCCGGCAATCGCCGGGGCCGAACCCGGAGCAGAACGGGTGGGCGGTGGTGTCCAGCCGGCCGGCCGTGAAGTCGAACCCGAACGCCACCGCCGCCGCCTCGGCGAACACCTTCTGCCGGTCGACCGGGTAGTCGTGGTGGAGGATCGACCGGTCGGGCCGCTTCGGGCTGTCGGTGATCTTCCGGATGAGCGGGACGAGCTCGCGGGTGAGCCCGGCGAACAGCTCCTTCAGTTCGGCGACGGTGGTCCCGGGCTCGTACTCGTCGATCAAGGCGTTGTACGGGTGGCCGGTGAACCCGACCGCCCCGGCCTCCTCGTATTTCAGGGCGACGACCTTTTCGAGCCAGGGGCGGAAGGTAGGGAAGTCGTTCCCGGCCTTGGCCGCCTGCCAGGCCTGCTGGGCCTGGGTGGTGACCCGGGCAAGCTCCTCCACCAGCGCCTGCGGGAGCTTGGCGGCCCGGTCGTACGTCCGGCGGAGCTCGCGGGCGTTCGCGGCGGCGTCCGACTCGGGCTCGCGGACGAGGTCCGATCCCTCGACGGCGGCCAACAGGTCGCCCACCTTCGGGTCGGTCACCTTCTGGTGCGCCAGGGCGGCGAGCAAGGCCATCTGTTCGCCGCGGAGGCCGGCCCCGCTGGTCGGCATGTACGTCTGCTGGTCCCACCCGAGGACGGCGGCGCAGGAGTTCAGGACGCCGACCTCCTTGGACCGGCGGACGAGTTCGGCGTAGGCGTCGGTGGGGGTCACGGGTAGTTCCTTCCTCTCGGACCGGGAACGAGCATAATGTCGGTGTAGCGAGAACCGACTCCGAGAAGAACGGCAGGGCGTAGAATGGGAACCCGGCTGGTGACGATCGCCACGTTCGACCAGCCGGCGAAGGCCCGGCTCGCCGAAAACGCGCTGCGGGCCGCGGGCGTTCAGGTGACAGTGAGCGACGAGTCCCTGGTTGCGATGGACTGGCTGTTGTCGAGCGCGGTCGGCGGGGTGAAGGTCCAGGTATGGGAGGAAGATGCGGACCGGGCGGTCAACGTTCTCGAAAGGGAGTTCGGGGAGGACGGCGCTGGTCTTGGCCCGGTGGACATCAACCCGACCGAACTGGCGGCGGAGGCAGAAGGATCTACTTCGGAAGAAGACACAGACCGGCCCGAGCGTGTGAGTGTGGAAGAACCCGAGGAACCCCCGACCGCGGCCCCGTACTCGCCAGATGAGTATGCCCGGCGGATGGTTTTCGCCGCCATCCTGGGGCTCATTTTCTGGCCGGTCGCATTCTATGCTCTGTACCTGTTCCTGAACGCTGTGTTTGGTGAGGGCAGGTTGTCTCGCCGGGGGCGGTTCAACCTGTTCATCGGGGGCCTCCTTCTCTCCCCACTTGCGATCGTGGTCTGTGTTATCCTTCTCTTTTTTGTCCTCTCACTATGACCCTCACCGCCTCCGCCGCCCCCCACCCGGACGACACGATCGTCGCGGTATCGTCGGCCCCCGGCCCGGGGCTGCGGGCGATCGTCCGCGTAAGCGGGCCGAAGACGCGGGCCGTCGTGGAGGCGGTCTTTCTCCCCTCTCCCCTTGAGGGAGAGGGGTCGGGGGTGAGGGGAGCTGTCTCGGACGGAGGGGTTTCGCCGCGGAAGCTCGTCCCCGGGTCTGTCCGGCTCACCGGCGTCCACTCCCCGCTGCCCGCCGACCTGTACTTCTTCGCCGGCCCGCGCTCGTACACCGGGCAGGACCTCGCCGAGCTCCACACCATCAGCTCGCCGCCCCTCGTCGAACAGCTGGTCGCGGACCTGCTGAACGCCGGGGCCCGACCGGCCCGGCCCGGGGAGTTCACCCTGCGGGCATTCCTCGCCGGGAAGATGGACCTGCCCCAGGCGGAGGCCGTCCACGCGGTCATCGAGGCCGGGACGGACGCCGACCTGCAACCGGCTCTGGCCCAGCTCGCCGGCGGGGTCACCCAGCCGCTCCACGCCCTCCGCGACGACCTCCTCAACCTCCTCGCCGACACCGAGGCCGCCCTCGACTTCGCGGACGAGGACATCGAGTTCGTCGGCCAGCCCGAGACGCTGACCCGGGTGGCCGCGGCAATCGCCAGGCTGACGAACCTGAAGCGCCAGCTCGACGCCCGGACGGTGAGCGGGCGGCCGATCCGGGTGGCGCTTGTCGGCGTGCCCAACGCGGGGAAGAGCAGCCTGTTCAACGCGCTGGCCGGACGGCCGGAGGCGATCGTGAGCCCGGCGGCGGGCACGACCCGGGACTACCTGACGAAACAGCTCGACCTCGGCGGGGTGACGGTCGAGCTGGTCGACACCGCGGGCTGGGCGGACGCGGCCGACACGATCGAGGAGCAGGCCCAGCGACTCGGCCGGGAGCAGACCGGGCGGGCGGACGTGATCTTGTGGTGCGCGGAAGCGGGAACCGCGTTCGCCCCGGCGGACGCGGCCCGACTCGCCGCCACCGTGGCGGTGGTCCTCAAGGTCGCGACGAAGATGGATTCGGCGAGCGGGGGGCGTGAGTCCCCCGAGGAAACACTCGCACCGCCCGACATCGACTCCGGCGCTCGGGGGACGGACGGCGCTCGGGGGACGGACGCCCCCCGCTCGCCAATACAGTCTTCCGTCGTCACCCCCGGCGGGGTGGACGCCGTGCGGGCCGCGCTGACAGAGCGGGTGGCATCACTCGCCCGCCCGCCGCTCGCCCCGAGCCAGAGCCGGTGCCGGCACCACCTCGACGCGTGCATCCGGGACTTACAGGAGGCCCACCGGCACGTCCTGTTCGAAGACCCCGCCGAGCTCGTCGCCCTGGCGCTGCGGGGGGCACTGGATCAGCTCGGGGAAATGGTCGGGGCGGTGTACACGAACGACCTGCTCGATCGCATCTTCTCGCGGTTCTGTATCGGGAAGTGACTCGGGAAAGAGGAGACGTCTCGCTCGACGCGACAATCGCTCCCCCCGCATCACGGCGTCGGCAGCTCTTTCCCCCGGGAGCAGCCGAGGGCGAGGTGGTTGACCTCGATCGCCCGCCACCCAGGGGTTTCCGTGTCGTCCGCCCGCGGGGCGCGCGGCCCACACCCCCGGCCGAGAAATCCCCCGCATCTCTGTATTGCACTACAAATGGCCTTGCATTACCATGCACATTGTTTGGCCGTTTCTCCGGCCGCGCCTGACACCCCCGCCACCCGGAGGGCCCCCATGCCCACCCCGAGCAAGGAGTACGCGGACGAGGTCCTGATCCGCTCCCTGGCCCGCGGGGACACCATCCCCGACGCCGCCCGGGTCGCCAACGTCAGCG
>JAQGHQ010000199.1 GCA_028288765.1 Gemmataceae bacterium | reverse complement strand
CGAGCCGGGTGAGGGGGGACTAGCGAACCGAGAGGGGTAGGCCGAAACCCCTCACCCCGCCCTCTCCCCCACAGAGCTGGGGGAGAGGGAGATAGACAGCCCCGAAACCCCGGTGGCGGTCGGTCCTGTTCGGTCCAGGGATCCTATCGAAACCCTCCTCGCGATCACCGGCCGAGTCGGTCGAGGACGTTCCTGGTCACGCGGGTGACGACCGGGTCGTTCCCGCGGAGGCCGTGGCTCCAGTCGGTGCTGCCCACGGTCACGACGGTCCCGCCGCGGGTGTAGGTACCGATCACCGCGTTCCCGGTCCGGCCTTTCTCCCACTTCTCGTACCACTCGCAGTCGTCCGGGTGCCACCGGGCCGGGCAGGTGGCGACCACCTCGAAGGTGTCCGGCGTGCCGTCCCGGTGGGTGGGGCAGGGGAGGCCGTCCTTCCACACCAGCTCGCACCCGTCGCACTCGTACCCGACCACCTTGTACTTCGGCAGCCGCGCGCCGAACGCGTCGCCGCGGTTCAGGCCCGTGCCGGCGAACAGCCAGTGGTCCGGGCGGTGGGCGGTGTACGCCCCCGGGCCGTCCATGAACTGCCCGTGGCTGCGGTGGTACCCGCCCCACGGGAACCCGACCCCGGTGAGCGTGTTTTCCGGGCGGCCGACGAGGTGGTGGCTCCACAGACTCGTGAGGAGCTTGTAGTTTCCCGACCGGTAGTACGGGTCGTCGCCGAACGCCTGCTTCCAGCACGCCAGGGCCCGGCCGTCGGCCTCGGTGCGGACCTGCCAGCAGCAGGTGTTCCCGCTGAAGAACGCGACGTTCCCGCCCCGGCCGATGTACTGTTCGAGGTGGTCCCGCATCGGGGTCGACCAGTACTCGTCGTGCCCGACGCTGAGGACGAGTTTGTAGTGGTCGAGCAGTGCGGGCCGGAATTCGAGGTCCGAGTTGACGCAGTAGTCGAGGGCGTACCCGTTCGTCTCGGCCCACTTCACGAACGGCTCTTCCCACCGCGAAAACTGCGACGTCAGCGGCCGGTCGAAGGAGACGCGGCGGCCCTGGACTTTGTGCCGGCCGTTGTAGGCGTAGAGGCTGTACCCGCCCCAATTCGTGTAGGCGTTGTAAGTGTTCGTGGCGAGCTGGAGCAGGATCTTCGTGTTCGCCTCCGGGTCCTTCGGGCGGACGACGAGGAACGTCTCGCTGGCGGCCTTCTTCCCGGCGGCGGTCGTCGCGGACAGTTCCACCCGGTAGTACCCCGACGGGGTGTCGGCCGGGATGCGGAACGCGGCCGCCACGGGCCACCGGCAACCGTGCGCCGAGGCGTCCTTCGGGATCGGGTGTTCCCCGCCCTTCTGGTCGGCGAGAGTCGCCACGACCAGCGGCTTCGGCCCGACGCGGGAGACGACCGCGCGGAACGTCTCGGCCGCGCACGACACGTGGAGCTTCACCTCGTCGCCGGGGGCGTAGCCGAGCTGGTCGGTGTAGGCTTCGACCGCCGGACGGGGCGGACCTTCGGTGGGGGCCGCGTGTGCGGACCACCCGTCCCCGAGGACGGCGGCGGTGCTGGTTTTGAGTGCGGTGCGACGGGTGACGCGGCGGGACGGGGCATCGCTCACGGCGGGACTCCGTGGCTATCAGAGGTAGGCGTGGTCACAGTCTACCGACGGGTGAGACTGATGAGCAAAGCGATTCTCGCCGTTCTCATCCCGAACGGTCGGGGCGCGGAGAAGCGGTCACTTGATCCTGTCGTGCAGTCAGTTTTGGTCGGCACATCGAGCCGGTTTACACCCGGACCGGTTGTCGCAGCCGATCCGCCCACATCTGTCGGTATGCGGCTTCCAGGTGCCGAGCGAACCCGGGCGCATCGGTCAGAGGCGACTGTTGCACCCGACTCCGCAATCCGGCCCGCAATTCCCGCAGGGCCGCGGGGTCGGCGGCCTTCCGAACGGCCAGCTCGACATACCCGTCGATCGACTCCGCCACCCAATCCCCCAGGCCGACCGCCCGGAGCACACACAAGCCCTGGCGCGCCCGGTAACTATCCCCGGCCAACGCGACCACCGGCACCCCCATCCAGAGGGCGTCCGGGGTCGTCACCCCGCCGTTGTAAGGGAATGGGTCCAGGCCGATGTCGGCCGAGGCCCACAGGGCGTAGTACCTGTCGGCCGCCTGCCGCGGCTCCAGCCGGAGCCGCCGCGGGTCGATTCCCAGTCCGGCGAATACCTCCGCGTACCGGTCCCGCGTCTCCGCGAGGAGGCCGGTGAGCAACAGGAGCTGGGAACTCGGGACCCGGGCCAGGATTCGGGCCCAGGCCGCCGCGACCTCCTCCGTCGCCTTCGCCGGATTGTTCAGCGACGCGAACGTGACATACCCGTTGCTCAGGCAAGGAGGCGGTCCGAGGCCGGGAGCGCCCGCGGGCGGGCCCCAGCACCACGCGCCCCCGGGGAGCCGGATCAGACGTTCCGTGTAGAACTCGTCCGAACCGGGTGGGTCGGCGAGGGCGTCCGTGAGCCGGTAGTCGACGGCCTTCATCCCGGTCGTGTTCGGATACCCGAAATGGGTCACCTGGACCGGGGCGGCCCGGCGGGCCAGGACCAGGAGCCGGTTGCCTGCCGTGTGCCCGCCGAGGTCGACCAGGACGTCGATCCCGTCGCGGCGGATCAGGTCGGCGGCAACCGGATCGGGCAGAGCGGAGATGTCCCGCCAGGCGTCGGTCGTCGCGCGGAGCCGGTCGGTGACCTCATCCGGCCGCCTCGTGGCGGAGTAACAGATCACACGGACGGCGGTCCGGTCGTGGGCCGCGAGAACCGGCCCGATGTAGGCCGCGACCGGGTGGCGGCGGAAGTCGGCGGACAGGTAACCGACCCGGAGACGCCGGGCGGGGTCGGGGTCGTTCGTCAGGGGCGGGCCGGAAGGGGTGAGGGGATCGGCGTGGCGGGCGGCCCAGGCGGTGTGCTCCGCCCGGGCGGCCGGGCCGGTCACTCCGGGCCGGTAGTTCAGGGCCAGGAGCAGGTTGCTGTGGAGGGCCGGCCAGGCCGGGCGGCCGGCCACGGCCGCCCGCAACAGCTCGACCGCCTCGGCCGTTCGCCCGGCTTCGACGTACGTGTTCCCGAGGTTGTTCTGGGCCTCCGGCAGCCCCGGCTTGAGCCGGAGGGCTTCCCGGAAGCAGGCGACCGCCTCGTCCGGGCGGCCGGCCGCCTGGATCGCGGCCCCCAGGCTGACCCGCGCCTCCCCGGACGTGGGGGCGAATTCGACCGACCGTGTAAATGCGGCGGTCGCGTCCGCGTCCCGGCCGAGGTGGCCGAGGGCAAGCCCGAGCTGGTGCCAGGCCCGCGGGTCCGTGGGACAGGAGAGGAGATACGCTTCGAGGCAGGCGGCGGCCTCGGCGGCGCGCCCGAGGGCGAGGAGGGCGTACCCGGTCTGGGCGGGGAGCTGATCGGTCGGGGGGGCGAGCGGCCGGGCGGCCTCGAAGCAGGCCAGGGCCTCGGCCGGGCGGTCGATCCGCAGCAGGGCGGCCCCGAGATTGAATGTCGCGGCCGGGTGATCCGGCCGGGCCCGGAGGGCCTGCCGGTAGCATTCCACGGCATCGGCCGGCCGACCCTGGGCGGAGCGGATCGCCCCCAGGTTGGCCCAGCCGTCCGCGTGAGACGGGTCGAGGGCGAGCAGCTGGAGGTAGTGACTTTCCGCCCCGGCCAGGTCCCCGGCCTGGTGCCGACGGGCCCCCTCCTGGAACAGCAATGACGGCGGTCCCATGCGTCCTCCGCGGCGGGCGACCGGGGCGTGTCGACGGGGCGTCGGGGTGAAGGTGGCCGCCGGCCGGCTCACCACGCCCCGAGGAGCCAGCCGATCCCGCCGACCATGACCAGCAGGGGGGCGGCGAACAGCAGGGGGAGGAGGGCCTTTCGGAGACCCATCATCTTGGTGTTTCGCCGGGCTTCGACCCGTTCGATCACCCAGGTCAGGAACAAATCCGCGCCGAACAACCAGAGCCCGACCCGCACGACCAAAGGCAATTCACCGAAGCCGAAGATGAAGAACATTACCCCCGGGAGCCACCCGAGCCAGCGGGAGAAAATCGGCACCCACCGCGCGACCCACGCCGCGGGGCCGCGGGGCTGGTTGTCGGTATCCGCCCCAGACTGGTCATCCATGTGCCGCCTCCGGGGTCTCCGGTCCGTATGAGACGGTCCAACTGATGAGGCTCTCGTCAAGGCCGACCCGGTCAGCACCCACGGGACGGCCGCCGGCGAGCCTGCCCGGCGTCATACCGGACCGGGCGGATTCGTACTTGTAGGGTGGGCACCGCCCACCGTTCGATTGTGGTGGGCGGTGCCCACCCTACGAAAGCGATCCGTGCGATTCGGTATCAGTCCCCCATCGAGTAGAAGACGGCTGGGCCGGCGACGGCCGACAGCTGGTTGATCTTGCCGATGGCGGCCCGGAACCAACCGGTCTCGGCGTAGTGGGTGACGATCACCAGCGGGACGGGCTCGGTGCCCACCTCCGCCGCCTCGTGCTGGACCACGCTGGAGATGCTGATCCGCTCGTCCGCCAGGATGCGGGTGACGTCTGCCAGCACCCCCGGCCGGTCGGCCACCAGGAGCCGTAGGTAGAACCGGCTCCGGACCCGCTCGGCCGGGGCGACGGTGAACCCCTTGTGTTCGCGACTCCACAGCTTCGCGGCGGCGAACGTCCGCTGGGCCCGGCCGACGGCGAGGTCGATCAGGTCCGCGACCACGGCGCTCGCGGTCGGCATCATCCCCGCCCCCGGCCCCTGGTAGAGCGTCTCCCCGGCGAGGTCCCCGTGGACCGCGATCGCGTTGTACGCCCCCCGGACCTGGGCCAGCAAGGCGGTGTGCCGGAGCAAGACCGGGGCGACGTGCAGGGCGACAGTTTGGGAGCGCGGAGCGCGGAGCGCGGAATTCGGAGCGGAAGAAGAGCCGTTGTCTTTGTCGTTCCGCGTTCCGCGCTCCCCGTTCCGCGTTTCCTCGCCGACCCACGCTTCGGCGAGCAGCTTGATCGTGTACCCGAGTTCGTCCGCGAACCGGATGTCCATGGCGTCGAGAGTGTCGATCCCGTACCGCTCGATCTCGTGTGGGCGGGCGGCCACCCCGAACGCGATCTGGGCGAGGATGGCGAGCTTGTGGGCCGCGTCCGACCCGTCCACGTCGAGCGTCGGGTCGGCCTCCGCGTACCCGAGCCGCTGGGCCTCGGCGAGGGCGGCGGCGTAGGTCATCCCCCGTTCGGTCATCGCGGTCAGGATGAAGTTCGAGGTCCCGTTCAGGATGCCCTGGATGGCGGTCACCTGGTTCGCCGCCAGGCTCTCGCCGAGCGCCCGGATGATCGGCACCCCGCCGGCGACCGCGGCCTCGAAGCAGACCGTCCGGTCGGCCTGCCGGGCGGCCTCGAAGATCTCGGTCCCGGCCTCGGCGAGCAGGGCCTTGTTCGCGGTAACCACGTGTTTGCCGGCGGCGAGGGCGGTCAACACCACCTGCCGGGCGAGCGTGGTGCCGCCGATCAGCTCGACGACCACGTCCACCCCCGGGGTGGCGAGGGCGGCCCGCGGGTCGGTGGTGACGAGGTCGGGCGGGAGCGCAACGGGCCGAGACTTGGCCGGGTCGCGAACGACCACTTTCCGGAGGGCGAGCGGCCGGCCGGCCCGCCGGGCAAGACGGTCCCCGTGTTCGAGGAGGATCTTGGCGACCCCGCCGCCGACCGTCCCGCACCCGACCAACGCGATGCCGAGTGGTTCCGTCATACCGCCCGTAACCTCATTCGGGAGAAGGAGTCCCGGGTGTTCTTACGGCCGGCGGACCGGGGCGGCTACCGAACGACACCGGTCGTCCGGGCCGGCTGTGGGTTCGGCACGGTCCTTGCGTAATCATTCCTGGATCCCGGCGGCCCCACCCGGGTGTGGCGAATGAGCCTGGTTTCCAGGATCTTTGCCCGACACGGAGTCGATCATGTCCCTCTGCACCCTTACCCGCCCGCACCCTCAAACCGCGGACGAACACCGCAAGTACTCCTGGGGCGGGGGGGTGGTGATCGTGGCCGCGTGCCTCGCCGTCGAGGCGATCGGGAGGATGGTCGCGGAGGGGTCGGGCCGGTCGTGGTACCCCGGCCTGCCGGAGTCGGTGTGGACCCCTCCCGGGTGGGTATTCGGCCCGGTCTTGACCATCCTGTACGTCTTGATGGGGGTCGCCGGGTCGCTCGTCTGGCTGGCCCGGGACCGGGACGACGTGTGCTGTCCGCTGACCGCGTTCGCGATCCAGCTCGCCGCGGGCCTCGTCTGGCCCGTCCTGTTCTTCGGGCTCCAGAACCCGCTCCTCGGGTTCGTCGATGTCCTCGTCCTGTGGTTCGCCGTCGGGCTGACGGTGACCCAAGTCCTCGGGGTGTCGCAGCTCGCCGGCTGGTTGCTCGTCCCGTACTGGGGGTGGGTCACCTACACCGCCGCGGTAAACGGCGCCATCGTGTTCAGGATGACTTGAGTGCCGAAGAGGAAGGGAAGCCGCACGATGAACGCGGAGAAGACACCATCAAGACACGAATGATGGGAAAATCCCCGCTCGCCGGGGTATTGGTTTGCCGTCTTTATAAGTTTCCTTCGGCTTTCATCGTATCTTTCTGCGTTCATCGTGCGGCATCCGACCCCCGCTTCGGCCGGGCCCGGATGTCGAACAGGCCGAAGAGATCTTCCTCCGTCAGGCCCATCGTGGCCGGCTTGTCGGCCTGGGCCAGAAGGTCGTTGAACACCTTCCGCTTCGCCTCCAGGATGTCCGCGATCCGGTGCTCGATCGTCTCCCCGGCCAGGAACCGCGTCACCGTCACCGTGTGCCGCTGGCCGATCCGGTGCGCCCGGTTGATCGCCTGGTCCTCTACCGCCGGGTTCCACCACCGGTCGAACAGGAACACGTAGTTTGTGAACTGCAGGTTCAGCCCGACACTCCCCGTCCCGTAGCTCATGAGCAGGACGTGACAGTCCGGGTCGGCCTTGAACCGGTCGAGGATCGGGGTGCGCTCCGCCTGCGGGATCTTCCCGTGGTACTGCAGGGCCCCGTAGGGGGCGAGGGCCTTCGCCAGCACCTGGAGCGGTTCCACCCACTGCGAGAACACGATCGCCTTCCGCCCGCTCGCCGCCACCTCCTCCATGTCGGTGAGCAGCTGTTCCAGCTTCGCGCTCTCCCCGGTCAGGGGGTCGAAGTTGCAGATCTGCTTCAACCGCATGACGAGCTGAAACACGTGCTGGACGGAGATCGTGTCGCCGAGCTCGTTCAGGTGAATCACCCCGTCTTCCTCGGCCAGGGTGTAGGCCTGGCGCTGGGCCGGGGTGAGGTCGACTTCGAGGTCCCGGATCACCTTCGGCGGCATGTCCGACTGCACGACGTCCTTGGTCCGCCGGAGGATACAGTCGGACGTGTACTGCGGGAGCCGCCGGGGCGGGGTATCCGGCGGGATGCGGCCCGGGTCGATGAACGCGAACAGGTTCACGAGGTCGTCGGCGTGGTTCTCGATCGGGGTGCCGGTGAGCGCCCAGCTCCGCCCCCGGCGGATTGACCGCGCGACCTGCGCGGTCTTCGACTCCTTGTTCTTGATCCGCTGGGCCTCATCCAGGACCACCACGTCGTAGTACACTCGCTCGTCGCACGCCAGGTCGGCGTCGCGGGTCAGGGTCTCGTAGTTGATGAGTTTGAGCGGGCAATTCGAGACGAGCCAGGTAGTCCGCCGCCCGTCCGCGTCGCCGCCGAACGTCTCGAACGGGACGTCCGGGGCCCAGAGCTTGAGTTCCCGCGCCCAGTTGTGCATCAGCGGCTTCGGGCAGACGAGCAGCGCCCGGCGGACGACCCCCTGGTGGAACAGGAGCCTGAGGCTGAGGATCGCCTGGGCCGTCTTCCCGAGCCCCATCTCGTCGGCCAGCAGGGCGGCGTGCCGGGGCATCAGGAACGCGATCCCTTCGAGCTGGTACGGGAACGGCTCGAACGGGACTTCGAGCTGCCGGCCGTCGAACAGGCCGTCGAGCGGCGGCTGGAGCAGGTAGAGGAGGCGGTCCTTGAACAGCACGGTATCGGCGGTCGGCCGGGGGCGGATCCGGGCCTTCGCGGGGTCCGGCTTCTGGCCGTCGGGCAGGACGGGGACCGTGGGGAGCACGACCTCGTGCCGGCCGACCCTGGGCTCGGACGGCAGGCGCGGCGGCGGGGTGTATTCCGCCGGCGGGGCGGGGAACTTCCACCCCTCGGTCGTCACCGTCAGGTCGAGCCGGCCGAGCGCCCGCACCCACGGCGAGTCGGTGAGGAGACGGGCCTCCCGGACGCCCGCCTCCAGCGGCCGGTCGAACCGCGTGAGGGCCTGGGCGTTGGCCGCCAGGGCGAGGTCGATCTCCGGGATATCCGGTCGATCTGGCGAGCGGGGGGCGTGAGCCCCCCGAGTCGGGTCAACCTCACCGACCTCGTCCGTACTTCTCGGGGGGCTCACGCCCCCCGCTCGC
>JAQGHQ010000399.1 GCA_028288765.1 Gemmataceae bacterium | reverse complement strand
GCCGCAGGCGATCGAACGTGCATCGCCTGCGGCCTCCGGGTAGCAGGATCTCAGGTCCTCACGGCGTCGGCCGGCGCCCCCGCCGGGGTTGGTGGAACCCGCGAATTCCCTTCCGGCGGTCATAAAGAGGGCGAGGAAGAGAGGATTCGGGTTGCGAACTGAGAAGGCCGGCGGCGGCCGGATTCGATCTGAACGTGGTTGCTCGTGGGCGCGCTCGCCCTGGTCGGCGAGCACGTCCTTCGCTCCGGCGGCGCCCGGTGTCTCCTTCCCGGTCATGCGCAAGCGCGGGGTGAAAACGGCCGGTATCCCCCCGTGGAGTGCATCATGGCCAGAGTCCAGCGCCTTCCTTTCCCCGCCCACAGCACGGTGCCTGCTTCCGGTGTCGGTCCTCTCCGGCGCTTGCAAGTTGCGGCCGCCTCTATCGCATCATTCCTCGCCCCTGGTGTTCCGGCGGCCCACGTCATCGTCCTCGCAGGCGACGGTCGCAAGATCATCGAAACCATCGTACCCGAAGGGGTGAGCATAGACCCCGAAGGTGGCTCCCTTGCGGATGACCCCTCCGGGTGGGAGATCTCAGGTCAACGAGTGAAATTCGAGGGCCGACCGGTGAAGGTGTCGGGCTCGCGGGTCGGCCTGCTCCAGATGCTGGTGGACGCCGACGGCCCGTTGAGAAGCGCGGACCTCGCGGCCACGGGGTGGGCGCCCCACAACGCCGCGACCGGGGAAGAGAACATCCGCCGGCACATGGCGATGCTGCGGAAAGAGATCACCGCGTCCATCCCCGGCGTTGACTTCGATCCCATCCAGGCTGACGGCCAGGGGTACGCGTTGAAGCTCCGGTGACGGACGTTCACCAGTGAACAACGAGAATAAGAATTCCCCGAAATGGAGGATGCTGACCTTCCATCACTCCCCGGGGTGGGTGGTAGATGTGGTGGGCGATTAGACCCGGGCGGCCGTCGCAGCGGAAGCGTTCCGCGCGAAGCTGCCCTACCTTCGGTCCCGACGACAGGGGAGCACGATGGAAGACGTGATTGTCAGGGCGTAGGCGGCCAGGAGCAGGGGTGGAAGTGCCGGTCCGCCAGCCGGGCGGGGTGGTCACAGGGTGGGCGTCCTGGGGCGGGTTTCGGGCATCAGCAGGAGGAACACCCCGGCGGCGACCGCGGCGACCAGGGCGAACGCCCGGAACGCGGCCGCGAACCCGAGCGACTGGACGAGCGGCCCCGCAAGAAGCGGGCCGAGCACCCCGCCGACCGCCAGGGCGGTCGCCAATACCCCCTGGAGAGCGTTGAACCCGCCCGTCTCCCGGGTCAGGTCGGCACACACCACCGCCACCACGACCCCGTAGATGCCGGCCCCGATCCCGTCGAACACCTGGAGGGCGACCAGCACCCACGGGTCGCCCGTGAACGAGTACAGGAGGATGCGGATCGGGAGGGCGATGAAGCCGACGGCGAACACCGGCTTGCGGCCCCACCGGTGGCACAGCCGGCCGGCCAGCACGGCGACCGGGATCATCACCGCCTGGGCGACCAGGACGACCGCCGCCACCTGGGTGTCCGTCCCGCCGAGCCGGGCGATGTACTGGCCGACCAGCGGCATCACCGGGGCGTTCGCGAGGTGGAACAGGGCGACCGCCGCGACCAGCACCACCACCGGCCGGGCCCGGAACAGCCCCCGCAGCCCCGGCCCGGCGACTACCGTCACACCCGGTTCCTCCTTCAGGTCGTCCGGGCGGATCAGGAACACGGAGGCGGCCGCGAACGCGGACACGACGGCCACCGTGTAGAACACGGCCGGTAGCCCGAGCCGGGCGGCCACCGCCATCGCGGTCACCGCGGCGGCAATGTTCCCGGCGTGGTTCCACCCCTGGTTCTCGCCCATCACCTTGTGCAGCCCGGCGTGCCCGGCCAGCCCCAGGGCGAGGGCCCCGAGGAGCGGGACGAAGAATGCCTGCCCGACCCCGCCGGCGAACACCAGTGGGTCGATCACCCGCCCGTCGGCCGGGACGAGTGGGAGCAGCCCGAACGCGGCACCGACGACGAGCGACGCCCCGGCGAGCAGGGCCCGCCGGTCCCGCACCCGGTCGGTGAGGACGCCGGCCGGCGTCTGGGCCAGGAATACCCCGAGCCCGCAGGCCGCGGCCGCGTACTGGATGGCGTCGTCCCGCCACCCGCGGTCGGCCAGCATCTTGGCCAGGAACGGGATGACGACCCCGGTCAGTTCGGCCAGGAAGAAGTTGGCGGCGTTGAGCCCGACCCGATCGCGGGTCGGGGCCGGTGGGGCGGGGATCGGCGGGGCGGTAGGCACGGTCGGTTCGACGGCCGGCATAGGGTGGTCCGGGTCAGTGATGGTGGGGCTTCTGCGGCCCGACGGCGGTCCCGTTCACCGCAGTCGCCTCGGTCACCCGGTTGCCGTCGGGCGGGCCGTCCCCTCGGCTGAACCCGCTGACCGCCCGCCAACCCGGTCCGTTTCATCCCGGCGGGCTTCAGCTGGCCGAAGTCGCCGGTGTCGAGGACGCCGCCGTTTCCCTGCCGATCACCAGAGTCCCGCCGACAGCCAGAATTGCCGCATAAAAGTGTCGACGCACAACTTCCCCTCTCTTGGGAAGGCCCGCCACCGGTCTTGGACGACCGGCCTGTACGGCTCCCCGCTTCCAACGCAACGCAGGTGCCGGATCCACGAGTTCCGGCGGACATGGCGCAAACGCCCGACGAAACTGAACGAATCGCGGGGGAAAATGAAGCGCGGCCGCACTTTCTACGGGTGATCTCAGGCTGGGATCGGTGCGGGGGAGCCGGTGCCGAGGACCACGGGTTAACAATCAGGTCAATCCGTTCCCACGGCTTCCCCATTCGGCCAGCTCATGGCCAGGGACCCGGAACCTGGATCTGTGCTGGAGGCCGCCGACCTGCTCGCCTGGCTGCCCGAGCGGGCCCAGGGGATTGCCGAACGGCGGTTAGGCGGGGGGACGTTCGAGGCGAATAGGGACGCGACCCGGCGGGACGGGCGAGGGAGCCCCGCCCACAGCCGGGTCGGGTCGTCGCAGGCGAGCCAGTCGGCCTCTGTCACCCGGCCCCCGGCAAGGTAGCAGACCGGCCGGCCACTGGGCCATCGGATCGGGTGAGCATCGACCTGCCTACGTCTCGACCGCCGACGTTTTCAGCCCCGCTCACCCGCCGTCCTTCGCCCGTCCCACGACTTACACCGTCATCTTCCGCTCCCCGACCTTGACCACCTTCGGGTTGACCAGCTGCTTCTTGACGGTGTCGAGCAGGGAACGGTACTTGGCGGCGACAGCCTTCTCCTCGTCGCCAAACCAGTCCTTGTCCCGGGTCAAAGGGCCGAAAAACTCGTCGATGGATTGTTCGGTGACTGGGGCACTCGCCTTGTGCTTGCCCTTCCTCTTCACCCCGTCGGCGGTCGGCTCCCCGGTCATGTCCGGCCACTCGAACACTTCCCACGGGGCGTCCGTCTCGCTCTCGTAGGTCAGGCCCTCCCTCGCCTGCTGAAGGGCCGTTGCCGTCTCGCTGGTCGGCATGTCAGTCTCCCGTCTTCGCGTGATGGGCCGCCGGGATGTGCTCGTCGTCCACCTTCTCCCTGAGCGGGTCAATCACCTGGGCCGGAACGCGGTCGAAGAACTTGTACCCGGTCAGGGTCTCGACCTCCTTCACGCTCGTCCGGTACTTCGCCCACCCGTGCCCGACCGACTCGTCGTTCGGCATGACCACCGCAATCGCCCGGGTGCCCGGCCCGACCTTGTTCACGTCCTCGGGCGTTCC
>JAQGHQ010000391.1 GCA_028288765.1 Gemmataceae bacterium | reverse complement strand
GCGAAAGTCCCTTCACCCCTGTGCCGAGGGGCTTTCGCGGGGATCAACTGCACCCGAGCTGCACAGGTTTTCCAGGCACTTACGTCGCGCCAGGGTGACTACCTTTGGGTGTCATCTGTCCGCTTTGCGTGGACAAGTGGGGAGCCGTCGGTTCCCGGTCCAGGAAGCGAGGTCGGGCCGAACGCCGCGGATGATGCTGACCTGCGCCGGGGGCCAGCGGCTCGGCAACGCGCATCATAATCGGGCGAATTCGTCTGATGTGCCGTCTCTCGCATGTCCACCCAAAGCTGTGGACATGCCACCCGGCCGCAGAGGGGGGGAGCGAGCTGGAAGGATCTGGTAATTCCGGCCTAGGTAAACCGCGGCCTCAGTTGGGGGCCGACTGGATATCGTTGAGGTGTGGTCACGAGGCGATCGAGGCAGACTGCTCGCCTTTTGGACAAGGGACCGCCTGACGGAATCGTCCTTGAAAAACAAGCCTGGCACGTGGTCGGTGGGCCGAACCCGGCCTACCCGTTCACAGCCAGCTCTCCTTTTTCTCGGTGTTTGTAATGATTTGGCTGAAAGGTATTCTCGCTGGCACGCGCCGGAATCGCTTGGTTTTCTTTCAGAAATGTGGGGTTGGTGTCAGGGCCACGGGCCGAAACCAAGCTCGTGCCCACAACCATTCGGTGTGCCGGACGTGTGTCGGACCGACCCGCGCTCAGCTAGACCTTCTCCCGCCCCGGGCGGTCGATCCGGGCCCTTCAACCCGGCCAGACCCTCATGGCCAGCTCGGCGGCCCGCCGCAACTCGTCCCCGGTCGCACCGCTCGCTGCCTGGACCGCCAGCCCGTATATGACCGTCGCCACGTACCGGGCGAGGCCCGCGCAGTCGGTCCCCGCGGGCAGGTCGTTCTCCCGCACCGCCCGCTCGAACCGCTCCCGGATCGCTGATACCCCGGCCTCCCGGCGCACCGCCAACTCCCGCCGGACCGGCTCCGCCTGTTCCCCGCAGGCCAGCGCCCCATGCACCAACAGGCACCCGCGCGGGTTCCTCCCGTCGGCCGCCATCCGGACGGCCCCGCGGAGCAGGCTCTCCGCCACACGCCGGGCGGTCGGTTCCGCAAGCGCCTCGCGGGCGAACGCGGTCGGCCCCGCGGCGTACCGGTCGAGCGCCTTGCGGAACAGCTCCTCCTTGTTCCCGAACGCGGCGTACAGGCTCGGCCGGTTGATCCCCATCGCTCGGGTCAAGTTTGGGATCGTCGCGCCCTCGTACCCGTGCCGCCAGAACACCTCCATTGCCCGGTCGAGGGCCTCGTCGGAATCGAACCCGCGGGGACGGCCCATAACGCACCTCGTGGCGAAAAAATCTCGGCGGCCGTGAAAGACCCCCGGTACGGTATTGTACTCTCCGGTACACAACCTTGCGAAAGGAGACCGTCATGGCCGGCAAGTTGGACGGAAAGGCCGCGCTCATCACTGGCGGTTCGCGCGGTATCGGTGCCGCGATCGCCAAGCGCCTGGCCGCGGACGGTGCCGGCGTCGCCGTCACCTACTCCAAAGGCGCTGACGCGGCGTCGTCCGTTGTCAAAGAGATTGAACGCGGAGGCGGAAGGGCGATCGCGATTCAGGCGGACGCCGCCGATCCCGACGCCGTCAAAGCCGCGGTCGAAAAGACCGTCGCGGCCTTCGGCCGACTTGATGTGCTGGTGAACAATGCCGGCACGGCCATTCCGAAACCGTTCGAGGAGACGACGCTGGAAGAGATGGATCGCGTGATCGACATCAACGTCCGCGGCGTATTCGTCGCGACGCAGGCGGCGCTGAAGCACATGAAGAGCGGTGGTCGCGTCATCATGATCGGTTCGGCCGTGGGTGAGCGTGTCCTGGCGCCCGGTCTGGTGCCCTACTCGGGCACAAAAGGAGCGGTGAAGATGTTCTCACAGGCATTGGCCAGAGAGGTCGGGAGCCGGGGCATCACGGTCAACAACGTGCAGCCGGGTCCGATCGACACGGAGTTGAATCCCGCCGCGGGCGATTGGGCGGTACCGCAGAAGGCCGCCACGGCACTCGACCGCTACGGGCACGTCGACGAGGTCGCTGCGCTGGTGGCGTTCGTCGCCGGTCCGGAGGCCTCGTACATCACCGGGGCGAATCTTACCGTGGATGGCGGAATGAACGCCTGACCGCAATTCGAACCGACGATGAAGCGGGAACGGCCTTCTCGGCGATGGGATTCGGCAGGAATGTTGAGTCTCAGCACGGCGGCATGTACGCCCCACTCTTTCGACACGTGGATCAACGCGCAATACGCATCAAGTGGAGGAAGGCGTCCAATGGCCAACGTGGTGACGAAACACAGCATCTCTTCTGAGCTAGCACGGAAAATGGTTGATGCGGCGCCGGCTGACTGACCCGGATGTTGCCGCCGTGATTGCGTTTCTCGCATCCAACGGCGCGCGGTGGATTACAGGCGCCAACATTCCCGTGGACGGGAGGATCAAAACGATGAGTCAGACGAAACAGGAGAGGAATAAAGCACTCGTACTTGAGGCGTTCGATACCCTGTTCAACAAGCGAGACTACGTGGCGGCCGAGCGCTACTGGTCGCCCGGATACGTCCAGCACAGCGCGCACATCGCTTCCGGCCGCGAGGGCCTCTTCAACCTCATCAAGAGCATGCCGCCGACGCTGAAATACGAGCCCGGGGTGATCGTGGCCGATGGCGACCTCGTCATCGTTCATGGGCGGTTTTCGGGGTTCGGAGCACCCGTGAACTGGATCGCGGCGGACATCCTCCGGATCGAGAATGGCGTCCTTTTCGAACACTGGGACGTCATCCAGGACGAGGCGACTCAAGAGCAATCCAAGAGTGGCAGGCCGATGTTCGGCGACTCGTTTCCGCCGTACAGGTGACCGGGACGCCCGTCGCGCAGGTTCGGGTAACCATCACCCGATCACACCCAGCAGGAGAAGTTCCATGTCAGGCAAGCTCGAAGGCAAAATCGCCGTCATCACCGGCGGCAACAGCGGGATGGGGTTAGCCACCGCCAAGCGGTTCGCGGCCGAGGGGGCGAAGGTGGTCATCACCGGCCGCCGTCAGGCCGAACTCGACGCCGCGGTGAAGGCGATCGGCCCGAACGCCACCGGGGTCCGCGGGGACGTGTCAAACCTTGCCGACCTGGACCGCCTGTACGCGGTGGTGGAGGAGAAACACGGCCGCGTGGACATCGTCTTCGCCAACGCCGGGGTTGGGGAATTCGTCCCGATCGGGCAGGTCACCGAGGCCCACTTCGACAGGCTGTTCGACACTAACGTGAAGGGGTTGGTGTTCACCGTCCAGAAGGCGCTGCCGCTGATACCGGACGGCGGGTCGATCATCCTCAACGCCTCCATAGCGTCCATCAAGGGAACGCAGGCGTTCGGGGTGTACAGCGCGACGAAAGCGGCGGTTCGGTCGTTCGCCCGGTCCTGGACCAACGACTTAAAGGAACGGAAGATCCGGGTCAATGCCTTGAGCCCGGGGCCGATCGATACCCCCATTTTCGACGGCCTGGCCCCGACCAAAGAGGGCGTTGACAAGATCAAGGACGGGTTCATCAGCACCATCCCGCTCGGGCGGATGGGCACGCCCGACGAGGTCGCTAAGGTGGCCGTGTTCCTCGCGTCGGACGACAGCAGCTTTGTGACCGGGATCGAGTTGTTCGTCGATGGCGGGCGTGCTCAGGTATAAGTTCCGAGCACTCGGGCGGTAGCCGAGTGTCCCCGCAGGAGAGCACCATGCCAGCGTATGCCATCTTCATTCACGAGCACCGGTTCAAGGGGCGATATACCGGGCCGTGATCTGGGCCGACGGCGCCCCCGCTCACAACCACTTGGGCAGCGCCTTGGTTGGAAGTCGTCGGAACGCTGAAAGACAGGTGGCACCACAGTTCCCCCTTGAAATTCAAGGACGAATGCTTCGACTCGCCGTTTGGCCACTTCCCACGAAATGGTACTGGTGTGGGGAGTGGGGTGGTGACTCGTCCCGCGGCCGTTGACTCCAATCGAAGCTCTGGTCGAGAAGAACCGACCGCTGGTCGAACCGAACGATCGCCCGGCCGCCTCGCCCTCGTTCCCACGCTCAACATTTCTGCTAATGTCAGTCTGATTCGTCCGTGTCAGGATAGTTTCTTCGCCGTCCTTCGCCCTCGCGTCGCGGCCGGGACGGTCCGGGCGCGTTCCCGGGGACCCGACGACCGTCACCCGGGGTGGGTTGGCCCACCCCGCAGAGCGGGGGAAGACCCATTCCCACGCGGAGCGCGGGAACGAGGGAAGCAGAGCCGGTGTCGCGTTCAGCGAGCCGGGGTCGTTTTTTTGCCGGGGGTGACCTGGCGGAGGCTCGACCGACTTCGGGCAAAAAATCCGGACGGTTTATCTGCCAGAAACGGAAAACCGGTCCGGCGGGTTTGGCACCCCAAAACCTGTGACCGGGACGGGCGGCTGCGCCCACGCATCGACGACATCGGTCTCGCGCGACACTTGGGGCGCGTGCCTCAGTTCGGGACGCCGGCGCCCGCCCCGGTCACGGGGAAGGTTCCTGGTGCGTTCGATAAATCTCAGCCGGCGGAAACAGTTGGGGAACGGTACCTCCGTCCCCGGCCGGCCGGTTTCCCCACTCCTACCAACTTGTCGCCGGGTAGGGGCGTAATATCATGATGATCCGTCGAACCGGCGTTCCGCTCCTGCCGCCTTCCACCCGGCCAATGGTTCCCGGGCGAAGGTCAAACACGATCTGCACCTGCCCCCGGCTTCGCCCGGGTTGAAGGAGACGGTCGAACTCATGGCGACGCCAGCGATCAACGTCCAGAACCTGACCAAGAGCTACGGCCCGGTTCTGGCTGTGGACGACGTTACCTTCCAGGTCCGCACCGGCGAACTGGTCGGGTTCCTCGGCCCGAACGGGGCCGGCAAGTCGACCACCATGCGGATCCTCACCACCTTCCTGCCCGCGTCCCGCGGGTACGCGTGGGTGGACGGGTTCGACGTGATGTACCAGTCGATGGCCGTCCGGCAGCGCATCGGGTACCTGCCCGAGAGCGTCCCGCTGTACCCCGAGATGCGGGTCGGCGAGTACCTGTCGTACCGGGCCCGGCTGAAGGGGGTCGAGCGGGCCGGGCGGACGGCCCGGATCGACTACTGCATGGGGAAGTGTCGGATCAAAGAGGTCAAGAGCCGGCTGCTCGGGACGCTCTCGAAGGGGTACCGGCAGCGGGTCGGGCTGGCCGACACCCTGCTCGCCGACCCGCCCGTCCTGATCCTGGACGAGCCGACCAGCGGGCTCGACCCGGTCCAGATCCAGGAGACGTTGAACACGATCCGGGAGCTTGCCGGGCGGCACACCGTGTTGCTCTCCACCCACATCCTGCCGGAGGTGGAAAAGGTGTGCGAGCGGGTGATCATCATCAACAAGGGCCAGATCAAGTTCGACGACACCCTGCGGTCGATCGCCGAGCGGGAGCCGGTGCTCCAGTTGGAGGTCCGCGGCCCGGCCGAGGCGGTCGCGGCCTTCCTCCGGGAGCAACCGGAAGTCGCGAACGTCACCCCCCACCCGCTCGGTTCCGACCTGACCGCGTTCGACATCCAAACGAAGGACCGCAAGGACCAGCGGGAAGAGATGGCCCGGCGGCTCGGCGTGAAGGGCTGGGCGATCCGCCGGCTCGACCTGAAGCGGGCGAGCCTGGAAGACGTGTACACCTCGGTCGTGCTGCGGCAGCCCGAGCCGGCGGCCCCGGCCGAGCCCGAGCCGGCCTCTCCCCCGGCGGCTTAGGGGTGCCCCGCGGGGCCGGGTGAAACCCGGCCCGGCGCCCCCGGCCGTCTTTCCGATACCCGGTCCCCGAGACCCGATAGACCCGACGGACCTCCCGATGAGCACGACCACGACTCCCGACCCGACCCTGGCCGGCCCCGCCGCGACGGTGGCGGTCCGGCCGGCCGAGACCGCCCCGTCCCAGGTGCTGGCCGAGGGCCCGGCGTTCGCCCGGATGGTCGGGTTCGCCGGGCTGTTCGGGCTGGTCCTTGGGGGGGTGGTGGTCGTCACCAACATGGCCCTCAGCCCGCGGTGGATCGGGACCGGGTGGGGGTACATGTTCGCCGCCCTCGGCATCGTCCTGATGCTGTACCACGCGACCCGCGACGGGGAACAGGAAGTCCGCCGGTTGTACGGGATGTTCGCCGCCCTGTGGCTGGTCCTCGCGGTCGGGGCGGCGGTCGTTCCGGGCCCGGTGTTCAGCTCCCCGGGGGTCGGCAAGAAGGAGATCGGGTACAACCTGCTCCAGGGCGGGGTCGGGTTCGGGTTCCTGAGCCTGTTGTTCGCGATCCCGTTCGCCCGGCACGAGACGGACAAGAAGTACCACGACGTGACGGTCGTCGGGATGCTCGCGGTCGGGGCCCTGCTCGCCGTCGGGAGCCTCGCCTACGGGCTCTTCAAGCCGGACTTCCTGCTCGGCCCGGGGATCGCCCTGGCCCTGCTCGGGCTGGGGTTCCTGGCCGCGTACATGGGGCAGGTGGACACGTCCGAGGGGATCGGGTATCAGGTCGCGCTCGCCCTCGGGGTGGCCGGGGCGGCGGTGGCCGTGTACGCGTTCGCCCGGTCGACCGTCCCGACCCTGCTGTACGAGGGGCCGAACGTCCTCCGCAAGCCGAACGGGGACCTGGACCAGTGGAAGGTCCTCGCCCGGTTCCTGGCCGCCGCCGTGTTCGCCGGGGTCGCCGCCGCCGGGGTACTCGGGAAGCGGTTCCCGCTCTGGCTGCGGAGCACCCTCGGGGCGGTCGGGGTCGCCGGGGTCGTCGTCCTGGCGGTCGCGTCGCTCAAGGCGAACACCCTGACCACCCCGCCGCCCACGTTCCTGGTCCCGGGCGGGGTCATCCTGATCGGGCTCGGGATCGTCTACCTCAGCGTCTCGCTCGGGATCTGCTCGGACAACCAGTTCGTCACCCTGACCCGGCGGGAGCTGGCGGCGTACTTCCTGTCCCCGATCGGCTACCTGGTCCTCGGCGGGATCGTCCTGATCACGTGGATCGGGTACTGGATGTTCATTAACCGGCTGTCCGAGTTCGGGTCGTCCCAGCCCCCGACCCCGGTCCCGGAGCCGATCGTCTCGATGTACTTCTTCGCCCTGTTCCCGGTGATCGCCCTGCTGCTCGAAGTCCCGGCCCTGACCATGGGGCTGATTTCGGAGGAGAAGCGGACCGGGTCGCTGGAGGTGCTGCTCACCGTCCCGGTGAACGAGACCCCCGTCGTCCTGAGCAAGTTCCTGGCCACCTGGCTGTTCTTCATGATCTCGTGGCTCCCGTTCGGGCTGTTCCTGATCGCCCTGCGGGTCGAGGTCGGGCAGCCGTTCGACTACCGCCCGCTGCTGAGCTTCTACGTCGCCCTCGGCGCGCAGGGGCTGGCGTTCGTGGCGATCGGGCTGTTCTTCTCGGCCATGACCCGGAACCAGCTCGTGGCCGCCGTCCTGACGTTCGTCGTGATGCTCCTGTTCCTGCTGTGTTACTTCATCCAGGGCGACCAGTTCGCCCTCGGCGTGCCGGCGTTCCTGCAGACCACGCTCGGCCGGCTGTCGTTCATCACGATGTGGGGCGAGGCCCTCCAGGGTCGGCTGCCGCTCCGGGACACGCTCCTGTTCGCGTCCCTGGCCGTGTTCTTCCTGTTCCTGGCCGTGAAGGTGCTCGAAACCCGGAAATGGAACTGACCGCCCGGCGGCCGCCGCCGGATGTCGCCGCCACCCTCCGGCCGGCGCCCGAGGGGGCCGGCCGGAGACTACCGGGGGCTCGTTCCCCCGCTCGCCGGAAGAGCTAACTACCATGAACCCGACCCCATATCCGACCCCGACCCCAGACGCGGCGGCCCCCGGCCCCGCCCCGGCCGGCCAGCAGCTGGTCGAGTTCGTCCGCACCCAGCGGCAGACCGCGGCCTACGTCTTCCTCGGGCTGTCCGTCGTGTTCCTGGCCGCGACCATCATGCTGGCGGTCCGGAGCGTCAAGACCACCAAACCGGCGGCCGACACGCCGGCCGCGACCAACCCGCTCGACCCGGACGCCCCGCCGGACGCCCCGAAGCCGGAGGTCGCCGACCCGAAGAAGTACGACTACACGGTCGGCTGGATCGGAGCCCTGATCGGGTTCCTGGTCGCCGCGGGCGTCGGGGGGTACCTGATGGTCGGGCTCCCGAACCCGTCCGTCGACCGGCAGCGGACCGAGGCCCGGGTCGTCCTCCTGACCGCCGGGGGGCTGATCGGGTTCGCCCTGATCGTGTTCGGCGGGTGGTACTTCTACCGGTGGAGCGACAGCCTGACGAAGTGGCTCGACAAGGGCGAGAAGAAGGAGATGGTGTGGGTGGTGGCCCCGCTCCTGATGGTCGTGGGGGGGGCCGGGCTGGTGTTCGCCGCGGTCCAGCCGGCCCGGGCCGAGGAACGGAACAACCTGTCCATCCGGCGGCTGGTGTACGGGTCGAACTTCGGGCTCACCGTCCTGCTCCTCCTCGTCGTGCTGGTGGTGGCGAACGTGGCGATCGCCATGAAGGTGCCGAACAAGCTCGACACGACCGAGACCGGGTTCTACACGCTCTCCGAGGGGACGAAGAACTTCCTCGGCAAGCTGACCGAGCCGGTCACCCTGTACGTGATCATGCCGGACACCGGGGACCGGTTGACGAACGACATCCGGCAGTTCGCGTACAGCACCCAGGAGGCGGGCGGCGGCCGGGTGACGGCGAAGTTCGTCAGCCCGGTGTCCGGCAAGGGGGAACTCCAGCGGCTCCAGGACAAGTACCCGCGGATCGGGCGGGACGACGAAGGGGTGCTCATCACCGCCGGGGAGGACGAGAAGCGGAACGCGTTCGTCCCGCTCGCGGACCTGTTCGAGATGGACCAGCAGCGGGGCCGCCGGCCGAAGGCGTTCGTCGGCGAGAGCCGGGTGATGCGGGAGCTCCGGTTCCTGGCCGAGAACGAGCAGAAGCCGGCGATCTACTTCACCCAGGGGAACGGGGAACTGAGCATCAGCGGAGACCGGACCGTGGCCACCGCGGTCGGCGGGTCGGCGACCCAGCTCAAGGCGTTCCTGGAGAAGAGCTACCTGGACGTCCGCCCGCTCACGTTCCCGCTCCAGAACCCGGTGGTTCCGGACGACGCGACGGTGGTGATCGTGGCCGAGCCCCAAACCCCGCTGGCCCCGGCCGCCGCGGCGGCGATCCAGAAATACATGGCCGAGCCTCGCAAGTCCGGCGGCAAGGGGAAGTTGATCGTCGCCGCCGGGGCAGCCGCCGGGCCGGACGGCCGGGGGGTGGTGAAAACCGGGCTGGAAGGGGTATTGAGCGGGTTCGGCGTCCGGCTCGGGGACAAGTTCGTCTACAGCGTCCCGACCGAGCGGTCGCCGGAGTACCAGACGCTCGCCATGTTCTCCCGGGCGTCCGTGCAGAACCCGATCACCCAGGCGCTCGCCCCGCAGGTCCAGGCGATCGGGTTCTTGTACCCGCGAGAGGTCGAGGTTTCCAAGGACAACCCGCAGGCACAGTTCCAGGCGACCTCGCTCCTGATCTCGCAGCCGGGCCGGCCGACCTGGCTGGAAGACGACCGGATCACCGACATCGAACTGGTCTTTCGCGACCTCGTCCAGAATCCGACGGCCCGGGAGCGGAAGAAGTTGACCGACGACGCCCGGCCGCTCGCGGCCGTCGTGTCCGAGAGCGGCGGGCCCCACGGGGGCCCGGCCGGGACCGGCCGGCTGTTGGTCCTCGGGAACGCGTTCATCTTCAGCGACAAGTTCGCCGAACGGGTCCGCGGGGGCGGGGCCCCGGCCACGTTCGACCTGATGGCCGTCGGGATCGACTGGCTCCGGGACCGGCCGCCGCTGACCACCGGCGAGACGAAGACGTATGTGACGTACAACTTCCCCGAGCCGGCGACCATCGACACCACCCGGCTCCTCTACCTCCCGCTCGGGCTCGGCCTGCTCACCGTCGCCGGGCTCGGGATCGGGGTGTGGGTGATCCGCCGGAAGTAGAGCCGAGGGGATCGGGTCAGGGGCCGGCCGCGGGGCGGCCGTGACGCACGACCGGGTGAGAGAAGACGCGAGCCGGGCGACCCTCACGCCACGAGACCGCAACCGGAGCAATAGTCCGATGAATTTCCGACTGACCGCCGCCCTGTTCGGGACCGTGTTCGTCCTCGGGCTCGTCCTGCTCGGCCTCTCGCTCTGGGAGGAGGACGCCCAGCCGTCGGGCGAGCTGCTCCTGACCGGCCTGGCCGGGGCCAAGGCGGAGCAGATCGACACCGTCGAGCTGGAACGGGGCGACGGGGCCAGGCTCGTCCTGAAGCGGGGCGAGAAGGGCCAGTGGGCGGTCGCCGAGCCGATCACCGCCCGGGCCGACGCCGCCGCCGTCACCCGGGTGGTCGAGGCGCTGCTCAAGGTCCGGCCGACCACGTTCGCCGAACTCAGCGCGAACCCGGCCGTCCACCACCTGGACCCCCCGAGCCTGCGGGTCACCCTCCGGGAGGGTGACAAGTCGGCCATGCTGAACATCGGGGACGTGACCATCGGCGGGTCGAAGGCCGTCGGGTTCGTCACCACCCCGGCCCGGAAGCGGCCGATGGCCGTCCCCCGGTCCGACCTCGACCCGCTGTTCAAGGACTCCGCCCGGACCAACGGCGAGGCCGGCGATCTCGCCAGGTGGGTCAACGACTACCGGACCAAACAGGTGTTCTCGGTCGACCCCCGGACCGGGGCGGACGACGTGGCGGCGATCAAACTGACCGCGAAGGGCAAGGACCTCGCCCTGTCGAAGGCCGGCGGGTGGAAGTTCGACGCCCCGGCCGGGTGGGGCGACGCCGCCCTGACCGGCGAGCCGAGCGCGACCAACCCGACCGCGATCACCGGCGTGCGGCCCCTGCTGAACACGGTGGTCAACCTCCAGGCGGGAGCGGCCGACGACTTCATCCAGGACCCGAAGGACCTGAAGGAGTACGGGCTGAACCCGGACAACCCGGACCTGGTCCGGGTCGAGCTCCGGCCGAAGGACGGCCCGCCGGAGGTGGCGTACATCGGGAAGAAGGCCGACGCCCCGGCCGCCCCGCCGTTGCCCGGCGCGCCCGCCCCCCCGGGCAAGGTGTACGTCCGGGTCGAGGGCGCCCCCGGGGTGGTCCGGGTGACCGCGGGCGGGAACGTGGACGGGCTGGCCCCGCTGGTCGCCGACCCGAACCCGCTCCGCGACCGCGACCTGCTCAAGGACGACGTCCGCGGCCGGATCGACGCCGCCGACCTGACGGTCGGCGGGCAGACGGTCAAGTTCCGCAAGGCCGCCGGGTCGACCGAGTGGAAGCTGTCCGGCGGGCCGGGCGACCCGCAGACCGCGGACCAGACGGCGGTCAAGGCGCTGCTCGACCTGCTCGGCCAGCCGCGGGTGGTGAAGGACTTCCCGGCCGCGAACGACGCCAACTTCGCCGGCCCGGAGCTCAAGGCCGAGGTGAAGCTCTGGACCGACGGGGTCGAGCCGGCCGCGGACCCCAAGGCCGAGCCGAAGCCGAAGGGGGCGCCGACCGTCCTCCAGTTCGGGAAGAAGGACCCGACCGGGGTGTACGTCCGGCGGACGATGCCGACCGGGGCGAAGGCCGACTTCGTGCTGCCCGAGAAGGTGAAGGTCGGGGCCGGGGGGCTCGGCGGGCCGGCCGAGGACGCCGACGTGGTCGCGACGGTCGGCAAGTCGCGGCTCGACTTCCTCGACCCGTCGGTCAAGACGTTCTCCCCGTTCCAGGCGGCCAAGCTGACGGTCACGCAGGGGCAGGCGGTCATCGTCGAGGTGGCGGCCGACAAATCGAACGGGGTGTGGAAGTTCGTGAAGCCGGACCCGCAGAAGGACCGGACGGCTGACACCGGTACGATCGACGCCCTGTTGAACCCGCTCACCCCCCTGAAGGTGGGTCGGTTCGTCCACGAGCAACCGAGCCGGGACGACCTGTTCAAGTTCGGGCTGCTGCCGGAGAACCCCCGGCTGAAGGTGGAGGTCGGGCTCGCCGAGGTCCCGCCGGCTGCCGGCACCCCGCCCCCGGACGCGGACAAGCGGCGGGTGTACTTCTTCGGGAACGAGACGGACGACAAGCAGTCGGTGTACGCCCGGATGGAGGGGCGGGACGCCGTGTTCACCGTCCCGAAGCTGGTGTTCGAGCAGTTCGCCACCGCCGACCTGCGGGACCGGATCGTCGTCCGGTTCGACCGGGCGAAGGTCCAGAAGGTCGAGCTGCAGGGGTGGTACGAGATCACCAAGGTCAGCCAGACGACGTTGAAGTTCGAGCGGAAGAACGGGACGTGGGTGGCCGAGGGCGGGTTCCAGGTCGACCCGGCGAAGGTGGACCTGTTCCTCGGGGCGGTCGAGGGGCTCCGGGCGAAGGCGTTCGTGTCCGGCCCGCCGCGGCCGGAGCACAAGTTCCCGATCGCCCCGACCCCCGGCCAGCCGGCCCAGGCCCCGGACCAGTACAAGGGGCTCGGGGTGAATATCGAGCTGGAGGGCGGGAAGAAGCTCGAGCTGAATATCGGCGACCTGACCGACGGCGGGAATAGCTACTTCTTGTGGTGCGGATCGCTCCCGCCGAACGAGCAGGTCGTGACCGTCCAGAGCGACCCGCTCAAGCCGTTCAAGGAGAAGCCGGCGGCGTTCGCCAAGTGACCGCCCGCGGGCCGGGCCGTGTACCGCGCACCCCACGGGACGGCCCGTGGGGTGTTCTGTTTCTGCTCCATTCACGGCCCGGGTCTCCGGACCCGGGCCGCAAGACGAGGGCTCATGCCCGAGACGATCCGGAACGTGGCCTGTACCGTGTGCGGGTGCGTGTGCGACGACCTGGCGGTCACGGTCGACGGCGGCCGGGTGGTCCGGGCCGAGGGGGCGTGTCGGCTCGCGGAGCCGTGGTTCCTGGGCCAGAACGCCGCGCATCCGCCGGCCGCCGAGGTCGCCGGCCGGCCGGCCGACCCCGGTGCGGCGTACGACCGGGCGGCGGAGCTGCTCCGCGGGGCGCGGTCGCCGCTCATCTTCGGGCTGTCGCGGAGCACGACGGAAGGGCAGCGGGCGGCGACCGCGCTGGCCGACCGGATCGGGGCGACGATCGACACGACCGCGAGCACCGGGCACGCCCCGTCGCTCATGGCGCTGCAGCAGGTGGGCGAGTCGACGTGTACGCTCGGGGAGGTGCGGAACCGGGCCGACCTCGTGATCTTCTGGGGGAGCGACCCGGCCCGGACCCACCCGCGGCACCTGGAGCGGTACTCGGCGGACCCGGTGGGCCGGTTCGTCCCGGGCGGGCGAAAAGACCGGTTCGTGGTCATGGTGGACGACCACGAGACGGAGTCGGCGCAGCTGGCCGACCTGTTCATCCCCGTCCCGGCTGGGCGGAACTGGGAAGCGCTGTGGACGCTGCGGATGCTGGTGCGGGGGATCGAGCCGGGACCTAACCCCCCAGCCCCCTTCCCTAAGAGGGAAGGGGGAGTCGGAGTTGGGTCTTCCTCCCCTCCCTTCTCAGGGGAGGGGCCGGGGGAGGGGTTTCTGGGGGGGCAGCTCCGCGACCTCGTCGCCCGGATGAAGTCGTGCCGGTGCGGGGTCATCTTCTTCGGCAGCGGGGTGACGCGGGAGAGGCTGGCGCACCGGACGGTGGAGGCGCTGCTCCAGCTGGTCACCGATCTGAACGAATACACGCGGTTCTACGCCCGGCGGATGCGGCGGTACGGGGACGTGGCCGGGGCGGATTCGGTGCTCGCGTGGCAGACCGGCTACCCGTTCGGGGTGAACCTGGCCCGCGGCTACCCGCGGTACAACCCGGGCGAGTTCACCGGCCCGGACATGCTGGCCCGGGGCGAGGTGGACGTCTGCCTGATCGTCGGCGGGGAGACGGCGGCCGACCTGCCGGACGCGGCGGTGGCGCAGCTGCGGCGGATCCCGGTGATCCTGCTCGACCCCCCGGGCGTCGACCCGCTGGTGCCGGCGGCGGTGAAGTTCACGACGGCGGTGTACGGGGTGCATCGCGTCGGTACCGCGTACCGGATGGACGAGGTGCCGATCCCGCTCCGGGTCATCCTCCCGACCGACTACCCGAGCGACGGCGAGGTGCTGGGGGAGATGCTGAAGCGGGTGTGAGATTCGAGGGGGTGGGAGGTCGTCGGTTTTGGACTGCGGGCGTCCCGCCCGCCTCATACAGGGACCCGACGAGTCAGTCGCATTTTCTTCGATGCCGGGGGTACCCGCTCGCGGGTCCGTGGCACCGACCCGACCGAGCCGGATGGCCCAGTTTCTGGGTAGGTCCGGCGAGCCGAGCCGGACTGCCTGTGCCGCCGGGGTACCCGCTCGCGGGTCGCGCGGCACCTACCCCGATCGGGCCGGACGGCTCAACGGCCGAGTCGGTCGGGCACGACACGGATCCAACCGAATGCGACCGCCTTACCAGGTTCGTGTATCAGTTCGGTCGCCCATGCAAAGCGGCCGGGATGGCCGCAGCCACCGAGGAAGACTACTCCAGCCTCACCCGCACGAACGTCGGCCAGTAGAGCGAGGCGTCCTCGATCACCGGGGCGAGCTCGAATGCGTTCACACAGTAGCTGATCACCAGCTCATTCCCGCCCCCCAAATGGGGATGGGCCTTCGCCGCGTAGCTGAACACCTTCTTATTCCGCGTCATCTCCGGACAGCGGTAGAACAGCACCGGCTCCGACCACGGCCCCACCGGCGACGCCGCGAACCGGCCGACGATCCGGTCCCCCAGCCCGTTCTCCGTGTACACCGCCACGTATTGCTTCAGCCCCGGCAGGTAGCTCACCGAGTACTCGGTCGCCAGCCCGTCCGCGAGCGGGGCGATCGTCTTCGCGTCCGCCTTCCACTCGCCGCCCGAATAGAACCGCCACGCCCCGAAGTCGGCGAGCTTGTCCGCCGGCGCGCGGGCCAGCACCATGCGCCGCACCGGGAACGGCTTGCCAGGCTTTTCCTCGTATCCGTAGACGTAAACGTGGTTCCCCTCCCGCAGCACTGCTGCCCCGAATGAGAGCGTGCGCCCGGGTGTGAATTCCGCGAACGGTAACTTCGAGTACGTAACCTTCCACACGGTCGGGTCGGCGGCGGGGTTCTCGACCACCCCGAGCCACTGGTCGACCTGCCGGAACCCGAACGCCCCCGGGTCGGTCGTCTTCTCGAGCCGCGGGAGGAAGAGGACGAGCGGGCCGTTGACGTGAACCCCGGCATTGATCCAGAACCAGCCGCGGCCGTCCGGCGGTGTGAGGATCGCGGTCGGTTTCCCGGCGGTGGTCTGCTTGACGACGAACGAGACCTTGGCGTCGGGCCCGCGGCCGTCCTGGATCCCCACCGTGTTGTTCACCATCGCGACGCCGACCCGCTTGCCGTCCCGGACCGAGCCGACCCACGTGTCGCTGAACAGCCAGAGGGTCCGGCGGTCGGAGACGGGGGCCGAGTACGCCCCGTCGGCCCCGACCCAGCCGTCGGTCGGGCGGAACTTCGCATTCCAATCCGGCAACGACTCGGCCTTCGCGACGACTGGCAGCGGCGGGGCGGGGTCGGCCGCGACCAGGACGAGGCCGGCGGCCGCGAGTAATACCGCTCTCACTTCTTCGCGTCCTTCTTCGTGAAGATGACGACGTGCTGCCACGGAAGGGTGCCGACCGTCTTCGTGTGCTCCATCTCCTTGAACGGCTCCATCTCCTTGATCACCTGCCGCTCGCTCATCTTGTGGACGAGCTTGATGTTGACCTTGTCGTCCTCCATCTTGAACTCCACGAACACCAGCCGGCCATCCGGCGCCAGGGCGTCGACCATCTTCTCGGTCATCTCGAACGGGAACTCGAACTCGTGGTACACGTCCACCAGCAGGATCAGGTCCACCCCGCCCGCCGGGAGTTTCGGGTCTTTCGCCGTCCCGCGGACCGTCGAGACGTTGGTCACCTTTAGCCGTTTCGCCTTCTCCCGGATCAGCTCCAGCATCTCGGGCTGGATGTCGGACGCGATCACCTTCCCCTTCTCGCCGACGAGCGGGGAGAGGAGGAACGAGTGGTACCCGCTCCCGGCCCCGACGTCGGCGATCACCATCCCCGGCTTGACCGCCAGGGCCTCGATCAACTTCGCCGGCTCCTCTTCCTTCACCCGCTCCGGCCGCTCCAGCCAGCTCGCAGCCCGGTATCCCATCACCTGGGCGATCTCGCGATTCATGTAGAACTTCCCGATCCCGTCCGGGTCGTGGTTCTTGCGGGTCTCGTAGGCCGGCTGTTCCCGCTTCTTGGGCTCCGCCTTCGGGTCTGCCGCAAACGACCCCGCCCCGACCGCCAGGACCGCCATCACCGCCCCCACGACCCAGCTCCGCAACCGGTTCATCGTTCCCCTCCCGTAGGCTTCGCTCTCACCCCGCCCATCGTACCCACCCGGCCGCGACCGGGCGACGCCGGCCGTGACCGAATTCGAAACGGCGGTCACTGTTCGCGGGTCGAGAGTGACAAAAGTATAGCGAGAGAGAAGCAACGGCCGCGCCTGGCATCCGCGCTGGAATTGCAGTCCGGCGACGCCGGACCACCCGGTCTCAGACGGCGAAGCGATTCGGGAAGAGGCCGCGATAACCGCGGCAACGCAAGTGCCGGCGGTCGAGGTGACCGAAGCGCGCGACGCCGAGGAACAGAAGATGAGGAACCGATCCTTGCGATAGGCCCGCTAATCGTCTACCCGGACGGGGCCGGGTGACGGCTGGAAAGAACGGCCGAGCATGCCGCGCCGGTGTGGCGCGTGCAATCTCCGAGCCAGCCAGGACGTAGCCGCGTTGGTTGCGGACAGCACGGGTGTGCCACCGCAGGGGGGAACCTGGAACCTGACCCAGGACTGCCCGACCACCTGCTCTGGATGGGAAAGACCGGAGCGTTGGCTGGTCAACTTGGGCTGCTCGAATGCTCGAATGTCGTGAACAACAATCCCGCAGCAGCCCGCTCGGTGTCGGGTATCATCCATCGACCAAAAAACGACGGAGATTCGGTCGAGGCCAACGTCGGACCTAGCTGAACAACTCGAGGATCGGCTCGCCCGTCGTGATCGGACGCGCCCCCACTTTGGAATCGAGCGGCACCCCCAGCGCATGATAGAGGGTCGCGCCGAGGACTTGCGGTGGGACCGGACGGTCCTTCACGTAAGCGCCGATCTTGTCGGACGCGCCATAGACGCCCCCGCCGATGCCGGCGCCTGCCAGCACTGCGGAGAAGCAGGCCGGCCAGTGGCTCCGGCCGGATATGCCGTTATTGGTTTCGATCTTGGGGGTCCGCCCGAACTCGCCGACCACGACCACCAGCGTGTTCTTCAGCAGACCGCGGTCGTGAAGATCTTCCAGCAGGGCGGACAGCGCTTCATCGAGTCGCGGCAGCGCCCAGCCCAGCCCGTAGGACCCGGTGCCGAAGATATTCCCCTGGCCCATCCCGCCACCGTGCATGTCCCAGGTAAAGCTCGCGGCCCCGCCCTGGGAACCCTCGCCCGGAGCAAAACCGCACCAGCCATTGACACTCACGAAGCCCACCCCGGACTCCACCAGCCGGCGGGCCATGAGCAGGTATTGCCCGAGGGGATGACGGCCATAACGGTCGCGCACCTTGGCGGGCTCTCGCTGCAGGTCAAAGGGTAGCCGGCCGTCCGGGCCGGTCGCGAGTTCCACGGCGCGTTGCCGTAGCTCGTCCCAGCCGGTTGCCGCCCGGTAGCCTGTTGTGCTGCTCAGCGACGGCTCGAGCCGGCCGAGCAACTCTTCACGATCGAGCGTCCTCTGGGGCGACGTGCTCATAACCGAATCCAGCTCGGACAGTTGGAAATTCGGCATGGCTGGGTGATTCGCCGAGTTACCGACGAAGAACGGAGCGTAGGCCCGTCCCAGGAACCCACCATACGAGATGAAAGGCGAGCAGAAAACCGTCGTATTGCCATCGCAGCGATGCAGCCAGACATACGGACTCAGGACGCGCTTGGACGGCCGTAGCTTGGCCATCACCGAGCCGTAGCAAGGTGCGTCGTCCGGGGCTTTCGCCTGCCCGGTCAGGCAGTTGTGCATCGCGTCCGGGTGGTTGCGGATCGGCGCGGTGTGCGTCATCGAACGAATGAGGCTGTAGTGCTGGCTCAGTTTGGCCAGGCGCGGCATCAACTCGTTGAGGTGCACACCGGGCACCGAGGTGGCAATCGGCTTGTACGGACCGCGGATTTCCACCGGTGCCTGCGGTTTCATGTCCCAAATATCGACGTGCGAGGGGCCGCCCCCCATCACGATGAAGATGCAGGACTTCTCGGACGCGGACGCCTGCGTTCCCGGTTCGCGAGCACGTGCGGGTATTCCCGGATCGCTCGCGCGCAGCGCACCGGGCAGGCCCAGCCCGAGCATGCTGAGTCCGCCCACGTGAAGCAGCTGCCGGCGCGTTAGTTTACCGCACAGCGAAGGCCCTTCGAAACCCAGAGGCATGCTTAACATGCGATTCTCCGAGGCAGGCGGAAAGGAAGCACAGGCGGGTACTGAGCGCGTCCGGTGGAAAAGAGATTGTACCGCCTCGAGCCCCCTGTTGTCATGCATTATCCTGCTGACCCGTGAAGCCACCTCAGCCCGACCCGAAGTAGGTTGCGGCTGTGCCCGACTTGGGCAACATCGCCGAGCTATCGGTGCCATTGATCGCGGAAGAATAGTGGGTGCGGCAGGCATCCGTGGGATTGGTGTCACGCGCTCGTCACCTCCGAAGGCAAGCGGCGCCCCCTCACCTCCCAGCCCCAGCTCCTTGCTTGGTACGGGCATTCGCTGGCCGGAGCACACCAGTTGGTGAGCAGCGTGCGTCGGTCCGACACGCCGAGGCACTTTCAGGGGTTGACTCTGGCCCTACGGTGGCCAGCTCAGCTCAAATGCTGCCGCACCCTGTTCGCATCTGAACGGCAATCAACTTCGGCCCGCGAAGGCATACAAAGGGCGTCACCGACCGGGCTCGCGAGCCCGGCGGGAAGCTCCCCGTCAATGTCCAACTCGTCTTCGGACCGGCATGTCGCCGAGGTACACTGGAGGCAAGGCAGTGGACGTGGCTCCCGGTCCTCGACTCCGGCGTGGCGGTCGGACACGCCCGGGTTATGCACCTCCGGAGTGGGAAGACGGATCGAGTGGCCGGTGGACTCCGAAAGGGGGGCGGGTTGGGCCGGAGGTCGGAACGCCGGTTGGGCATCCGGCAGGTGGAGGATGGCCCGCCGGATGATGAAGACCTGTATCGTAGGGCACGCACTGCGTGCCCTACGAAGCGCGTGGAACGAATCTCCCGGGCTGCTTTCTCCCTGCCGCTCGCCTGGGGAAGACGATTTTGCCATACGAACCCAATCTACACGATTCCTTCACAATCCGGGCCGATCCGACGCTCCCACAGGGTCGGTTCTGCCAAACGAACCCAATTCGTCTCGGCCTCGCCGATGTGGGCCGACCGCCGGAGCGGGCGGGAGGTCGATTCTGCGGAACGAACCCAATTCGGGAGCGGTTCCCGCCCGGTGGGGATCCCTTTTGCCGAACGAACCCAATTTCGCCCGGTCATGCTTCCCGGCGGACGGCCAGTCCGGCCTGACCGAGAGGGCACGAGATCGGCCGCTCGTGTCGTGGGGCTGTCAAACCCTGTCATTCCCTGCCACCACCGGAGCTGGCGCCGGTCCGCGGACCGATTCTGCCAAACGAACCCAATTCCCGGGGACGCTCTGCCTCGTGTCAGGGCAACCGTTTGACACCCGCCGGGTCGGGGGTCGATTCTGCCAAACGAACCCAATTCGGGCGGGCGGAATCGGCTCGCGGTCTGGTGTACCGGCATCGGTCCGGAAACCGGTCGATACCCGAGAAGAACCCGGTCGCTCGTGAGATCGATCGGTTGCGTCCGGCCCGAAAAGATGATCCTATTTTGAGTTAAGTCCGGATGTTCGGGTTGGACGATGCCCCGAAACGACCGGCCAAGGAGTTCGCTTTCCCGACCGCCAACGATTCCTCCCCCACTCCGTTCCCATTAATAGAGCTGCGGGTCCGGACGGACGCAACGGCCGGTAGGTGCTGGACAACCGGCCGGTCGGGGGGCTATGGTGAACCCACGGCCGGGTCTGCGGAGCCGCCGGTAGACTCCGCGCCAGCCGCTCCGACCCTGAACTCCGTCGCTGGACCCGCCGCCGCGTGTCGATCGAACCGGACCCCCTCCTCCCCGGCGAGGAGGCTGAATGGATAGGGGCCGCTCAGGCCGGCGACCGGTCGGCGTTCGCCAGGCTGGTGGACCGGTACTGGGACCGCCTGTACCGGTGGCTCTACCACCTGACCCGCGACCGACACACGGCCGAGGACCTGACCCAGGAAACGTTCCTGAAAGCACTCGCGGCCGTCCGGTCGTTCCGCCCCGGCAGTAACTTCCGGGCCTGGATCTTCCGGATCGGTCACAACAACTTCGTGAACCAGAAGCGGGCCGAGCGGCGGACGAAGCACGCCCTCCCGGACGACGCGGCCGGGCCGGAGTCCGCCGGGCCGGTAACCGTGGCGGAGAACCGCGAGGCCCTCGAAGCCGTAGGCAAGGCGGTTGCCGCGCTGCCCCCCGACTTCCGGGCGGCATTGCTCTTGCGGGTGGAGGAAGGGCTCTCCTTCCGCGAGGTCGCGAAGGTGCTGGGCACGACCGAGGAGACCGCCCGGTGGCGGGTGTTCAAGGCCCGGCAGAAGCTGATGAAGGTCCTCGCCCCGGAACTGCTCCCCCCGGGCGCGGCTGCGGGCGAATCCGGGTCATAAAACCGATGGCCACAAAAAGGCACGAAGAGACGCAAAAAGTGAATTCCCCCGGGAGCGCGGCCATCTTGGCCGCTCTTCGAGGCAACCGAGCCGAAGCGGCAGAGACGCCCGCGCTCCCGGGGAACGACTGAGCTCCTCCTTTTCGTGTTTTTGTGCCTTTCGTGGCCAACTTGATTGATCAGCTGGTGTGACATGAATTGCCAGACCCTCCAGAACCGAATCCTCGCCCTGCCGGACCCGCGGCAGGTGCCGGACGGCCTGCGCGAGCACCTCGATGCCTGCCCGGCCTGCGCGGCGTGGTGGAAGCGGGCCGCCCAGCTCGAACAGCTCCTGGGGCTACTCCCCGTCCCGGCCGCCCCGGCCGACAAGAAGGCCGCCCTGCTCGACGACCTGACCGCCGCCGGGCCGGTCATCAAGAGCATCCCCTCGGTCGACCGCCGGTCGGGCCGGTCGGCGTTCGAGCTGGTCGGGGCGCTCCCCGGTCTGAAGTACGTCGCGGGGCTGGCGGCGGCGGTGCTCGTGGTTCTCGGAGGCTGGCTGGTCTTGCGGCCGACCAAGCAGCCGGAAGTGGTGACGCACACCCCGCGGCACCCGTTTTTGGAAAAGGTGATCCAGCGGGACCTCGCCCTGACTCAGGCGAAGACGCCGGAACAACGGCTGGAAGTCCTCGGCGGACTGGCCGACGACCTGTCGGCCGAAACCCGCAGCCTCGCCCGGGTCGCGAGCCAGGAGGACCTGAAGGACCTGTCCGCGCAGTTCCAGAAGGTGGTGGACTCGGGGATCGTGCCGCAGGCGAAGAAGGTGGCGGACCTCCAGGCCCTGACCCAGGCCCAGAAGAAGGCCCTGTTCGAACGGCTGTCGGCGAGGCTCGCCGAGGCCGGGCAGCAGGCGGACCAGGCGGCCCGCGAATCCCCGCCGCACGCCCAGCCGGTACTCAAGGCGATTTCGGAGAAGGCCCGGGACGGCCAGACCAAGCTGGGGGCGCTCCTCCCCGGCGGGGGGGCGTGACCATGTCCCGGGTAACGTTCATACCGGCGGCCTTCTTGGCCCTGTCCGCGTGGGCCGGGGCCCAGGGACCGCCGCCGCTGACGGCGGCCGACCAGCTCCGCCTGCTCCGGACGAACCGGGTGCTCATCGGCGACCTGGTCGACTGCGGCGTCAAGCTCGGGGTGACGGACCGCCCGGTCGACCGGGCGGAGACGTGCCGGGAGACGGCCCGGGTGCTGGGGATCGCCCTCCGCGGGGCGGCCGAGGCCCAGGACGCCGACCGGGTGGAGGAACTGGGCAGCCACCTGGACCTGCTCGTGCGGGACGGGCTCGTCCCGGTCCTCGACGAGGCGAAGAAGAACACCCCGGCGGACTCGCCCGACGCCAAGCGGCTGAAGGCCGTTCAGGAGAACGCGGTCGGCGACCTGGAGTGGGCGCGGGCGGCGATCCCGACGGCCGGCAAGGTCGGGGACAGCCCGAAGGTCCGGGACGTGTGCGGGCGGCTCGACGGGCTGCGCGATCGGCTGAAATGAGCACCCGGGCGAGAGTCGAGGTCTCGCGGCCGAGCTGTTGTGCGATCACTCGGTGTCGTGTGTTTTTCACCCGGGGGCCTTATGCCCTCCGCCTGATACCGGCACCAGGTTCTCCACGAACTGACGGGTGCAGTTCTCCCACGTGTAGCCCCGGGCCTCGGCCACGCACGCCGCCGGATTTCCGGTTCCCAAGGCCCGCGCCACCGCCCGTCCCAGGTCCTCGTCCACCGCCCCCAGTTCCGCACGGGTGATGATGTCGACCGGCCCGGTCGCCGGGAACGCGGCCACCGGCAGCCCGCTCGCCAGCGCCTCGATCACCACGATCCCGAACGTGTCCGTCTTGCTCGGGAACACGAACAGGTCGGCCGCCGTGTACACCTCTCCCAGCGCCGGCCCCTTGCGGTAACCCAGGAACACCGCGTCCGGGTACTTCCGCCCCAGCTCTGCCCGCGCCGGCCCGTCCCCGACCACCAGCTTCGTGCCGGCCGTCTTCAGCTTCAAAAAGCCCTCGATGTTCTTCTCGTGCGACACCCGTCCGACGTACAGCAGGACCGGCCGCGGGTACGGGCTTTCCGCCTTCGGCCGGGGGTAAAAGATCGACAGGTCGACGCCCCGCGACCACCGCCGGATCGGGGCCGCGAACCCCCGCTCCTTCAGCTCCCGCTCCAGGCTCGGCGTGGCCACCATCATCGCCGCCGACCGCCCGTGGAACCGCTTCAAGAACCGGTACGTCAGCCCGTGGGGCACCCGCGCCAGCCGCCCGAGGTATTCCGGGAACCGGGTGTGATACGATGTACTGAACCGCCACCCGCGGAGCCGGCAAAACCGGCGAACCAGCAGGCCGATCGGCCCCTCCGTGGCAATGTGGACGTGATCCGGCCGGAACCGCCGGGCGCGGTCGTAGACCCGCCCCGGCCGCGGGAGGCTGAACGGGATCTCGGGGTAGAACGGGACCGGGACCGCGCTGTACCGCCCCGGCTCGATCACCTCGACCGCGTGGCCCAGGACCCGCAGCCGGGCGGTGGTCGTGTCCAGGGTCCGGACGACGCCGTTCACCTGCGGGTGCCAAGCGTCGGTGGCGATCAGGATGCGGGCCATGTGGGCAGTTTCGAACCCGGTGTGTGAAGAATCAAGCGGGAGAGACGGCAATGCCCCCGGATCCGGATAAACGTAAACTGCGCGACCTGAAGCGGGCGGTCAAGAAGCGCGGGAACAAACACCGCCGTCAACAGCTCAAGCGGGACCTGGTCGAGAACCCCGAAGAGGCCGCACATTCCGAAGAGGAGCTGGGGAGGCACCGGTCCGCCGAGTGGAACGGGCTGGACGCGGACAGCACCCGGCGGAAAAGCGAGTAACCAAGAGGCCAAGAGGAACGAACCACTGAGTCACAGAGGACACAGAGTTCGGGCCCACACAGAGAGAAGACAACGATAGAGAAGAGCGAAATCACTCGGGCGTACCCGGCCGGCCGCTCTGGCGGGCGGATGACCGCCCAGCTCCTCCGCAGTTCTCCGGGAGCTGCGCTGTCGTTCGGCCCAGCTCCCGGAGAACCGGGTCGGTCCGCCCGGGGTTTCACCCCGGGCTACCGGCCGGCGCCGCTCCGCGGCTCCCGAGCCGGGCCGCCTTCTGGCCCAGAAGGGCGACGAAAACCACCCGCCCGGCCCGACCGGGTACGCCCAAATCACTCGGGCGTAGCCGGCCGAGCGGGGCGGTTCGGAAGTTCCCACGCCACCCAGGGCTCCCGCCCTGGGCTACGAACGAATGCCCCTCCGGGGCAAAGAGGGGTTCGGGTTCGGCGGTAGCCGCGGAGCGGCGCCCGTGTTTAGCCCTGGGTGGCCGAAGGGCTTTTACTTCTTCAGGCTGACACACACCAGTTTGCTCCCGTCGCGGGCGAAGAGCCTGCCGTTCGCGAGGGCCGGGGTCGCCCGGGTCGGGCTCCCCAGGATCGTCGCCCGGGCCCGCTCCTTGTACCCGTCCGGCGAGGCGTCGAACCGCACGAGGTCGCCGGCCTCGGTGAGCCCGAGCCCTCCCCCGTCGACCGCGATCAGGCTCACCGCCCCGAATTTCGGCCGCGTCCACTTCACCGCCCCGGTCTTCCACTCCACGCACCGCAGGTCGACCGCCCGGGCGTCCACCCGGCCGTGGGCCCCGTACAGGAAATCGCCCACCCGGACCGGCGTGTTGTACTGGCACGACAGCGCCTTGTCGGTCGCCCACACCTCCTCCACCGCGTCCCCCTTCGGCCGCAGCAGCACGGCCCCGGCCCCGTACGACACGGTCAGGAAGATGTCGCCGTTCCACACGAGCGGGGTGGCGGCGTTCACGCTCTCCCGGATCTGCGGCCGCCACGGGTGCGTGTACCGCACCTTCCCGGTCCCCGGCTCGAGCGCGACGAGCCCGTCCCGCGTCAGGAACACGGCGAGCGGCTTGCCCCCGACCTCGGCCGCGGTCGGCGACGAGTAGCCGGCCGCGTCGTCGGTCGCCTTCCACTCCTCCTTCCCGGTCGCCGGGTCGAACGCGACCACCCCGGCCCCTTTCCCGCCGACGTTCACCAGGAGTTTGCCGCCGGCCAGGAGTGGGGAACACGCCACCCCGAAGAACCCCTTGCCCGCGCCGTAGTCCGCGAGCAGGTTCCGGGCCCAGAGTTGCTTCCCGGTGGCGAGCGCGAGCGCGGACAGGTCGCCATTGGCCCCGAGGGTGAAGACCCGGTCGCCGGCGACCAGCGGGGTGGCCCGCGGCCCCTCGTCGAACCCGAAGTCGTCCCGGTACCGGGCCCGATAGGTGGTCTTCCACTTTTCCTTCCCGGTCGCCGGGTCGAGGCAGGCGACGACCTCGTCGTCCCCGACCCGGTGGAACAGGACCAGCTGGTCGCCAGCGACCACCGGCCCGGCCCACCCCTGCCCGACGGCGAGCGTCCACGCCACCGGTGGGCCGTCCTTCGGCCAGTCCCAGGTGAGCCCGGTCTCGGCCGATTGCCCGTCGCGGGTCGGGCCGAGGTACTGGGGCCAGTCGGCGGCCCGGAGGGTCAGGGCGAGGGTGAGGACGAACGGGAAGATAACGAGGAAGCGGGGCATCGTGACCTCGGGGTTGGCCGGGCGCGGCCCGTCAACTTGCGGGACTCCCGACGGATCATATATTAGAGCCGTGATTGCCTCCCGCGCCGGCGCTCCCCCCGCGACGGGCCGTCGTTATCCACCCCGGCGGGTGATAGAGAGCCGGCCGTGACCATCTTCCGCCGCTTCCGCAACACTGATCCGCCGGCCCTGGCGGACATCTGGAACGAGTCTCACACCGCCCGCGGGGCGTACCCGCTCCGTACCCCCGCCCTTCTTGAGCGGTGGGTGTTCAGCAAGCCGTACTTCGACCACAACGGGTTGATCGTGGCCGTGGACGAGGGCTCCGGCCGGGTGCAGGGGTACGCCCTCACCGGGTTCGCCCCGACCGCGGACCTCGCCGCCCTGTCGTTCGAAGAGGGCGTGATCTGCTCCGTGGCGGTCCGGCCCGCGGACCGGCGGAAGGGGGTCGGCCGGGGGTTGGTCCAGCGCTGTGAGGCGTATCTGGCTGACAAGGGGGCCCGGACCTTCCGGGCCGGGCCGGTCTGGCCGCAGTGCCCATTCGGGTTCGGGCTGTACGGCGGGACGAACTGCCCGGGGTTCCTCGCTTCCGATCCGGACGCCGACCCGTTCTTCCGGTCGCTCGGGTACGCCCCGGCCGGGACCACGTTCGTCTACCAGAAGAAGCTCGACCAGCCGCTGACGATCGCCGACGCAAGGTTCGGGCTGCTCCGCCGGCGATACGACACGCAAGTTCTGCGAGCGGCGGCAGTTGCGTCGTGGTGGCACGACTGCGTGTGGGGCACGTTGGAGCCGGTCGAGTTCCGGATGGTGGACAAGTTGGCGAACAACATCCCGACGGCCCGGGCGGTGTTGTGGGAGCTGGAAGGGTACGGGTGGCGGTGGGGGTATCCGTCGGCCGGCATCCTCGACATCCAGGTCCGCCCGGACCTCCGCCGGCAGGGGATGGCGAAGCTGCTGGTCTCCCAAATCCTACGGTTCCTACAGGACCAGTTCTTCGGGATCTGCGAGCTCCAGGCCCAGGCGGACCGGCCGGACATTGTTGCCCTGTGCCGGACGACCGGCCTGGAGCAGGTGGACACCGGGACGACCTACACGAAGCCGGTGCCCCAGGCGATGCAAGTCCCGCTGGTGAGGGCCACCGGCCTCACCCCCGCCGACGCGGCGGTGAACGCCGCGGGGCGGTGAGCGTTCGGGGCTCACCGCCGGAACTCATACAGGCACCCGGTGACGAATGGCACTTCCGTGCCTGAATGCTATACAGTTTCGGTCTTTGTATCGCCCGACTTATTTTGCCCTGTGCTCAGCAATGCGGCCCGTC
>JAQGHQ010000390.1 GCA_028288765.1 Gemmataceae bacterium | reverse complement strand
GGGAGAGGTGGTGCTTCAATCTCGTCCACCAGTGTTCTAACACGGTCACGCTGCCAGCCCCATTCCATCCCCCAAGGCCCCATGATGTCCCGCACCGCGCTGCCGTCCGCCGCCCTCGGCCTGTTGTTCGCCCTCGCCGGCCTCGCGCCGTCCGCCGACCGGGCCCCCGCCCCCACCCCGGCTATCCTCGTCCGGCCCTACGTCCAGCCCGGCGATGGCCCGACCCTCACCGGGACGGACGTGAAGGTCATTTGCTGGCTGACCGAACAGGTCCCGGGCGAGTTCGTGGTCGAGTTCGCGGCCGACGGCGGGCCGGTCCGGACCGCGACGCCGGTCCGCACCCGGCTCGACTTCCCCGCCCCGAAGGTCGTCCCGAAGAAACTCGACCTCGCCCCGCCCCCGCGGGAGGTCGTCGGCCCGGCGAAGATGATCGACCCGAACGAGCCGAAAGAGCCCAAGGTCCCGCCCCCGCCCGAGAAAGACCAGTACTACTTCGGCTACGCCGCGACACTCACCGGCCTGCCGTTCAACGCGGACGTGATCTACCGCGTGAAGTGCGGGGCGAAGGTGATCCGCGAGGCCGCGTTCCGGACCCGGGCGACGGCCGACCGGGCGGTCCGGTTCGTCATGGTCGGCGACCTGGCGCAGGGCCGCAAAGAGCAGAGAGAGGTCGCGTACCGGATCGCCCAGCAGAGGCCGGAGTTCCTGGTCGCACTCGGCGACATCGTTTACCCGACCGGGCGGGCGAGCCAGTACGCGGCGTACTATTGGGACACCTACGTCAACGTGGCCGAGCCGGGGCCGAAGGCCGGCGCGCCGCTCATGGCGACGGTCCCGTTCTACCCGGTCCTCGGGAACCACGACATCGCCGCGAAGTACCCGGCCGTCCCGGACGCCCTGGCCGCGTACCGGTTTTTCCACGTGCCGAAGAACGGCCCGGGGCACGGGCCGTGGGCCACCCCGGTCGGGGCGACCGCGGCCGACCCGCTGGCCCGGCGGTTCGAAGCCGAGACCGGGGGGAACTACCCGGCCCTGGACGCCTACTCGTTCGACTACGGCCCGGTCCACATCGCGGTCATCAACAACAACAAGGGGGCCACGATCGACGGGCCCGAGTTCCGGCGGTGGCTGACCGCAGACCTGAAGGGCACCCCGGCCCGGTGGAAGCTGGTGTGCTACCACGTCCCGGCCTTCCAGATCTCGAAGCAGCATTATGCCGAGCAGCAGTCCCGGCTCTTGCAGCCGGTATTCGAGGAGTGCGGGGTGGACCTCGCGGTCGCCGGGCACGTGCATAACTACCAGCGGACGGTCCCGATCCGGTTCGCGCCCGACGACAAGGGGCTGGTGAAGGGGAAGGTGAACGGGACGTTCGTGCTCGACACAGTGTTCGACGGCGAGAAGGTGACCACCCCGGCCGGGGTGATCCACGTCACCGCCGGGGGCGGCGGGGCGAGCCTTTACACCGGCGAATTCGACAAGCTGATCGAGCAGCAGACGAAGGAGCACGGCGCCAACTTCGCCCCGTTTACCGACAAGTACGTATCAGACCGGCATACCTTCGTGGTGATCGAAGCGGCCCCGGACCGGCTCGAACTCCGCGCCCTCGGCGCCGACGGCCGGGAACTCGACCGTATCGTGCTCACGAAAGGGCGGTGAGCCACTCCCCATCCTTCGGGGCGTTGCCCTGGGCTACGATGTCCCACCCCGACGGGCTGGAAGCCCAACCGCGGGCGACCGGGTACGCCCGAACGAAAAACGGGCGGGGTGTCTCTCCCCCCGCCCGTTCGAGTCGAGACGATCAGCCGTGCTTCTGCTACTGGTTCTTCCCCCGCTGGTTCTGCTGCCCGTCATCCTTCTGGTTCAGCTGGCCGTCGTCGTTCTGGTTGTTCTGCCCGTTCCCCTCGTTCTTGCCGTTCCTCGGCTCGGCCCGGAGAATCCCTTCCCGCCGGAACTCGTTCCCCGGGAGGGCGGCCGCAACACCACCCACCACGGCCGCCAGCGCCGCGGCGTTGGGCCTCGCGCCCTGTTCGGCCCGGAGAACGGCTTCTCCCGGCTTGATCCTTCCGCTCCCGTCGTCGTTCTGGTTTTGTTGGCCGTCGTCCTTCTGGTTGTTCTGGCCATTCTTCTCGTTTTTGCCCTTCTGGCCCGCAGCCAGCCCGGCCAGGCCCAGGCAAACGGCCAACACCGCGGCGGCAAACCGACCCGAACTATTGAGCACCACGACTCACCCTCCCGCCAGAGGTTCGGGGAAATCACCCATTGACACTATCCCGCCAGGAACAACGTCGGTAGCGGGAATCCGGCAGGAATACGAATTGCCCATACCCAACAGAATCATCCCTCAGCCCGACGACAGTGTTGACACCGCCCGGGGAGCTGCTATTCTTTAGATGAGACGGTGTCTCAACAAGCCTTCTACCCACTTTTGTTGTTCGGTCCGGAACGTTTCGTATGTCCCTTCCTCTATCCGACGACCGGTCCTGCCCCGACCCGTGCGCGGGCCCGTGTGCCGGCTGTCCCGACCGGATCGTTTGCCGCTGCCTGAAGGTAACCGAGGGGGCGGTCGTGGACGCGATCACGTCGCTCGGCCTTCGGACGGTGAAGGACCTTCGGGCCGCCACCGGAGCCGGCGACGGCTGCACCTGCTGTCACAAACAACTTCGGGCCTTGCTCGAAGTCAACACCGCGACCATAGCTCCCCTTTCCGCGGCCGGCTGACCCCCCGGCGGCGGTCAGTCCCCGTCCTCCTCATCCTCGAACAGGTGTTCGGCAAGATATCGCTCCAGGCCGATCGTCTGGATGATGTGGAGCTGGGTTTCCAGCCAGTCGACGTGTTCCTCCGAGTCGTGGAGGATCTCCAGGGCGAGCTTGTGCGTCCCGTTGTCCTTGACTTTGATGCACAGGTCGACGAGGTCGTTGTACGCCGCCACCCCGCCCGACTCGAGCTTCAGGTCGTTCTCCAGCTGTTCCCGGACGTCTCCCCCGACCCGGATCACGTCGTACCGGGCGATCTCCGGGACGCCGTCCAGGAACAGGACTCGGTCGATGATCCGGTCGGCGTGCTTCATCTCGCCGATCGACTCCTCATAGTGCTTGGCTGCCAGCCTCAGAAACCCCCAGTGCCGACACATCTTCGACTGACAAAAATACTGATTGATCGCGGTCAGCTCGATCGTAAGTGCCCTGTTCAGGGCGTCGATCACCTGGTCGTTCCCTTTCATCGGAGCTCCCCGGATGGTGTACGGCCGGCCGCCCCCCGTGCGGCCGATGTGCCAGTTATACGGCCCGGCCGGAGGGCGGTCAGGCGGCCGCAGGGTAGTTCGATCGAGAGCGTGGCCCGAGCCGACAGCTCGCGGGGCGAGCGGGCCACTTTGAAAAACCCTGGGGCTGCCGTTTCGCGCTGGCGGCGTGGGGAGCGCGATGGTAGATTACACGTGTCTCAGAGAAATTCCCGCCAGAACCTTCCCGCCAACCTGCCCGTCCCGCTGCCGGAGTTCCTTTCATGCCCGCTCCGACCGCCGACCGCATCGGTTGTGCCGAGTTCCGTCGCTCGCTCCGCCCCGACCGCCGCAGCTTCGTGAAGGCCGGCCTGCTCGGGGCCGCCGGCCTCGGGTTGGGCGACCTACTCCGGGCGGAAGAGACCCGCGCGAAGCCCGGTTCGCCCTCCGGCCGGATGACCTCCGTCATCCTCCTCTGGATGCGGGGCGGGCCCAGCCACATCGACATGTGGGACCCCAAGCCCGACGCCCCGGCGGAGTACCGCGGCGAGTTCGGGACGGTGGGCACCAACGTGCCCGGCGTCCGGCTCGGCGACCTGCTCCCGATGTCCGCGAAGATGATGGACAAGTGGTCGATCGTCCGGAGCCTCAACCACCACGACGCGGGGCACAGCACCGGCGACCAGATCTGCTTCACCGGGTACAACAGCGGCCCGATGCCGGACGAGAACGTCCACCCGTCGGTCGGCTCGATCGTCTCCAAACAGCTCGGCCACCTCACCCCGTCCATGCCGGCGTACGTGATGATCCCCCGGCAGGTACCCGGGGCCGGGTCGGCGTACCTCGGGGTCGCGCACAAAGGGTTCGAGACCCAGGCCGACCCGGCCCAGCCGGGCCCGTTCAAGGTGCCGAACTTCTCCCTCGCCACCGGGATCACGACCGAACAGATCGGCGACCGAAAGGTGCTGCTCAAGGACTTCGACCGGGTCCGCCGCGACCTGGAGACGTCGGGCCAGCTCGACGCGATGGACCGGTTTCAGGCCCGGGCCTGGGAGACCCTGACCTCGCCCGCCGCCCGGGACGCGTTCGACCTCGACCGGGAGCCGGAGAAGGTCCGGGAGCGGTACGGGCTCATGCCGGCGTTCGACCCGAAGGCGTCCAACCGGTGCGGGGCCCCGAACTGGGCCCAGCGGATCCTCCTGGCCCGCCGGCTGGTCGAGGCCGGGGTCCGGCTGGTCACGGTCGACCTGCGGTGGTGGGACACGCACGTGAAGGGGTTCGAGTCGCTCAAGCTGGGGTTCCTGCCGCGGTGGGACCGGGCGTACACCGCCCTGATCGAGGACCTCGAGTCCCGCGGCCTGCTGGAGACGACGCTGGTGCTGGCCTGGGGCGAGTTCGGCCGGACCCCGCGGGTGAACAACGACGCCGGCCGGGACCACTACCCGAACGTGTTCAGCGCGGCCCTGGCCGGCGGCCCGGTCAAGGGCGGCCGGGTGGTCGGCGAGTCGGACTCCAAGGGGGCGTTCCCGAAGGCGAACCCGAAGAGCCCGCAGGACGTGCTCGCGACCGTGTACCAGCACCTCGGGGTCGACATCAACGCCCAGTACCTAAACGGCAGCGGCCGGCCGATCTCGGTGCTGCCCTTCGGCAAGCCGATCGACGAATTGGGCTGAGAAAGACGAATCCCCACACCCCGCGCCCGCTCGTCTCACACCGGCCGCTCGCCCGCGATCCCGTACTGCTCGATCTTGCGGTAGAGCGAGCTCAGCCCGATGTCGAGCCGGCGGGCGGCCTCGCGCTTATCCGCCGTCTGCCGCAGAATGCGCTCGATGTGCAGTTTCTCGAACCGCTCCACCGCCTTCCCGAGCTCGTCCACCGCCGACGGGTCGTCGGCCCGGGGGGAGAGGTCCGGGGGCAGGTCGGCCGGGGTCACGAGCGGGCCGTCACCCAGGATCACCGCCCGCTGGAGCGCGTTGTCCAGCTCCCGGATGTTTCCTTTCCAGGGGCACACCTGGAGCAACTGCATCGCCTCGTGCGTCACCCCGCTCACCTTCTTCCCCATCGCGCGGGCGTGTTTCGCGAGTAGATGGTCCACCAGCTCCGGGATGTCCTCGCGGCGGTCGCGGAGCGGGGGCAGTTTCAGCACCACCACGTTCAGCCGGTAGAACAGGTCCTCCCGGAACCGCCCGGCCTCGGCCTCCTTGGCCAGGTCCTTGTTCGTCGCCGCCACGATCCGCGCCTCGACCCGGACCGGCTCGCTCGCCCCGACCGGCATCACTTCCTTCTGCTCGATTACCCGCAGCAGTTTGGCCTGCGTGGCCGGCGGGAGCTCGCCGATCTCGTCGAGGAAGACGGTCCCGGCCGCCGCGTGGGCGAACACCCCGGGGACGTCGCTGTCGGCCCCGGTGAACGCCCCCTTGCGGTGCCCGAACAGCTGGTTCTCGATCAGGTCGTGCGGGATGGCGGCGCAGTTCACCGCCACGAACCGGCCGGCGGTCGGTTTCGCCGCCTGGGAGAACTCGTGGACCGCCCGGGCCAGGAGTTCCTTGCCGGTCCCGCTCTCGCCCGTGATCAGCACCGTGGACGGGGTCGGCGCGACCTTCCGGGCCATCGCGTAGATCTGCTTCATCGCCGGGCCGCGGCCGACCACCATCTCCCCGGGGTCCGCCGCCCGGCTCAGCTCCCGCCGGAGCCACTGGTTCTCGTGGAACAGGGCGCGCTGCTGCAGCAGCCGGCGGAGCTTCCGCTCGACCTCGCGGAGGAGGATCGGCTTCATCAGGTAGTCTTGCGCCCCCTTGTGAAGCGCGTCGACCGCCGACTCGACCGTCGCGTACGCGGTGATCAGCAGGACGAACGTCTCCGGGCTGAGCGTCGCCACCCGCTCCAGCACCTCGATCCCGTCGAGGCCCGGGAGGTTCACGTCGCACAGGATCGCGTCGAACTTGTGTTTGGCCACGAGGGCGACCGCCGCCTCGCCGGTCGCGGCGGTCTGGACGGCGAACCCCTCCTGCTGGAGGAACTCGGCCAGGTTCGCGCGGATGATCGGCTCGTCGTCCACGACGAGGACGGAGGCCGGGGCAACGGGTTTAGGTGGCATGGGAGAGACTTCCACCGGTCAGGTCCGCCGGCGCGGCGGGGGGCGGGGCGAGTGGGAACACCAGCCGGAACGTGGTGCCTTCCCCCGGGTGGGACTCGCACCCGACCGTCCCGCCGTGGGCGTGGACCAGTTTCTGGGTGACGAAGAGGCCCAGCCCGGTGCCGTGCCGCTTGGTGGTGAAGTACGGGCGGAACAGCCGCTCCCGGTGCTTCGGGTCGATCCCGTGCCCGTCGTCCGCCACGGTCGCGACCAGGGTCCCGCCGGTCGCGCGGGCGGAAATCACCACCTTCCCGCCCTTCCCGGTCGCGTCGATCGCGTTTAGCACGAGGTTGAAGAACACCTGGACGAGCTGGTCGCGGACGCCGACGAGGGGGGGCAGGCCGGCGGGGATGTCGGCCCGGACCTCGCGGCCCTTCACCCCCTTGTAGTACTTCGCGATCCCGAGCGCCTCGTCGATGATCGTCTTCAGGCAGACCCGGACCCGGGTGTCGCTCGCCGGCCGGCTGAAGGTGACGAGCTCCCGGAGGATCGCCTGGATGCGGGTGAGCTGGGTGGTGACCAGCCCGAGCCGTTCGCGGGTGTAGTCGTCCGGGTCGCGGCGTTCGAGCATCTGGACGAGCGTGCTGATCGAGGTGAGCGGGTTCCCGACCTCGTGCGCGATCCCCGCGGCGAGCAGGCCGAACGCGGCCATCTTCTCCTGGTGGAGCACCTGGGCCTGCGACTCCTGCAGCTCCCGGGTCCGTTCGGCCATCCGTTCCTCAAGGAGAGCCTGGTTCTCGCGGAGCTGGTGGTTCAGCCCGGAGAGCTGGTCGCCGACCCGCCGGAGGAGCCGGGCCAGGGCGACCGCCGCCCAGGTCACCCAGCCGAGGACGATCAGGCCGAGGACGAGCGAGGCCCCGCCCCGGCGGTCGGCCGGGAGGGTGAGGAACAGGACGACGTAGCTCAGGCAATCGAGCCCGAAGGTCACGCCGGTGACGGCCGGGGAGTACCGGATGCCGGCGCAGACGAGCGAGAGGATGTAGTAGTATCGGAACGGGCTCTCGAGCCCCCCGTCGGTGTAGCACAGGAGGCCGATGAACAGGGCTTCCATGCACGACACGACGAGCGGGAACGCGCCGAGGACCACCCGGCCCCGCCACGACAGGTAGGTGTCGAGGGCGGTGAACGCGAACCCGAGCGCGAGGATGACGTTGAGCGGGGTCGGGTCGGCGGCCGGGCCGAAGTTGGCGTACAGGTAGCCGACCACGAGCCCGAACCAGCGGATTTTGACCGCGACCGCTTCGGCGTCGAGGTCCCACCGGGTCGGGGCCGGGCCGGGCTTGAGCCGGAACACGTGCGGGCCTCGGGGTCATGGGGTCATACGGGTATGTTACGGATGTGCGCCGCGGCGAGCCCGGCCGGGGCGATGCCCTGGGCTCAGGGCCGTCCCCCCTTCCGGGTGTAAATCCTGGACCCGTACCGCGGTCGGGTGCTTATCCGAACGGGGTGCGCACCCCGAGACCTGTGCTCGGGACACTCGGGTAGGTGCGGTCAGCGCGGGGCCGGGGCGAGCAACACCGCGGCCTCGCCGGGGACCTCCCAGTTCTGGTCGGTGTCGAGCGGGGCGGTCCCGAGCCCGCCGTATTTGGGGTTCTCGCTCGACCAGATCGGGGTCCAGACCAATCCGCTCTCGGGCGGGGCGAGTAACGGCTCCGGGGCCGGCTCCAGCCGGAGGTCGCGGCCCAGGTTCACTACGAGCAGCCGGTCGTGCTCGTCCGGGACGAAGTACCGAAGCACGAACGCGGTGGCGTCGAGGACCGCCCCGTCGACGACGAGCCCCGGCCGGAATGCGGGGTCCGATTTCCGCAGGGCGATGAGGTCCTTGTGCAGCGCGAGCCACTCCCCGCGCGCCGCCCGCTCGGCGGGGTCCAGCTTGCACCGCCCGAACGTCGCCGGGTCGGCCGGGTCCCCGACCAGGACGGCCAGCACGTCCGGGGCCGACTGGCTCCGGAACCGCGCCAGTTCCTTCTTCCGCCCCTCGTGGACGAGCTTTGCCAGGTCCGGGGCGTGGTCGGCGAAGTAGAGGAACGGCTTGGTGCTGGCGTATTCCTGGCCCTGGAAGAGCATCGGGGTGCCCGGGCCGAGCAGCAAGTACGCGGTGACCGCCCGGCACTTCGCCGGGCTGGCGAGCTGGTGGACGCGATGCCCGCGGCCGGAGTTGGCGATCTGGTCGTGGTTCTCGATGAACGTGACGAACCGGTGCCGGGGGATGTCGAACGCCGGCTTGCCCCGGCGGCGGTGGTGCCACCGGTACTGCTGCCCCTGGTATAGGAAGCCCCACTTCGCCGCGCTGACGAACTCCTGCGGGGCGCCGAGGTAATCGGAGAAGTACCCCTCGTTCTTCCCGGTCAGGGCGACCCGGGCGGCGTGGTGCAGGTCGTCGTTCCACACGGCATTCAGCCCGCTCCCGCCCTCGTCCACGGGCCGCACCAGGTTCGAGTCCTGCGCCTCATTCTCGGCCATCACATAAGTCAGCCGGCCCTTCGCCGCTTCCCGCACCCGGCGGGCGACCGCGGTCACGATGGGCTCGGGGGAATCGTCGACGATCGCGTGGACGGCGTCGAGCCGGAGCCCGTCGACGTGGAACTCGTCGACCCAGTAGCCCGCGTTCGCCACGAAGAACTCGCGCACCGGGCCGCTGCCCGGGCCGTCGAAGTTGATCGGCTCGCCCCACTCGGTCTTGTGGGTCTTGCTGTGGAACTGCGGGGCGAACGCGCCGACGTAGTTCCCGTCCGGGCCGAAGTGGTTGTAGACCACGTCGAGGATCACCCCGAGCCCGAGCGCGTGGGCGCGGTCCACGAAGGCCCGCATGTCGTCCGGGGCGCCGTAGAGGCGGGTCGGGGCGAAGAGCTGGACCCCGTCGTAGCCCCACCCGAACCTCCCCGGGAACTCGGCGGCCGGCATCACCTCGAGGGCGGTGATCCCGAGGTCGACGAGGTCCGGGAGCCGGGCGGCCGCGGCCGCCCACGTCCCGGCCGGGGTGAACGTGCCGATGTGCATCTCGTAGAGCACCTGCCCCGTCTCCGGCACCCCACCCCAGGCGTGGTCGGTCCACCGGAACGTCGTCGGGTCGACGACCTGGGACGGCCCGTGTGGCCCGGCCGGCTGGAACCGGGACGCGAGGTCCGGGAACAGGTAGTCGCCGCCGTCGAGCCGGAACTTGTACCGTGCGCCGGCGCCGATCCCTTCGACCAGCCCGGAAAAGTACCCGCCGGGCTCGGCCGCGAGCGGGACCGTCGGCCCGCCTTCGACCACCACCTCGACCGTCTTGCGGATCGGCGCCCAGACCCGGAAGTGAACTCCGCGACCGGGGACGATGTCTGCCCCGACCGGGAGGCGGCGGGCGAAGGCGGGCGGCAGTGGTGCGGGCTCGGACATCGCGAATCCAGGTTTGACGTTGGACAGGAGAATATGCGGCCCGCGAGGTTCTGGCCCGGGTGGCATGTCCACGGCTTTGCGTGGACATGGGGGGCTTCGATGATCCCGGATGACCGCCGGCTCGACCGAATCTGTGGTCGGGATCAGCCCCCCGTCCACCGGCTCCCCATGTCCACGCAAAGCCGTGGACATGCCACCCGGGGCTTGCCTAATCACCCCGCCGCCGGATCAGCACCGCGACCGGGAACACCCCGAGGACGTCGGCGACCGGGAGCACGCCGCCGGTGGCGGTGACCGCCGCGCCGGTGAACACGTTCGCCCACCGGCCGCCGCGGAACTCGTCCGGCAGGCGAACGGCCGTGTCACCCCAGGTCTCCCGGCCGACCGGCGGGCGGTCCGCGGCCGGGACGAGCCCGACCGGCAGGCGCGGGACGAGGACCAGCGCGGCCTCCCCGGTCCGGTGGCGGAGGAACCCGAACACGTGGTCCGCCTTCTCCCCTTCGGCGGTCACGGGGGTATACGCCCCTTCCTCGAACAGCGCCGGGTGCTCGCGCCGGCACCGCAGCGCCCGGGCCACGGTGAACACCTTCGCCCGCGGGTCCGCCAGGTTCCGGGCCAGCCGGCCGAGGGTCTGGGCGTCGCCGGCCGGCGCGGCGGTCACGTCCCGCAGCCACTCTTCGCGGGCGGCGTAGTCGACCGGCCGGCGGTTGTCCGGGTCGACCAGGCTGAAGTCCCAGGCTTCGGTCCCCTGGTAGGTGTCCGGCACGCCCGGGGCGGTGCAGCGGAGGACGGTCTGGGCGAGCGCGTTCACCCGCCCGAAGACCGCCACCCGGTCGACGAAGTGTTGCAGGTCGGTCAGGAACTCCGCCGACCCGGCCGGGTCCAGTATCCCGTCCACGAACTTCGCGACCGCCGCCTCGTAGTCGCGGTCCGGGTTGATCCAGCTGCTGTGGACCTTCGCCTCGCACAGCGCCTTCTTGACGTACGCCTGGACGCGGTCCTTGAGCCCGTCCGGCCTCCGGTCCGGTGGCCAGATGCCGACGAGCGTCTGGTAAATCAGGTATTCCTCGTTCGCGTCGGGGGCCGTCGCCCCGTCTTCCAGGTCCGTCTTGTGCCGGCCGTTCAGGTGCGCCCACCGGCCGACCCGGTCGGCCCACTCCCCGGGCAGCTCCGACAGCACGTTCAGCCGGGCCCGGCCGTCCTCGCTCCGCTTGGTGTCGTGGGTCGAGAGCGGGGACAGCCCGCCCGGGAACGTCGCCGCCCGGTCGGCGAGGAACCTGTGGACCCGGTCCGGCGGCCACCCGAACCGGCCCGGCTCCCCGCCCACCTCGTTGAGCGAGACGAACCGGTTGTACACGTAGAACGCGGTGTCCTCGATCCCCTTGGCGGTGACCGGGGAGGTTAGCTGCTGGAACTTCCCGGCGAACCGCCGCTGGAGGGCGCGGTACTCCTCCGACGCCGGCCCGGACGGCCGGTCCTTCAGGAGAATGGTGTCGCGGATGAAGTCGAAGATCGCCGTCCCGAGCATCGGGTTCCGCCGCCGGGCGCGGGACACGGCCCGCCCGATCACCGCCTTGTCGGAGTCGTGGACCCCGCCGTTCACGTACGACCGGTACACCGGGAAGCAGGCGATCACCTCCCGCAACGCCCGCTTGAGCCCGTACAGGGTGAAGTCCCGGGACCGCCGGTCGAGCCGGGCGAGCCGGTCGAGCTGGTAGGCGAGGGCGGTCAGCTCGCTCGCCAGGGACGACGCCATGATCTGGCCCTTCCTCTCGTACACCACCTGGGGGAACGGGTCGGTAAGGCCGGTGAACTCGTGGTACAGCCGGGTCAGCCGGGACTCGCCCGCCGGGTCGACGAACAGGTTGTTGATCGCGGTCAGGAACTCGTACCCGGTCGTCCCGTCGCACGCCCAGTCGGGCGGCAACGGCTCGTTGTCCCCGAGGATTTTTTCCACGACGACGTACAGGGGCAGGCCCCGGCGGGCGGGGGGTATGAGCCCCCCGAACTGGGCCGAGGAGTCCGATCCCGTCTCGGCGCCCGCGGGGGGCTCATGCCCCCCGCCCAACTGGGAGTTCAGCCGCTCCAGCAGGGCCGGCTCGTCGCGGTCCCAGTCGACCCCCGGGTAGTCGTCCGGGGTCCCCACCCACAGCTCCCTCGCCAGGGCGAGCAGGTAGTGAGCCTGGAGCCGGTCGAGGTACTGTTTCGGGTCGTACAGCCCGTCCGGGTGGTCGATCCGAAGGCCCTCCGCCCGGCCGGCGGCCAGCCACTCGAGGAGCTTCCGGTGGACCGCCCGGAACACGTCCTCCCGCTCGGTCGCGACCGCGGCCAGTTCGTTCACGTCGAAGAACCGGCGGTAGTTGATCTCGTCCGACGCCACCCGCCAGAAGCACAGGCGGTAAGCCTGGGCCTCGAGCAGATCGTCGAGCGGGGCGAAACTGGCCGGGTCGCCCGGGACCCCGGCGAGCTTCAGGACCCCGCCCGCGACCGCCTCGGCCGCCGCCGGGAACCGCTCGCCCAGGTCCGACAGGCGCCGCTTGAGGGACGCGATCTCGACCCGTCCCAGGGCCACCCGCCCGGGGTCCGTTTCGATCCGCGGGGGGAGGTGGCTGATGGCGTTCAGGATGCTCAGGAGCTCGATCGTGTCCGGTTCTTCCGGCCCGAGCCGGGCCATCAGCTCCCCGGCCGCCGGGGCGAGGATCCGGTCATACGTCCGCGGGTCGATCGGGAGCCGGGTGTCGTAGTACCAGACCGAGAACTGGCCGTGCTCGAATACCGGTTTCAACTGCCCCCCTTCCAGCACCGTCCCGTACGGGTCGCCCAGGACCGGGTAGAGGAGCCGGCCGGTCATCCCCGGCCGGGGGGAGTCGAACCAGGCGATGTCGAACGACTCGCTGTACGGCGACGACGGGCCGTGTTCCAGGACGTCCGTCCACCACGGGTTATCGCCCCCGATGCACATGTGGTTCGGGACCGCGTCGAGGATCAGCCCCATCTCCCGGGCCGCGAGGGCCGCCGCCAGGTCGGCGAGGTCTTCCTCGGTGCCCACCTCGGGGTTCAGGCGGCCGTGGTCCACCACGTCGTACCCGTGGTGGCTCCCGGGCCTGGCTTTCAGGATCGGCGAGGCGTAGATGTGGGTGACCCCGAGGGCGTGCAGGTACGGGACGAGCTGGGTGGCGTGGCGGAGGGTGAACTCCTTGTGGAACTGGAACCGGTACGTGGCCCCGGGGGTGCGGCGGCGGGCGGCCGCCCGCCGGACCGCGGCGGCGGCGAGGCGGTCGAAGCCGGCCGTGCCCGACAAGGGCTCGGGGATCGGTTCGTCGGCGGTCATGACGCACCGGGGGCGAAGGTTGGGGCCGGCGTGCGGGCCGGGCGGCCTCTCAGTGTGGGCCGCCCGGTCCGCGGGCGGAATGTCAGTGCGGTCACGGGGCGTGGGGCGGGCGGGTCCGGGGACGGGCACCCGCCCGGGCGGCCGCCTTCGCCCGGGGCGGGGGCGCAGCCGGCTCGGGCGCGCCGTCCCGGCGGGTCCGGAACACGGCGACCGACCAGTCCCGGAGCAGGTACCGATACTTCCCGGGGAACGACATCGGCGGGCGGGCGTCGTCGGCCGTGTCGAACACGAGCTCCCACCGCTGGCCCGGGTTCGTGTCCGGAAGGGTGAAGTCGACCGGGTCCGCCTGGGCGTTCAGGAGGAACAGGAGCGTGTCCCCGACGATCGGCTCGCCCCGGCTGTCCGTCTCGTCGATCAGGTCGCCGGCCAGCCGGCAGCCCAGGCACTTCGCCGGCTTTTCCCAGTCGTCGTTCGCCAGTTCCGCTCCTGCCGGTGTGAACCACGACACGTCCGCCACCCCGCTCCCGCGGATCGGCCGGCCCTCGAAGAACGTCCGCCGCTGGAGCACCGGCTGGTCCCGCCACAGGGCCGTCGCCCGTCTCACGAACCCGAGGAATGCATTCTGGTCCGGGGTCAGTTTCCAGTCGAGCCAGGTCAGGTCGTCGTCGTGGCAGTAGGTGTTGTTGTTCCCCTTCTGGGTGTGGCCCAGTTCGTCCCCGCCGAGCACCATTGGGACGCCCTGGGAGAGCATGAGGGTGGCGAACATATTCCGCTTCTGCCGGGCCCGGAGGGTGTTGACCGCCGGGTCGTCGGTCGGGCCCTCCGCCCCGCAGTTCCACGAGTGGTTGTCGTTCGACCCGTCCCGGTTGTCCTCCTTGTTCGCCTCGTTATGCTTTTGGTCGTAGCTCACCAGGTCGTGGAGGGTGAACCCGTCGTGGCAGGTGATGAAGTTGATGCTCGCGTACGGCCGCCGGCCGGTCTGCTCGTACAGGTCGCCGGACCCGGTCAGCCGGGCGGCCAGCTTATCCGCCGGCACGTCCCGCCCGGCCCAGAACTTCCGGATCGCGTCCCGGTATTCGCCGTTCCACTCGGTCCACCCGACCGGGAAGTTCCCGACCATGTACCCGCCCGGGCCGACGTCCCACGGCTCGGCGATCAGCTTGACCTGCGACAGGACCGGGTCCTGGTGGATCACGTCGAAGAACGTGCTGAGCTTGTCCACCTCGAACAGCTCCCGGGCGAGGGCCGTGGCCAGGTCGAACCGGAACCCGTCCACCCGCATCTCCAGCACCCAGTACCGGAGCGAGTCCATGATCAGCTGGAGAACCCGGGGGTGCCGCAGGCTCGGGGTGTTCCCGCACCCGGTGAAGTCCATGTAGTAGCGCCTGTCCTCCGGCGAGAGGTGGTAGTAGCTGGCGTTGTCGATCCCCCGGAACGAGAGCGTCGGGCCGTTCTGGTTCCCCTCGGCGGTGTGGTTGTACACGACGTCGAGGATGACCTCGATCCCGGCCGCGTGGAGGGTCCGGACCATCGTTTTGAACTCCCACACCGCCGCCGCCGGGTTCTTCGGGTCGGCCGAGAGCCGGGGGTCCGGGGCGAAGAACCCGAGGGTGTTGTACCCCCAGTAGTTCGTCAGCCCTTTTTCCACGAGGTAGTGGTCGTCGAGCCGGTAATGGACCGGGAGGAGCTCGACCGCGGTGACGTTCAGCTCCTTCAGGTGCCGGACCGCGGTCTCGCACCCGACCCCGGCGTAGGTTCCCCTGAGCCGGTCCGGGACGCCGGGCATCTTCTTCGTGAACCCCTTCACGTGGAGTTCGTAGATCAACGTCTCGTGCCACGGGATCCGCGGGGACCGGTCGTCGCCCCAGGTAAAGGCCGGGTCGTTGACCGCCGCGAGCGGGGCGAATGGCGCGCTGTCCCGCACATCGAACGACAGGTCCCCGTCGGCGTGCCCGATCTCGTACCCGAACATCGCGTGGTCCCACCGCGACTCGCGGCCGACGGCCTTCGCGTAGGGGTCGAACAGGACTTTGTGGTGGTTGAACCGGTGGCCCTCGCTCGGCGCGTACGGGCCGTACACCCGATACCCGTAGAGTTGGCCGGGGAGGACGTCCGGCAGGTAGGTGTGGAAGACCTGATCGGTCCTCTCCTTGAGTGGAATGACCTGGCTCGGCTGGGCCGCGTCCGGGTGGTCGAACAGGCAGAGTTCGGCCTTCGCCGCGTTCTCGCTGAACAGGGCGAAGTTCACGCCCACCCCGTCCCACGTCGCACCGAGAGGATACGGGCGGCCCGGCCAGACTCGCATAACCTCGGTCTCCTGAGAAACGCCACGGGCGGCGCGGGTCGTCTGTCGCCCCGGCGGTCCCGCCAGTATGTCGCAAGACAGCCCCGTGTCGCCCGTTAAATCAGTTTGTGCGAATTCTATACCGAACGTGAGGCGCCGGGATATCGGACGAACCCGCCCCGGGCGAATGGTAGGAAAAGCCGGTTTGCCCAGATTGCGCACCGAAATGCGCAGCTCACGGAAAAGATGTGCCAGGGAGAAGATACGGCCCGGAGTTTGACTCTGGACCGCGTCCGAACTGACTGGAATAAAGCGGCCGGCGTGAGAAACCCAGTTTCTCCGATGCCCCCCGGATGTCTCCAACCGGCCGCCAATCTTACTGGTTGAGCGGTCCGGGCAGGCCGATCATGGTGGGCAGAGCGGGTGGTAACGAGGCTGGGCTCGGAGCGATCGGTACCGGGATCGAGGGCGGCGCGGTCGCGGGAGCCGGCAGAGTCGGGACAGTCGGGAGAGTCAGGTGGAAGCCCGGGCTGGAGACAGACCCACCGCCCATAACCCCGCACCCCCCGTTCCAGCACCCCACTTGCGGGCGATTGCACGGCCCGCCCCGCTGGCACCGAGCCGGCCGCAGGCCTTCGAGCAACCCCTTACCCGGCACGTAGATCCGGTCGCCCGGCTGGAGCTGATAGTTCGTGCTCGTGTCGCCGAGCTGGACGATATTCGTGTAGCACACCGGGAGAACGACCCGGCACCCATCTGGCGGGGTCGGCCGGCTCAAAACGATGTTCTGCTCCGATGCCTTCCGGGTGAGGCCGCCCGCGGCGATGATCCCGTCGAGGACCGTCTCCCGTCCATTGATCGGGAACGCGCCCGGGGCGTTCACGTCGCCGAGGACGTAATACACCTTGCTGTTGCGGCCGATGATCCGGACGGTGACCCGGATCGCGTCCTTTCCCTTCTCTTTGGCGTTGATCAGCTGTTGGACCTCGGTCACGATCTGGTCTTGCGTCTTCCCCGCGACGACCAGATGGCCGTAGGTCCCGAGGTCGATCGTCCCGTCGGCGAAGACGGTCTGGTCGGGCGGGAGGCGGAGCGGGGCGTCGAGCTCGACCGGCTGGACGAGCAGCGTGTCGCCCGGCTCGATCACGAACGGCGGGTGCAGTTCCTTGGCGAGTTCGCGGGGCACCGGCGCAGGGACCGGGGCCGAGTCCCGGATCGCCTTCGTATCAGGCAGCAGCTGGTTCGCCGGGGGAGAGATGCCGAGCGTCTCGCACCCGACCACCGCGAAGGTCAGAGCCCACACCCCGAACACGCCAAGAAACCGGATGGGCGAGCGCATGACACCCACTCCTTGCACACAGAGAGATCTGGCTGCCGGAGTTATCGGACTGACACGCGCGGCCGCTTGAAGTGATTCTGCCGGCGGGTCCTGTTCTGCCGTTTCGCACGGTCGGAAGAAACCCGCCGACGGTGATTCTGAGGAGCCGTCGACGATGGCGCTGTCACCGCCGCGGCATCGCCGTACCTCCGAGCACCCCCGCGCCTCCGAGTCCGAGTGCGGCGCCCACGTCCGCCGGGACACCGTATCGCGTCAGGAAGAACCGGACCGCCTCCTCGCTCAAGAGTGCGGCGGTGTTCACCTGGACCACCGGGTTGGCGACCGTCCCGGTGATGGTCAGCCTGATCGTCCGGTTCGAGACAAAGGTACTCACGTCCCGGATCAGGCCGACCGGGATCGGACCGATCATCGGCGGGAGCCGGAGCGCGAGCAGCCGGAACCCGGCCGCCTGTGGGCCGACCGGCCCGGTGTGGGCCACCACGCCCAGGTCGAGCCGGCCGTTCTTCACCGTGATCGACCCGTCGGCGAACAGCTGGGCCGATGGGTTTGCCAGCGCCAGCCGCTGCACCCGGAACACGCCGCGGGAGAGCGTCCCCCGGACGTCTCCGGTCTGGAACGGCTTCGTCACCCCGAGCGGGTTGAGATACGGGACCGCGGTTTGGAGTAGCGGGATTTCCCGCACCGAGGTGCCGCGAAGGGAGGCGACGAGCGACCCGGTCAGGTCGTCCGCCGACTGGACGTTCGTCCCGGACAGGTCGACCCGCCCGGTGAGCCGTCCGGTCCCGATGAAACTGTTCTCCGCCAGGCTCCGCGACAGCGCCCGGACCGGGACATCGATGAACCGGACCTGTCCGCCTACCCGCATCCCCACCCCCCACTCGACCGTGAGGTCGGCCGTGGCCCGGCCCGTCCCGGCCCGGGTGCTCGCCTCCCGGACGGCGATCCGGCCGTACCCGCCCGGGGCGGTTGAATAGTCGAACGGGACGTGCAGTTCCGCCACCTCGACTCCGCCGAGTGTCCCGCGGGCAATGGTGACCGACCCCGACCCGTGCATCTCGCGGCCGACGGTCCCCCGGATGACAACGCTGACCTCGCCGGTGACCACCCCGGCGAACCCCGGGACCGGCGCGAGCAGCCGGGCGGCGTCGGCCCGGTCGATCGAGACGGAGAGGAAGTTCCGGGCCGGGTGATCGAGTCGGACCCGGCCCCGGGCCCGGAGGTACCCACGGGCGATCGACCCGGTGAGGTCGCGGAGTTCCAGCATCCCGTCCCCGAGGAGGATCACGCCGGTGAGTTCCTGGCCGGCGGACTCGTCCCCCCACCCGAGCCCGCGGACGGCCACCCGCCCGGCCCCGCTCGACAGGTCGTTCTCGAAGTCGAATGTTACGTCCACCCGCCCGCGGAGCGGTTTTAGCGAGTCGGTCTTCAACGCGCCCGCCAGCTGCGCCAGGTCGACGTCGGTGATCCGCAGCGACCCGCGCTCGGGTTTCGGCGCGGGGTCCTTTTTCCCGGGGCCGGGGTAACGGCCCTTGATCTCGAACGACCCGCCCAGGGTCTTCCCTTCGAGCGAGTAGTCGATCGCGCCGTTCTTGACCACCATCTTCCCGACCAGTCGTTCGGCCGGGATGTTCTGGACGGTCAGTTTCGGGGCGGTCAGGTCGAGGTCGATGGCCCCGACCCGGCCGTGCCCCTCGTTCGCCGCCGGGATCGTCCCGGTCACCTTGCCGGACACCGCGCCGGTGATCCGGACCGGGAAGTCGGGCACGAACGCGGCCGCCGCGGCGGCGTCCACGTCCTTGAACGAGAGGGCGAACGCGCCGGTCTTGTCCGGCCGGAGCGGGTAGTCGAGCGACCCGGTCAGGGTGCCGCCGAACAGGCCGGCGTCCAGGTCAGTCAACTTGAGCCGGTCTTGCGTCAGCTCCCATTTCACGTCCAGGTGGTTCGCGGCCGCCTTGTCCAGGGTGAGCTTCGACGCCGTGACGCGGCCGGACGCGGTGAACGACAGCGGGGAGAGGGTGCCGACGACTTTCGATTCGGTCTCCAGCACGCCCTCGACCGGGACCGGCAGCTGCGCCTCGGGGACGAGCTTGCGGAGGTCGGCGACGCTCGTCCCGGTCGTCTTCACCGTGGCGTCGAACGGGTATTTCCCGGTCAGGACGAGCGTGCCGGCGGCGGTGAGCGGGATGCCCTCAATGGTCGCGGCGGTGTCCTTGAGGGTGACCGTGCCCTTGGCGGCGACGGCGGTGAGCGACACGGCCTTCGCGGTCCGCCCGGCGATCGTCATCTCGTCGCTGTGGACCGCGGCGGACGCGGCCCAGGTGGTCGGGTCGGACACCTTGTCGAACGGGGCCTTGAACTCCGCCTTGCCCGACACGAGCCCCGCGGCCTGGAGCTTGAGCCCGGGGACGGCCGCGACCACCTGGGCGAGCGGGATGCGGGCGAGGGTGAGGGTCGCCGTCACGTCCCCGGGCGGGTCGGTCGCGGCGGACGCGGACCCGGTGAACTCGCCGGGCTGGGCCTTGTCGTCGCCGGGCTGCGGGATCTTCCCACGGAGCGTAGTGAGGGTGAGCGTCCCGTTCTGGTAGCTCACCTCGGTCGTGACGTCGCGGACGGTGAGTCCCTCGAACCGGAGCTCCGGCGACGTGAGGGTGCCGGTGAGTCGGTATGCGGACCGGGTCGTGGCCTGCCCGAGCGGGACCCCGAGCTTCGCCTGCACGGTAACCCGGCCCGCAATCTTGTACGGGAGCTTCAGTTGCAGCTGTTCGATGAACTGGGCGACGTCGATGTCACGGAGGGTGATGGTCGCGTTGAGGCCGGTCTGGTCGGTCCGCGCCGGGTCGGCCTTCGGCTGGACCGCGAGGAATGCCACGAGCGCGAGGAGTTCCCGCTCGGTGGTGATCTCGACGCGGAGGGTATCCTTTCCCCTCACCCCCGGCCCCTCTCCCTCAAGGGGAGAGGGGAGAAAATCCGGCGCGTCCGGTCCCGGTGTATTGATCGCGACCGTCGGCCCGAGCCGGGCCCGCCGCGTCGCCCCCGGCTTCTTCGCCGGCACGGGTGCGGGCGGCGGGGCCGCGGCCCCGCCGAGGTTGAAGTTCAGCCGCTGCCCGTTTCCGCCGAGCGTCACTTCAATCTTTCCCTGCCCGCCCAGGATGTGGGGCAACTCCAGGTCCCCCTTGCCCCCGCCGTACGTCTCGACCCGCCCGTCCTTGTAGGCGACGAGCTTGATCCTCGCGCTCCCGGAGAGGAAACCGCCGTCCGTGTTCAAGCCGCCGACGTTCTTGAGCCCCCACTTGGCCGGCAGGTCTTTCACGGCCAGGTGATCGGCGGTCACCACGATGGGGTCGCCGACGGCGGGGTCCTTGCCGTAGTCCCACTTCCCGCTCAGGGTGATCGTTCCCCCGGCCAGTTTTCCGACCGCCGCGGGTTTCCCGCCGGCCCCGGACACCTCGACCACCCCGTCGTGGACCCGGACCAGGCCGATCACCTCGGTCACCGTGATCTCGGCCGCCGGGACGCCGACCGCGATCCCCTTCGTCTGCACCCGGACGTCGTACTTCAGGTCTCCGTCCGTTCCGAGCGCGAAGTGGCAGGCCGCCTTCACCCGTCCTTCCGTAAGAACGTTCTCCCACACCGACAGGGGGATGTAGGGGATTGACTTGAGCCGCTCGGGGGTCACCGCGGCGTCGTCGGTCGCGACGTCGACCCACCCCGTCTTTCCGGTCTTCTCGACCTCGCCGGACAGCTGCCATTTGCCCCACGAGGGGTCGTCCGCCGCGCCGCTGAGGACCAGCTTGTCGCCCGCCGGGTCGGCCTTCAGACTCAGCCCGGACAGGTGGAATTCGGGTCGCCCCTCCTGCCGGACCGTGACCCGCCCCCCGTCCAGGGTGATCGCCGGGATCTCCCCCTTGCCGGTGCCGGTCGTGTGGGTCGGTAGGGTGGTGAGGATCTTGCCGGTCGCGTCCAGCCGGACGCTCGCGCTGATCCCGCGGAGGTGTACTTCCTTCGGGTTCGCCCGCCCGGTGATGATGTCGGCGAACGACACGTCCGCGGTGGCGGAGTCGACCGACAGGATCTCCGCGTTCGGGCTGGTCCCGAGGGCCGGGTCGAGGACCCGGAATTTGATCGACGAGGTCCGCGACCCGAGATCCACGTCCGTCACCTCGACCGGGAGGCCGATCATCGACCCGAGCCGCTGGGCCACCGCCTCCCGGCCGCCGGACGTGTGAAGGTAGACGCCGGCCCCGACCCGCAGGAGCAAGACCCCCGCTCCGACCGCGGCGAGGCCGACCAGCACCCACCGCCCGATCCGTCGTACCGAAGCCATGGTCCGCCCTCCTCGACCGTGAGACCCAACCCGCCGTAATATGCATCCCCCGTTCCAATTGGAGGGAGCGGCGGACGGCCGGGACGGAACATCGACTCTCACCGCCGGGCAGCGGGGTGCCGGGATGGGACGACTCCTGCCCATTGAGGAACCCCGTTCCCGGATGTTTTCGACATCGGCACAGCCATTGCTCCTCAGACATCAGGCCCCGGCGGCAGTTTGCCGGGTGGCGGGCCGTCCCAGTTCGATACGGCCCGGATATCGGGAGCGCACGGGCTCGACGTCCTCCCCAGGGGGATGGCGAGTCCAGCCGGCGATGGACCGGCCGTGCGGCTAACAACCCCCAACCACCGCCCGCGACCGTGAGAACAAACCGGAGGTAACAACCATGCTTCGCCTGGCCATCGTGTTCCTGATCGTGGCAATGATCGCGGCCTTGTTCGGGTTCGGTCTGATCGCCGACTTCTCGTTCGACGCCGCCAAAATCCTGTTCTTCGTGTTCCTGGTCCTGGCCGTGATCTCGTTCATCGCGGACGCTTTCCGCGGCAGAACCGTCGATCCAATTTAGCACCCGTTCCGGGTGGCGGGTGCGGACCGCGGGGGCCATCTGGCCCCCGCAGTCGTTTTCTTCCTCGTTCCCACGCTCTGGGCTACGCATGACCCAGGACGATCTGCCCCTTGTTCTTACAGGTCCGAAGGGACCGACTCCCCGTGGCACAGGTCTGGAGACCTGTGCAGGCACCCCGGTCGGGAACCGTGGCGAGGAGAGAAAGACGCCGGCCTCGGAGCAGAAGGGGTACCAGCACAGGTCTGGAGACCTGGGCCACGAGCAAACCGGCCCTTCAGGGCCGGAAAAACCCAAAGATACCCGTCACGACGTGACGTTGTGGGTAATGCATAGCGCCGAGCGTGGGAGCGAGGAGACGTGCCGTCCCACCCGCCCGCAGTCGTTGTCGAGGGGCCGGGCACCTTCGCCCGGCGGCCCTGCCCGGGTTCGAGTGGCACGCCGCGTGCGAATACGAGGGGAGTCCGGCAACCCGTCTCCGGTCCGGCGCTTCGGGCGGCTGCGGCGGCGGGAATGTCACACCGGCGGGTGGCGGCCGGAGGTCCACCCGACAGGAGGTACGGCATGGCACACGAAACGACCCAACCGGTTCATGTCGAGGACGTGGCGGGGGTTCGCAGCCGGGTGAGCTGGGGGGCGCTACTCGGGGGGACCGTGATCGCCCTCGCCTGCTCCCTGGTGCTCACGTTCTTCTTCGCGGCCGTCGGGCTGTCCTTGACCGAGGCCGATCTCCGGGGGGACGCGCTCGGGATCGGGGCGATCGCCGCCGCCGTCGTCACGATTGTCGTCTCGCTGTTCCTCGGCGGGTGGGTGACGACCCAGCTGACCGCCGGGGAGACCCGACAGGAGGCGGTGCTCTACGGCGTCCTGACCTGGGCCACGGTGACCGCGGCCTCCCTGGCGATGGTCGGGATGAACATCAAGGCCGGGTACTTCGCCCTGGTCGGCGGGACGCTCGTCGCCCAGAACGGGCCGGTCGCCCAGCAGCGGTCGTGGGAAGACATGGCCCGGGCGGCCGGGGTGACGCAGGACCGGATCGACGCCGCGAAGCAGGGGCTCAACCCGGACCGGGCTCGGGCCGCGGCCAACGACCCGGAGGCCCGGCGGCGGGCCGAGCACGCGGCCGTCGCCGTGGCCTGGGGCGGGCTCGTGGCCATGCTCCTCTCGATCGGCGCGGCGGTCGGCGGGGCGGTCGTCGGGTGCGGGCCGTCGTTCCGGGTGTTCCCGGTCGTGCCCGCCCGTGGGGGGGAGATCCTCATCGCCCGGTGAGGCCCGGGACGGGGCGAGCCCGGCCGTCATTTCCTCCCTCCATTTTCCCGCGGCCGGGTATGCGTCATAATCAAGGGCGGGAGACCCGCCCGGACGGTCCGGCACGGGTCCACACCGAGACGGGTGCGCCGGGCGGGAGCACATGAATGAGTTTTTCGGCTGGTTGACCAGCACGGGGGGGTTCGTCGCGCAGAAGGACTGCGGGGAGTGGACACCCGGGCTGGTCTGGCTGCACGTCGGGTCGGATCTGTTCATCTGGCTCGCATTCCTGTCCATCCCGCTCGTCCTCCTGTACTTCGTCCGGCGGCGGCAGGATCTGCCGTTCTCGCGGCTGTTCGTGCTGCTCGCGGCGTCCGTCCTGGCGTGCGGGTTCACCCACTTCCTCGCCGTCCTGACCTACTACCACCCGTTCCACAACCTGTCCGGGATGGTCAAGCTGGTGGCCGCCGTGGTCTCCTGGGTGACCGTCTTGGCCCTCGTCCCGGCCGTCCCGAAGATCCTCGAACTGATAGCCCCGGCGGGCCGGGCGGCGGATCCCCCCTCAACCCGGCGGCAGCTCGCCGACCGGCCGCCGGCGGAGATCCGGGGGTACATGGTGGCGGTCCTGGCGATCGTCCTGGCGGTCCTCGTCCGCCGGCTCCTCGACCCGATCCTGGGGAACGACCACCCGTACGTCGTCCCCCTGCTCGCGATCATTTTCGTCGCCTGGGAGGCCGGGTTCGGACCGGCCGTCCTTGCCGCGGGGGTCCTGGCAGTGGCCACCCGGTACTGGTTCGTCCAGCCCCGGGGGGAGTGGGCGGTCGAGGGCCTGTCGAACCAGGTCGGGTTCGGCCTGTTCGTGTTCATCGGGTTGGCCTGCGCCCTGCTCGGAGGGGCCCAGTGGGCCGCCGCCGACCGGGCCAAACGGGCGCTGGCCGAGGCCCGCGGCCGGCAGGCCGAACTGGAGGCCGAGATCGCCCGCCGGGAGAAGGTCGAGCACGCCCTGCGGGAGAGTGAGGGGCGGTTCCGGAGCATGGCCGATTCGGTCCCGGTGATGATCTGGGTGTCCGGCGCGGACCGCGGGCGGACGTACTTCAACCGGACCTGGCTGGAGTTCACCGGCCGGCCGCTGGAGGACCAGCCGGGAGACGAGTGGGCGGCGTGCGTCCACCCCGACGACCGCGACACGTACCGGGCGGCGTACACGGCCGCGTTCGAGGGCCGCCGGCCGTTCGAGCTGGAATACCGCCTCCGCCGCCACGACGGGGCCTACCGCTGGGTCCTGGCCCGGGGGACCCCACGGTTCGCCGAGGGCGGGGAGATCGCCGGGTTCAGCGGCCTGTGCATAGACATCTCCGACCGGAAGGAAGCCGTAGAGGGCCTGAAGGAGAGCGAGGCCCGTAAGACGGCGATGTTCGAGACGGCCCTGGACTGCGTCGTTACGATCGACGAGCAGGGCCGGGTGATCGAGTTTAACCCGGCGGCCGAACAGACGTTCGGGTACGCCCGGGAAGAAGTGCTCGGCCGGGAGATGGCCGCCCTGATCGTCCCCCCCGCGATGCGAGCCGACCACCGCCGGGGGCTGACCCAGTACCTGGTCACCGGCGAAGGGCAGGTGCTAAACCGGCGGGTCGAACTGACGGCCGTCCGCCGGGACGGGACCGAGTTCCCCGCCGAGGTCGCCATCACCCCGATCCGCACCGGCGGGCGGGTGACGTTCACCAGTTATCTCCGGGACATCACCGACCGGCGGAGGGCGGAGGAGGGGCTCGCCGAACGGGTCCGGCTCGCGGCCCTCCGGGCCGACATCACCGCCCGCTTCGCCACCGCGGAGCCGGTCCGGGTGGTGTTGCAGGAGTGCGTGGAACTCCTGGTCCGACATCTGGGCGTGGCGTTCGCCCGGGTCTGGACACTCGCCGACTCGGGGGCGGAGCTGGAACTCCAGGCCAGTGCCGGGCTGTATACCCACCTCAACGGCCCCCACGCCCGGGTGAAGGTGGGCGAATTCAAAATCGGCCGGATCGCCGCCACCCGCCAGCTCTACCTGACCAACGACGTGCAGACCGACCCGGGCGTGAGCGACCCCGGGTGGGCCCGGCGGGAGGGGATAGTCGCCTTCGCCGGATACCCGCTGTCGGCCGAGGGCCGGGTGGTCGGCGTCCTGGCGGTGTTCGCCCGCCACCCCCTGACGGACGCGGTGCTCACCGACCTCGCCCCCCTGGCGTCCGGGATCGCCCACTGGATCAGCCACCAGCGGGCGGTCGCCGCCGTCCGGGAGAGCGAGGAGCGGTTCCGGACCCTGGCCGAGACCATCCCCCAGCTGGTCTGGACGTGCACCCCGGCCGGGGCGTGCGACTACCTGAGCCGGCAGTGGGCCGAGTACACCGGGGTGCCGGCCGCGGACCAGCTCGGGACGCGGTGGACCGTGTCCGTCCACCCGGACGACCGGGACGGGCTGGCCGCCGACTGGGCGAAGGCCGTGGCGGCCGGGGCCGACTTCGATAGCGAGTTCCGCATCCGCGGGGCGGACGGGGTGTACCGGTGGTTCAAGACCCGGGCGGTCCCGGCCCGCGGGGCGGACGGGGCGGTGTTCAAATGGGTCGGGACGAACACCGACATTGACGCCCAGAAGCGGGAGGCCCAGACCCTGGAACATCTGGTCCGCGAGCGGACCGCCGAGCTCCGCCGGAGCAACCAGGAACTCGAACAGTTCGCCTACATCGCCAGCCACGACCTGCAGGAGCCGCTGCGGAAAATCCAGGCCTTCGGCGACCGCCTCCGGGACCGGTGCCGGGACCAGCTGCCCGACCAGGGGCGGGAATACCTGGACCGGATGCTGTCGTCCGCCGGCCGGATGAGTAAGTTGATCGACGACCTGCTCACGTTCAGCCGGGTGATTACCCAGGCCCGGCCGTTCGCCCGCACCGACCTGACCGCCGTCCTGGCGGACGTGATCGACGACCTCGCCGTCCGCATCGAGCGGGCCGGGGCGGACGTGGCGGTCGGCCCGCTCCCGGTCATCGACGCGGACCCGACCCAGATGCGGCAGCTGTTCCAGAACCTCATCGGGAATGCGTTGAAGTTCGCCCGCCCGGACGTGCAGCCCGTCATCCGGGTACGGGGCGAGCTGTTCGACGGCGACGGCGGGCCCGACGGGCTGCCCGGGTCGCCGGTCTGCCGGGTGACGGTGGCGGACAACGGGATCGGGTTCGACGAGAAATACCTGGACCGCATTTTCCAGGTGTTCCAGCGGCTGCACGGGCGGGGCGAGTACGAGGGGACCGGGGTCGGGCTCGCCATCTGCAAGAAAATCGCCGACCGCCACGGCGGCACGATTACTGCCCGGAGTGAACCGGGGCGCGGGGCCGAATTCATACTCCTGCTGCCCGCCCGCCACGTCGCGCCCGCGGGCGCGACCAACGACACCACGGACCCCGGGTGAAGTCATGGCAAAGGAAGGAAAACCGATCACGATCCTGATGGCGGACGACGACCCGGACGACCGGGCCCTGACGGCCGAGGCGTTCGCCGAGAGCCGGCTGGCGAACGACCTCCGGTTCGTGGAGGACGGGGAAGAACTGCTCGACTACCTGCACCGCCGGGGGAAGTACACCGACCCGGCCACCAGCCCGTGGCCGGGGGTCATCCTGCTCGACCTGAACATGCCCCGGATGGACGGCCGGGAGGCCCTCCGGGAGATCCGGGCGGACCCACGATTCCGGGGCATCCGGGTGGTGGTCATGACCACCAGCAAGGCCGAGGAGGACGTGGTCCGGAGCTACGACCTGTCCGCCGCCAGCTACATCACCAAGCCCGTCACCTTCGATCGGATGGTCGAGGTGATCAAGGCCCTCGGCAGGTACTGGCTGGAGATCGTGGAACTGCCCCCGGACGGGAACGGCGGCGGGGACAGTGGGATCTTGCGAAAGGGCTCGGGTTCGTGACGGCCGCCCGGGCCCATCGGGCGGCGACACACCGGGCTTACGGCACACGAGATGCTCCACATTCCGGCCGCCGGGCCGACCCGGCGGCCGGTTTCGTTCCCCGCACCGAGACCCACACGTGACACACAGCACCACCTCCGTCTGGGAGTACCCGGACCCGACCCGGTCCGCCACCCCGCTCGCCGGGAACAGCCGTTACGACGTGTGCGTGGTCGGCGGCGGGATCGCCGGCCTGACCACCGCTTACCTGCTGGCCCGGGAGGGGAAATCCGTCGTCGTGTTGGAGTCTAAGCCGGCGGTCGCCGGGGCCGAGACCGCGGCCACCACCGCCCACCTGGCGTGGGTGATCGACGACCGGTTCGCGCACGTCGAGTCGGTCCGCGGGGCCGACGCGGCACGGGCCGCGGCGGCCAGTCACCGGGCGGCCGTCGACCTGATCGGTGAGATCGTCCGGCGCGAGGGGATCGACTGCGACTACAAGCGGGTGGACGGCTACCTGTTCCCCGGGGCCGACGGCCCGGACACGCTCGCCAAGGAAGAAGACGCCCTCTGCCGGCTCGGCCTCCCCTTCGAAAAGGTGGACCGGGTCCCATTCCCGCGTCGGGCCCCCGGGCCGGCCCTCCGGTTCCCCGACCAGGGGCAGTTCCACCCGCTCAAGTACCTGACCGAGATCGCCGGGCGGATCCGCAAGCTGGGCGGGGTGATCCACACCGACACGCTCGTCACGAAGGTCCGCGGCGGGTCGCCGTGCGAGGTCGAAACGAAGGCCCGGAACGTGGTCGCGGCCGGGGCCGTCGTGGTCGCGACCAACGCCCCATTTGCGGTCGGGACGACGCTCCACGCCAAGGTCGCCGCGTACCTCACCTACGCGCTCGCGGCCGAGGTCCCCAGGGGCACGCTGCCGTACGCCCTCTACTGGGACACGGAAGACCCGTACCACTACGTCCGGCTCCAGCCGGGCGGCCCGGACGCCTCGTTCGACTACCTGATCGTCGGCGGGGAGGACCACAAGACGGGACAGGCGGCCGACACGGACGCGCGGTGGGGGCGGCTCGAAGCGTGGGCGAAGGAGCGGGTCCCGGGGCTCGGGAAGATCCCGTACCGGTGGTCCGGGCAGGTGTTCGAAACCCCGGACGGGCTCGGGCTGATCGGGCTGGCCCCGGGGGGCGGGGATAACGTCTACGTCATCACCGGTGACTCCGGGATGGGGATGACGCACGGGACGCTCGGGGCCAGGTTGGTGGCCGACCTCGTCCAGCACCGGCCGAACCCCCTCGCCGGACTTTATTCCCCATCGCGGTGGATGCCCGGGGCGGCGGCAACCCTATTCCAGGAGAACCTGAACCTGGCCGCCCAGTATGCCGACTGGCTGACCGGCGGGGACGTGAAGTCGGCCGACCAGATCCCGCCGGGGCACGGGGCGGTGGTCCGGAGTGGGCTCACGAAGCTGGCCGTGTACAAGGACAACAGGGGGAAGACGCACACGCTCTCGGCGGTGTGCCGGCACATGGGGTGTCTCGTGCGGTGGAACCCGGGCGAGCAGACGTGGGACTGCCCGTGCCACGGGTCGCGTTACTCCGCCGAGGGTAAATTGATGCACGGGCCGGCGACCTCGGACCTGAAGCCGGCGGGGTAACGTCGAAGAAATGCGGAACTCGGATTGCGGAATGAAAACCGGCCGTCGCGAGGTGGCGTTTCCGTCGGGTCCCTATCCTGAATTCCGCACACCGCATTACTCCAAGTCTCCGCTGGCCCGCAAGTGGGCCTTGCTCATCTGGTGGAAATCGGGGAGCTGGTCGGCGGCCAGCCGGTTCGTCCCGGCGGACCGCACGACCCAGCCGTCGTCCCAGACCCCGTCGTCGTCGCGGAGCTTCACCACCTTCCCGGCCACCGCGTACCGGTCGGGGATCCACGACACCTGTTGCACTTCCCCGGTCGCGGTCCGCTTGACCAGACGGCACTGCCGGTAAAACACTTGCTTGGCCATTCCCACACCTGTCGCTCGGGGCTGCGGCGTCCTCGACCTACTCCTCTCTGGACACGTCCTTCCGCACACGGGTTCGGGCACGACCGGGCGAGAACCCGCGCCGGCGCGCGGCCCGGGAGGATCGCACGGTTGACATAAACGGAACCGGCCCGGGGGTCTCCGGGCCGGTCGGTCGAGGTGCCGCAATAGTGTCAACAGGGATCGACGGTTCAACAGGCGAAGCCGTTCAGACTCAGCGGTGGCGCCCGCCGCCGTGCCCGCCTCCGCCGTGTCCGCCTCCTCCATGCATGCCTCCACCGTGTCCGCCTCCGCCGTGGAAGGACGGACCGGCATGATGGACCGGACTGGAGTAGTGGACCGGAGCGGCATGATGGACCGGGCCCGGGTGATAGACCGGCCCGACCGGATGAACGTACCCTCCGTGGTACCCGGGGGTGGCGTGGTACGGATAGCCGCTGTGTCCCGCAGGTGCGTAATGGATCGCCGGTGCAACGGTCCCCGGGGTCGAGGGCCGCCAGGCCGACCCCGGGAGCGATCCCCCATACCCCGAAGCGAGCGGCGCCGGCGAGACCAACCGCATACCTCCGCCCGGTGAGACCGCGGCCGGGAAGGAGGAACCCACGCCCACACTCGGCCCGACCCGGCCCGGCCCCGGTAGGACCGCCCCGGCGACCGGACCCCCACCACCCGGGCTCGCGAACGACTGCCGGGTCTGGAACGCCGGCCGACCGGCCAGCTCGCCCGGGTTCACGCCCGTGAGACGGACGTGATTTGTCTGGGTCAGCGGGTGGACCGTCCGCAGCGAGTTTACCGGGGTCACGCTCATCCCTCGGCCGAAGGGTACCGTGTGCTGGGCGATCAGGGTCGGGGCAAGCGCGGGGACCGCCGGGGCGTGATGGGAGAACGCGACCGCCGGGACCGGGAGTGAGCCGTTCAACCGGCCGGTGTACAGCCCGGCCAGGCCGCCGTACCACCCCGGGTTACCGCGGTTCGCCCACCGGTAGTAATTGAGCAGCGGGTCGTACCCGCGGCGGCCGTAGGCCGTCCACGGGAGATACCCGAGCCCCTGGTACGGCCGACCGAAATAATTCCCGAAGTAGTAGCTGCCATACCCCGGCCGGGCGAACAGCGAGCCGAGCAGGCCGCCGAGCCCGACCGTGTACCCCGGCCGGTACGCCCACCCGGGGTTGCCGAGCCAGGGCGTGCCGCCGAAGCCGACCGGCGCGAACAGCAGCCCGCGGTTCTGGAGCGGGTAATCCCAGTAGCCGGGGACGTACAGCGACCCGGTCTGGGCCGGCAGGTAGGTCGGCGGGACGTACACCATGTCGGCCTGGTTCTGGACCCACGACCCGGGTTGCCAGACCCATTCGCCGTTCCGGAAGAGCCACTGACCGGGGATGTAGTAGCCGTCGTCGTCCGGCGGGGGCGTCGAGGGCCCGGCTTCCAGAGAGGCGGGCGGGGTGTCGGCGACGGGCTGTGGGGCGTTCACCCCGGCGGCGGACCAGAAGCCGGTCATCCACCGCCAGCCGCCGTCGACGCGGCCCCAGTTCCCGGCAACCCACTGACGGCCCGGCGGCGGCACCCGCCAGCAGCCGCTGACCCACAGGTAGTCCTTCCCCTCGTCGTCCCACGCCCAGTACCCGGGGATCCACTGCACTCCTTCGACGTCGGGCCGCTGGTCCGGGGGCACTTCCTTGATGGGGGCGGGCGGCTCCGTGGTCACGATAGGCCCGCGGGCCGGCCCGTCGGCCGGCCGGGCGAACGCTTCATGAACCGGTCCCCGGGCCTGGACGGAAGCGCCGTCCGGGGGCGCGGGTGGAGTGTCCTGGGCGGCAGGCATCGGACCGGCGGTCAGGGCGGCCGCAAAAGAAAGCGCCGCGGTCCTGCTGAATAATCGACTCATGGTGCGACTTCGAAGGCGAAGGGCGATCCCGAGGTGCTTCGGGTTTTATAAGGGAAGCGCTCGGGGTGACACTTCTTGCGCTCGGGCCTCCGCGAATAGTCAAGCAAATCGGGGGGAATCCGGCGGGTCTCCGGGCGTCCGCGGGCCGTCACTCGCCCCCTCGCAAATCCGGCCCGGGGGCCGGCCGTCCTTACTCTCCGGACCTGTCCCGGTTCACGAACAGTTCGTCCGCGAACAACCACTGCCCGTTCGTGTGGGCGACCACCCGGACGAACCGGGCCTTGACCCCGGCGAGGTCGAGCCGGAGGGTCTCGATGTACGCCGCCCGGTTGTTCGCGGCGTGCTTGATCGTACCCGCCCGGGCGAACGCCTTCCCGTCTTCGGACACGAACACGTCCACCACCCCCGGGATCTGGATCCCCGCCCCGACGTATTGGAGAAAGTTCGCCCCCACCTCCCGCACCTCGATCACCCGGCCCAGGTCGATCGTGGCGTCGATGTTCTTCCCCTCGACCCCGAGCCACTGTGGGTTGAGGAAGTCCGGCGACCGCCCGACCACCCCGTCCGTCAGCCCGCCGACCCCCGGCGCGGAATAAACGTCCGCCGGCGGGTGCGCGAGCACGACCGGTCGGCCGAGGGCCGCGTGCCTGAGGTCCGGGCCGGGAAAGACCGGGTTCACTGCCACCTCGTCGAGGAACGTCCAGTCCCCGCCCGCGGTCGCGGTCAGCCGGACGAACCGGGCGGACGTGTCCGGGACGTCCGCGACGAACCAGCCCCCCCGGAGCAGGCCGGTCTTGTGCCCCACCCGGCCCGCCGGCGTGTACTCCTTCCCGTCTGCCGAGAGTTCGAAGCTCACCGTGTCCGGCACGTCGATCCCGCCCCCGGCCCGCAGGAAGTGCCCGGCGAGGCTCCGGACCTTCACCGCTTGCCCGAGGTCGACCACGACCCGGACCGGCTCGCCGCCCCGTTCCCACCCGACCCACCCGGCCGACGCCGCCTCGTCCCCCTCGGCGTGCAGGCCGTCGGTCAGCCCCTTCGGGCCGGGGCCGTAGTAGCCGGGCTGGGTGGGAGTGAACGTGACCGCCGCCCCGACGGCGGCGTGCCGGACGGTCGGCAGCCGGCGGACCTCCCGCACCAGGGGGAACGGCCCGGGGACGCCGGCCGCGGAAAACCAGCGGGCCTTCAGGGTGGCCGAGCGGGTGAACGGGATGGGGGCGGTATACGCCCGGGAGGTCGCGGTCGGCTCGCCCCCGTCGAGGGTGTAGCGCACGGCCCCGGCTCGGAGGGCGGTGTCCAGGGTCGCCCGGACGGGGTCGGTGAACCGCACGTCCAGCCGGGCCGCGTCCGCCGACTCGAACGCCCCGGCCGTGCGGACGGTACACCCGGCGAGGAGGCGGTCGAGGAGAGGGTCGGTCGCCCGGAGTCTCCGGACGAGGTCCGGCAGACCCCGGCCGGTGTCGGGGTTGTACGTCGGCTCGGCCCGGAGGCCCCCGATCTGGCGGAGGAACGGGACCGCCGCGTCCTGCGGCTGTTGCCAGAGGAGGAGCGTCGCCCCGAGGAGGGCCGGCTCCCCGGGTAGGACCCGCGCGCCGTTCACGAGGAACGGGTCGAACTGCGGCCCCTTCACCCCCCACGGGGCGTTCACCACCCCGTACCCGTCCTTCACCAATCTCTCGGCGAGGGTACTGCCGCCCACCCACGGCATCACGACGAGGTCCTTCGGCGGGGCGGCCGGGTGAAGCGGCGCGCCCTCCCAGACGATCACCCGCTTCCCGTGCTTCTTCCCGATCGCGTGCAGCCGGTTCACGAACGCGTTGAACACCGCGTCCGCCGAGTCGAGCTTGTGCCGGGCCATGAACGCCTTGACCTCGGGCATCTCCGCCACCCCGCCGAGCGACGCCTCGTCGCACCCGAAATGGATGAACGGCGACGACCGGAAGATCGCGGCCGCCTCACCGGCCAGCGTGTCGAGGGCCTGGAAGGCTTCCTCCCGGACGATGTTCACGACGCCCAGGGTGACCGTCTTGCCGGCGGCGTCGGTATATCCGAACACCTCCGGCAGCGTGCCCCGGAGGTGGCCGCTGTGGCCGGGCACTTCCAGTTCGGGGACCAGTGTCACCCCCCGGGCGTCGGCGTAGGCGACCAGCTCCCTCAGCTCGTCGAGCTTGTAGACGGTGGGTTTCTCCCCCCCGGCCCAGGCGAAGTTCTCGGACCCGAGCTTCGGGAACGCGGTCGACGGGAAGGTCCAGGCGTTCTCGTCGGTCATGTGGAGCTGGAGGTAGCGAATCTTGTAGAACCGGCAAACCTCGACGCACTGTTTGAGGGTGGCGATCGAGTGCGGTTTGCGGGCCACGTCGAGCATGGCCCCGCGGTAGGTGAAGGTCGGCCGGTCCTCGACCTTCAGCCGGGGGAGGTGCACCCGGCCGTCCACGTTCCGGAGAGCTTGCAGAAGGGTGACGGTGCCCTGCGCGACCGCGTCATAATCCCCGCCCCGGACGGCCGCGCGGGCGGCCACGGTCAGCGAGTACGCTTCGCCCGTCAGGGCGGGGTCGAACGCGAGTTCGATGTCGCCGTCGGCAGCCGGTCCGCCCGCCGGGACCAGTGGCAGTCCGGTGGCCCGCTCGATCTCGCCCGCGAGGATCCGGGCCAGCGGGATCAGCTTGGCGTCCCCGGCGACGACCCGGCTCCCGGCGGTGAGCGGCATCTCACCCCCGCCGACCGTGACGGTCCGCGGCCACGGGACCAGCGCCGGATCGTCCGTCGGGGCGACCCGGAACGACTTCGCTTCGGGCACACCCGTGGCGGCCACGACGAGCAGTAGGAGGGGGGCGGTCCGACCGAGATGCGTGCGAACGGATGAGGGCATTGAGGTTTCTACACCAGGGGGTGGGCGGAGTGATTGTCCGCCACCCTGACGGAATCCGCAAGAAGATATACCGGAACCGGGGGCGGCGGAGGGGACAGGCGTGGGTGGTCGGGGCTTCGTTCCCGGTGAGTCCGGCCGTCGGCCGCCCGAACACGGGCAGGCCCTGCCCGTCCCTCGGTGGCGGTGTTACTCGGCCCGGCGGTCGCGCCACCGGCGGCACAGGTCGCCGGCGGCCTCGGGCCACGTCGGGAAGTCGAAGGCGAACCCGCTTCGCAACAGCCGGCCCGGCACCACCCGCCGGCTCTTCAGGACGAGTTCCGTCTCCGTCCGCAGCGCCCAGGTCCCGGGTTCGAGCATCCACCGCGCCGCCGGGAGCCCGAACCGGACGCCCCACGCGCCCCGCAAGGCCCGCATGAACTCCGCGTTCGGGAGCGGGTTCGGGGCGCAGATGTTTACGGGGCCGGCCAGGTCCGCGTGGTCGATCAGCCACGACACCGCGCGGACGAAGTCGCGGTCGTGGACCCAGGAGACGTACTGCCGGCCGTCGCCGGCCCGCCCGCCGAGCCCCCACCGGACCAGCCGGAGCAGGACGTCGAACACCCCGCCGTGACCCGGGCTCATCGTCATCGCCGCCCGCAGCGACACCTTTCGTGTGCCCGGCGTTTCGGCTTCGGCCAGAGCCCGTTCCCACGCCGTTGCCACGTCGATACTGAATTTCCAGGTGTCCGGCGCGTCGGGCTCCGAGCCCCCGACGGCGCCGGTGTCCTCGTCATTGGGCGCGTCGAGCGAGTGGGCGTAGATGGTCGCGGTACCCGCCTGGAGCCACACCCGCGGCGGGCGGGCGGCGCGGACGATCGCCCGGCCGACGGCCCGGGTGGACTCGACGCGGGAGTCGAGGATCGCCCGGCGGTTGGCGGCGGTGTACCGGCAGTTCACGCTCCGCCCGGCGAGGTTGATGACGACGTCGGCGCCGTCGAGTTCCGCCGCCCACGGGCCGACGGTCACCGCGTCCCACGGCACGACCCGCCACGCGGCCGAAGCCGGCGACCGGCTGAGGACGACGACCTCGTGCCCGCCGGCGTGGAAGTGGCGGGCGACGATCGCCCCGACCTGCCCGCTCCCGCCGGGAATAACCACCTTCATCGCACGACCCCCGGGACGAACTATTCCCAGGGGGCAACCGAAAACGCCTTCCGGTTTCAACCGCGACCCCAAAAACGCGAGCGGGGGCACAGGCCCCCGCTCACGGGTCCAACACGATCGTCATCGGGTCACGGAGTCGGGGCGGGCAGGCTTTTCTTCTGCATCGCCCGGTTGCGAAGCTCGGCCTTTTCGATCCCGAGGGCGTCCATGATCGGCACCAGCACGTCCGCGTAGAACAGGTTCTCGTTGAAGATGTTCAGGCTCCGCACCGCCGCCGCCCGCTTCGCGCTGTCGGCGAGCAGGTGGGTGGCCGGCATCGAGAACCCGTTCAGCACCCGCTTGAGCTGTTCGAGCGTCCCGGCCCGGTCGTCCTCCAGGTGCAGCTTCATCACCTTCAAGTAGAAGTCGTAGTGGGCCCGCTCATCAATGCTCACCAGCGCCAGGATCTTGTTCAGGGCCGGGTCGGTCTCCCCGACGATCCGGCGGAGGTTCCGGTAGTGCAGCCAGGTGGCCAGCTCCTGGCACATCGTGTAGCACGTCATCCCGCGGACGTCGTCGGCCGGGAGGTGCCACTCGCCGACCACCGCCCAGTTCGAGATCTCCTCGATCTGGGCTTCGGTCCGGGCACCGGACCGGACCAGCCATTCCTGCAGGACGAGCGAGTGCTTCGACTCCTCGTACCCCCAGTTGGCCAGGAACCACGCCCGGCCCCGGATGCCCCGGGTCATCGGCAGGGCTTTCCCGACGTAGTCGGGCAGGAACAGCTCGACCGCGCAGAACGACTCGACGACGTCGGCGACCGCCCGGGACGTGTTCGGGTTGCACTGGTCCCAGGGGATGTCGCGCTCGAGCGACCACCGCCGGCGGCGCTCGGCGAGGTCGAAGAACTCGCGGTAAATCTTCCAGATCTCTTTGTTGAGCGCGGGGCCGTCGGGCACGGTTGCGGACATGGGTAGATTTAGCTCGGGGTGGGCGGGGCGTCCGTCCCCTTTGCCGGGTGACACGATCATCGTGCCGGCGGCCCCATCCCGCTCACGCGGCGGGTACGATCCGGGGCCCTGAGGGGCGAGCGGTCGGGTGGCTCACACGAATTTTAGTAATACCGATTTCGCCGGCCCCGGATTCCCGACCGGGCGCCGTTTCGGCCGGTGCTCACCGGTACCAGTCCGCCCGGGTCAGCGGTAACCCGGCCCGGCCGCCGTCGGGTCTCACCACCAGGCACTGGTTCAGCCCGTAGGTCCCGTACCGGAATCCGAGGGTCGCGCCCGCATGTAGATGCGGAAGACGCGGTAGCTCACCTCGCCGACCAGAGACAACACCCGGTCGCGGTTCGCTTCCAGCCGCCGCGCCCAGTTCTCCAGCGTGAGGACGTAGTGTTCCCGCAGGTTCTCCACGTCCCGGATTTCCAGCCCGGCCAGGGCCGCGCTCTCCTGCACCAGCGTCGAACGCCTCCTGCGCGCGGAAGTCCCGGTAGTCGCTCAGGACGATTCGCGCCCGGCCCGCGAGCCCCGCCTCCGCGACCGTCCGTTCGGCCCTCTTCGCCTGCGCGCCGGAGAGGGTAACGCCCACCGCCTCGACCCCATAGTGTTTTGCCGCATAGACGAGGAGCCCGCCCCATCCGCACCCGAAATCCACAAACCGGTCGCCCGGCTTCAGCCGGAGCTTCCGGCAGATGTCGTCCATCTTCCGCCCCTGGGCGGCGTCGAAGTCCTCGTCCGGGCGGGCGAAGTACCCGCAGGTGTACTGCAGGTTCTTGTCGAGGAACAGGTGGTAGAACCCGCCTGGCAGGTCGCAGGTGTACGCGACCACCTCGCGGTCGCGGGCCTTAACTGTGGTCGCCCCCGGTCGGTCGGCCGGCCTTCGACACGTCCCGCGGGTTCTTCCGGTTCGGGAGCTTTTTCAGCGCCCAGAGCAGGCGGAGCTTGTCGACCAGGCCCCGCTTCTCCGCGAGTACGATGTGACGGAGCCAGTCGGTGAAGGCGAACATGTCGCCTTCGATGTCGAAATCGTCGAAGACGTACGCCTCTCCGAGCCCGACCCGGTCGAACGGCCAGAACATCGCCCGGAGGGCGCCCGGGTGCTTCAGGACGAGTGTGAACGGGGGGGACGAGATGCCGAGCGCCGTGGTCTCGCCGGTCCACAGCCGGACCCCGACGGCGCCGCCGTAACCGTGCGACAGGGCGGTGATGATCCGGAACGTGGGCGCGGAAGCCGGGTCGGCCGCGGGTGCGGTCGGTGAGCCCATCGGGCGTCTCGGGCGCGAGTCGAGGAGTCCTTGTTTCACCAATAGGAGGCGGTCCGGGCCTCGACCAGCGCGGGTCGCGGCTGCCCCGCGACGAGCCTCCCGGCTGCTACACCGCGTCCGGATCGATGCCCGCCGCGCCGGGCGGGCGGGCGGAAGGTCACCCCGGGTCGAACCCCATCCCGCGGCTACCCGCGTCCGGGTCGTTCCGGTACCCGAGCAGGTGCTGGGTCAGTGCCCCGCCGAACTCCACCAATTCCCGCACCGCCGCCTCGAAGTCGGCCGTCGTGAGCTTCAGGGGGTCGGTGCGTTCGCCCCGCTCCGCGGCCATCAGGGCGGCCTTCCGGAACAGCTCCTCGATGAACGCCGGGCTCGCCCCTTCGGTCCGGTCCAGGAGCGGGTCGGCGTCCACCCCGGACAGGTCGAGGCCGCGCGTGAAGTGTTCGAACAGCCGGCGGCGGCAGTCGCGGTCCGGGAGCGGGAAGTACACCGCCTGGTCCACCCGGCCCGGCCGGGCGGCGAGCGCTTTTTCCAGCATCCGGGGGCGGTTCGTGGTCAACAGGAAGATCACGTTCGCCTTCGTCCCGAGCCCGTCCATCTCGTCCATCAGGTCGTGCAGCAGCGTGGTGTCGAGGCTCTGTTCGCGGTCGACGGCGATCAGGTCCACGTCCTCGATCACCACGAGCGCCGGCTGGAGCAGCCGGGCCAGCACGCACGACTCGCGGACCAGCTTGAGCTGGCGGCCGGTGAGCAGGATGACCGTGTAGTCCGGGCACGCCCGGGCGAGGTACTTGGTCACCAGCGTCTTGCCGACCCCCGGGGGGCCGTGGAACAGGACCCCGTGGCGGGTGCTCCGGCCGGCCTTGCGGAGCGTCTCGGCGTGGGTAAGCAGCCCGATCACGTTCCGCTCGACGACCTTCAACACCTCGTCCGGGAGGATGATCTGTTCGCGGCCCACCTTCGGCAGGTCGTGGAAGTGGATCTGGAAGTCGGGCTCGGCGTTCGGCCCGGCGAACCCGGCCTGCTCGACCACCAACACCTGCCCGCGGAAGACGTTCCGCGCCCGGGCCTCGGCGAGCACCCGGTCGAGGGCCCGCTGGGCCTCCTCGGCGGTCGGGGCGATCACGTCGAGCGCGGTCCGGGAGAGCATGGCCCCGAACGGCGGCAGGCCCGGCGGGCGGAGCAGGTACAGCCCGGCGGCCACGACCTTGGTGGTTCCGAGGAGCGACGTCGGGCGGACGGTGAATTCCAGGGGCGTGTTGCGGGACGCATTCGCCGACAGGGCCGGGGTCAGCTCATTGAAGTACCCCAGCCCGATCACCGGGCGGGCGTCCGGGGTCTCGGCCCGCAGGGCTTCGAGCGCGAGAAACAGGTTCACCCGTTCCCAGTTCAACACCGGGCGGGTGAGGACGGTGGCCCGGTTCCACGGCCGCCCGAGATGCCGGTTGACGGTCGGGACGACCCCGGAAAAGTAGCTGACCACCACCCCGGCGGTGATCAGCCCGAGGAGGGCCAGGGCGACGGCTGCGCCGACGGTGGCGAAATCGACGGCAAGGAGCGGCATGCAGTGACCCCGACCCGCAGGAACCCCAGTGGCACGGGTTCATGCTAGCGGGGCGGTCTGGAGTAGGGGATAGGGGAGAGGGGCCGAGGGGGTAGAGAAGAGATCAAAAGACGAAGCACATCGGGCACGAAATCCACGGGGGGGCGGGGGGTTGCCTCGATCCCTTCTCCCTTCTCGCCTACTCGCCGTCCCGGGAGCCGTTGTCGAGGGCCTCTTCGAGCGCCCGGATGGTGTCGTTGAGGTGGTCGAAGGTCGGGTTGATCTCGACCGCCTGGCGGAACGCCCGCAGGGCCGACCGCGTCTTCTTCATCTTCAGGTAGCACTGGCCGAGCCCGGCCGCCGCCCCGAAGTGGAACGGGTTGAGCCGCAGGGCCACCTCGCAGTCCGCGACCGCCCGGGAGAACTCGCCCCGCTTGAAGAACCAGATCGCCCGTTGGTTGTACACCTCGGCGAACTCCGGCGCGCGGGCGATCAGGTCGTCGAGGGCGGCCCGGTCGTCCTTGCGGACCGCCTGCTGCAGGCTCCAGTTCTGGTCGGTGGTGCCGCCCCGGAACCAGATCTCCCAGAGGGCGTCGGACGCGAACCGCTGGACGAGCGGGTCCTCGTCCCGGAGCATCCCGGCGACGGCCGCGTTCGACTGCATCGTGCCGACCAGCCCGAGGGCCAGGACGGCGGCCCGGCGGGTCCGCTCGTTCTGCGCCCGCAGCAGCCGGGCGAGGGTGCCCTCCGTGTACCGCTCCTTCATCGCGGTCCGGAAATCGCGCATGGCGTCGCGGGCCCCGGCCGCCCACAGTTCCTCGTCGTCACCGGGGTGAAGCGGGGGGAGGCGGTCGTACAACTCGAGCAGCAACGGGGTGGACACGGCGGGGAACCCTCGGGTGCGGCGCAGCTGTGTCCTTCCAGTGTAGGACAATACAGGGCACGAGAGCAACGGGGGTGGGTTCGGCCGGGGAAGGCGGCCGGACCGGCCGGCCGCGCCGGGTTGCGGGGAGGCTGCTAGACTGAGAGCTGCCCCGTCACCGCCCGCAGGACGCCGCCGCATGCCGCCGTCGAACGCGCTCCCGCCCGGCCCGAAGGGCACGCTCATCGGCGGGAACCTCCGCCAGTTCATGACCCGCCGGCTCGGCTTCTTCCTCGACGTCGCCCGCACCCACGGCGACCTCGCGAGCTTCCGGTTCGGCCCCCGGCGGATGTTCCTCGCGAGCCACCCGGACCTGATCGAACAGGTCCTGGTCACGGACGCCAAACACTACATCAAGCACTTCGGGGCCCGGATGTACAAGCCGGTCCTCGGAAACGGGCTGGTCACCAGCGAGGGCGACTTCTGGCTCCGCCAGCGGCGGCTGGCCCAGCCGGCGTTCCTCAAGAGCCGCGTCCTCTCCTACGCCCCGGTGATGGGCGAGCTCACCCGCCGGATGCTCGCCGGCTGGCGGCCGGGGGAGCTGGTCGACGTCCACTTCGAGTTCAGCGGGCTGACCAGCGCGATCGCGCTGAAGACCCTGTTCGGCCTCGACGACCAGGAAGACCGCGAGACGTTCGTCAACACCCTCCGCCAGGCGTTCGACCTGATGAGCGCCCGGTTCCGGTCCCTGATCCGGCTCCCGTCCTGGCTGCCGACCCCGAGGAACCTCCGGCTGAAGCGGGCGGTCGCGTCCCTGAACCGGGTGGTCGACGGGTTCATCGCCGCCGGCCGGGCCCGGAAGGAGCCCGGCGACGACCTGCTCTCCCGTCTGGTCGCGGCCCAGGACGAGGACGGGACGCGGATGACCGACCGGCAGCTGCGCGACGAGGCGATGACGCTCTACCTCGCCGGGCACGAGACGACGGCCCTGACGCTGTCGTGGAGCTGGGTACTCCTGGCCCGGCACCCGCGGGTGGAAGAGAAGCTCGTGGCGGAGTGGCGGCGGGTCCTCGGCGGCCGGGCCCCGACCCCGGACGACTTCCCGCACCTGCCGTACACGGAGGCCGTGATCACCGAGGCGATGCGGGTGTACCCGCCGGTGTACCTGATCGGCCGGGAGGCGACGACCGATCTGGAGCTCGGCGGGTACCGGGTGAAGAAGGGGTACACGATCTTCATGAGCCAGTGGGTGAGCCACCGCGACCCGCGGTACTTCCCGGACCCGGAGGAGTTCCGCCCCGAGCGGTGGACGGACGGGCTGGCGAAGCGGCTGCCGAAGTACGCGTACTACCCGTTCGGCGGCGGCCCGCGGGTGTGCATCGGGAACACGTTCGCCCTGATGGAGGCGACGCTCATCCTGGCCGCGGTCGGCCAGCGGTACCGGTTCACCCTGACGGACGATGCCGTGATCGACGTGAACCCGCAGATCACGCTCCTGCCGCTGTACGGCATCCCGGCGGTGCTGCAACTCCGGTGACGGGGGCGGTTACCTCTGCGGCCCGTCTTCTTCGACGGGCTTGGTCGCGTCGAGCAGGAACCCGGACGCGGCGGAAGCGAAGTAGCAGGCGGCGCACACAACGAACGCGGCGGTCCACCCGCCGGCCAGGCGGACCTCGGTGATCAGAATCGGGGACAGGGCGGCCCCTAGGTTGCCGAGCATGTTCCCCCACCCGAGGGCGGCCCCGACGTTCCGTCCGCCGACGTCCTGGGCGACCGCCCACACGGACGGAATGCCGAGATCCTGGAAGAGGGCCACGAGGGCGAACGCGGCGATCACCACCCACAAAACAGGCGACGAGGATAGGACGGCGTACATCACCCCGCACATGGACATGTTGAACGCGATCGGCAGCGACCGCCCCCACCGCGGGCCGAACCACCGGTACAGGCCGTCCGTCACGAATCCGCCCACCACCATCCCGCCGCACCCGACAAACAGGATGAGTGACTGGACCTCGCCGACCTGGTCGAACGGGACCCCGCGGACCCCCAGGTACTCCGGCAGCAAGGTGATGAGGACGGCCCAGGGGATGTTGTTGCAGAACTGGAGCCCGCCGAAGAGCCACATGTTCCGGCTGGACGTGATCGCCCGCATCCGCTGGAAGAAGGTGAGCGGCCGGGCCGGGCCCGGGGCGTCGGCCAGCGGGCCCGGCCCGGCCGGCATCGCGTGCCACTCGTCGGCCGGGTCTTCCTCCCGCTTCTGGTGAGGGAGAGGGGTCGGGGGTGAAGGGGACGGATCCGGATCCCCGCCGACGACCGTAACGTCCTTCTTCTCGGCCGGAGAGAGCCAGTCCTGGCCCGGCGGGTGGTCGCGGACCATCACCCAGAACAGGCCGGCGACCAGGATGCCGCACAGCCCGTACAGGGTGAGCACGCCCCGCCAGTTCACGCCGGACGGGTTGTCGGTCAGCCAGACGGCCAGTCCGACCCCGGCGAGGAGCAAGGACAGCTTCCCGGTCATCCACGGGGCGACCGCCCCGCCGACCCGCCCGCCGAGGGCGACCACCGAGCTGAACCGCCCGCGCTCTTGCGGCCGGGCCCACCGCTTGACCAGCCCGGCCGCCGCCGGGTACGCCCCGGCCTCGGTCACCCCGAGCAGCAGCCGGATCGCGAACAGGGAGGCGAACGACCACGCGAACCCGGTCAGGGCGGTCACCGCGGACCACGCGGCGATGGACACGGTCAGAATCAGTCGGGCCCCGAACCGGTCGGCCAGGGTGCCCATCGGGATCTGGAACAGGGCGTAGGAGAAGAAGAACGCGCCGAGGATGCGGGCCTTCTCCCGGTCGGTCAGCCCGAGATCAGTCTGGACCGGGCCGGCGAGGGTGGAGAAGCACACCCGGTCGATGTACATCCACAGGGCGGCGACGGCGGTGATCCCGACGACGAGGTAGCGCTGGGGCATGGGGAACAGTCTCACCACAAAGGCACGAAGATCACACAAAGGCCACAAAGAAACGGGACGATCACTTTGTGGCCTTTGTGTGATCTTCGTGCCTTTGTGGTGAGTATTCCTGGCTCAGCTCGGCAGCACTTCGGAGAAGAACCGGACCCAGTTGCCGTGCATCACGCCTTCGATGTCGGCCTGTTTGTACCCGCGTTTGGAGAGGAGATCGGGGATCTTCTGAAGGTCGGCGATCGTGTCGAGGTCGGCGGGCGTCTGTTCCTTCCCGTACCCGCCGTCGAGGTCGCTCCCGATCCCGGCGTTGCGGCAATTTCCCGCGAGCTGGCAGACGTGGTCGATGTTCTCGACCGCCCGCTCGATCGTGACCTCCGGCTTGCTCACCCCGCGGACCCACCCCGGCTGGAGCATGATCGCGTCGAACGCCACCCCGATCACCCCGTCCCGCTTGATGACGTACTTCAGCTGGTCGTCGGAGAACTGCCGCTGCCAGTCGCAGAACTTCCGGGCGTTCTGGTGGCTCGCCAGGACCCGCCCGCCGAACCGGTCGGCGACCTGCCAGAACGCCTTGTCGGACAGGTGGGTCATGTCGAGGGCGATCCCGAGCTCCTCGATGTTCCGCAGGAGCGGGATGGCGTCGACCGCGAGCCCGACCTCGCACTGGGTGCCGCCGCCGTACCGGTTCGGCCCGTAGTGGGTGATCCCGATCGCCCGCAGCCCGTGCTCGTGCCACTCCCGGATGTTGTCCGGGTCGAGGACCGGGTCGGCGCACTCCATGCTGATGATGTACCCGAACGGGGTGTCGGCCGGGTCGGCCTTCCAGTCCGCGACGTGTTGCTGGAGGTCCCGCCTGGTCCGGATCGGCCGCATGTACCCGGCCCGTTCCATCGCCCGGTAGTAGTACAGGTGGCTCATCGCCACCGCGTAGCACGCCTCGGCGGTGGTACATCCGAGTGGGTGGTTGATCGGCCGCTCCTGCCGGGCCAGGACGGTCGCCACCCCGACCCCGACCTTCCCCGCCCGCAGCTCCGGGAAGCTCACGGTGTTCGTCCGCCGGCCCGGGTCGGTCATTCCGAGCACGGTTTCCTGGACGCGGATGTCGGCGATGGTCATCCGCAGGTCGCGGTTCCAGTCGACCGCGTTCAGGCCGAGGTCGAGGTGGGAGTCGAAGACGAGCACGGGGGAACTCCGGCGGGTGGGAAGCCTGTCTCCCAGACTCCTTCCTGGGGAAGGAAGGGGGTCGGGGTCGTGCCCCTCCCGGTCGGGCGGGAGGGGTTGGGGGAGGGGTTATGTGGAACAGTGTATCAACCCGCCGGGCGGACTGCACGCAGTTACCGGGCCGGCGGGTGTCGGCCCGTTCCGCCGGTGCTATCATGAAAAACAGTCCCGCCGGTCAAGCCCGCGCCAGCCCTCCCCCGCCCGGTGGCATCCGAAGGAGTGTCCCGTGAGTAGTCCCCCCCTCGACGACCGCGACGGCGTGATCTGGTTCAACGGCAAGCTGGTCCCGTGGCGGGACGCCAGGGTCCACGTCCTGACGCACAGCCTGCACTACGGGAACGCGGTGTTCGAGGGCGCCCGGGTCTACGGCGGGAAGGTGTTCAAACTGACCGAGCACTCCGCCCGGCTGATCAAGTCGGCCAAAATGCTCGCCTACGACCTGCCCTACTCGGCGGAGGAGATCGACGCCGCCACGAAGGCGGTGGTGGCGGAAAACCGGCTCGAGTCCGGGTACGTCCGGCCGATCGCGTGGCGGGGGCCGGAGGTGATCGGGGTGTCGGCGAAGGGGACGCACGTCCACGTCGCGATCACCGCGTTCCCGTGGGGGGCGTACTACGAGCAGAAGGCGATCAAGCTGACGACGAGCCGGTGGAAGCGGCCGAGCCCGGAATCGGCCCCGGCCGGGAGCAAGGCCGCGGGGCTGTACATCATCTGCACCCTGGCGAAGGACGAGGCCCTGGCCGCCGGGTACCAGGACGCCCTGATGCACGACTACAAGGGCCGGCTCTCGGAGGCGACCGGGGCGAACCTGTTCCTCCTCATCAACGGCGAGCTCCACACCCCGACCATCGAGTGCATCCTGAACGGGATCACCCGGCAGACGGTGATGGGGCTGGCCCGGAAGCGCGGGATCAAGGTGGTCGAGCGGGAGATCTGGCCGGACGAGCTGGCGAAGGCGACCGAGGTGTTCCTGACCGGGACGGCGGTGGAGGTCCAGCCGGTCGGCGCGATCGACGCCCGCGAGTACCCGGTCGGGCCGGTCACCCAGCAGCTCCAGGCGGATTACGCGGCGGTGGTGCGGAGCTGACGTGTTTGGTGTTTCGTGTTTAGCCCTTTGTGTCTTGTCCGGCGGTCGAGTCAGTCCAGTGGCAACAGCACGGATCGGTGTTTAGTTCCCTGAATATGGATCGGACGACCAAACACCAAACACCAAACACCAAACACCAAACACCAAACACCAAACACCAAATCATGAAATCCGCCGTCACCATCTCGCTGGTCCCCGAGGCCCGGGGCGGGCCGTTCGTGTTCTGGGACGACCTAGCGGCCGGATGTCGGCAGGCGAAGGCGCTCGGGTTCGACGCGGTCGAGGTGTTCCCGCCCGGCCCGGACGCGGTCGACACGGTCGAGCTGCGGAAGCTCCTGGCCGACAACGGGCTGGCGGTCGCGGCGGTGGGCACCGGGGCCGGGTGGGTGAAGCACAAGCTCACCCTCGCCAGCCCGGACGCCGACGTCCACGGGAAGGCGATGGAGTTCGTGGAGTCGATGATCGACTTCGCGGCCGTGTTCGACGCCCCGGTGATCATCGGCTCGATGCAGGGCCGGTGGACCGACGGGACCACGCGCGAGGCGGCCCTCGGGTACCTGTCGCAGGCGCTCCTGAACCTCGGCCTGTACGCCGCGAAGTACGGCCTGCCGCTGCTGTACGAGCCGCTCAACCGGTACGAGACGAACCTGATCAACCGGCTGGAAGACGGGGTGGAGCTGCTAAAGGGGCTGGGCACGTCGAACGTGAAGCTCCTGGCCGACCTGTACCACATGAATATCGAGGAGGCGAACCTGCCGGCCGCGATCCGCGCGGCGGGCGGGGCCGTCGGGCACGTCCACTTCGCCGACTCGAACCGCCGGGCGGCCGGGATGGGCCACACCGACTTCGGCCCGGTCGTCGCGGCCCTGCGGGAGATCGGTTACACGGGTTACCTGTCGGCCGAGGTGCTGCCGCTGCCCGATTCACTCGCCGCGGCGAAGCAGACGATCGAGTCGTTCCGGCGTTATGCTCAGAAGAATTAGACAGTATAAACGAGAATACTTGAAACGAACACTCGGTGTGTCCAGACTCCGTGTTCTCTGTGGTTCGTTCCTCGGAATCATCCTGCTTGATCCTGTTATCCCGTCGACACTCTTTGTTCCCCTTGATCGCGCTTACTTCGCCTTTCCTTCGTTCAGCCGCTCCTCGATCCGCGCGAGGGTGATCTTGGCCGGCATAATAAGGTCGGCCTTCTTGGACGTGGTCAGCGCCCGCACCGGCTCCAGGCTTTTCTCGCCGCCGACCTCGGCCAACACCTGAAGGGCCCTGTGGGTCGCCCCCCGGTTTTCCTCGGTCAGGAACGGGAGGACGTACTCCTCGCACGGAGGCCCGATCTCGATCAGGGCCTGGACGAGAGCCTTGCCGTCGCCGCCGCCGTCGGCCAGAAAGGCCGCCACCTTCTTCGCCGCGCCCGCCACCTTCTTCTTACAGAGGACGTAGATGGCCGCCTTGGTCAGGGCTCCCCGGCTGAGGTACTTCGGGACCTTCTCCAGTTCGGTCGGCGTGGCCCAGATCGCCAGGGCCCGCATCTCGTCGTACCCGTCCCCGTTCTTCTCGATGTGCCCCATCAGTGCCGCCGCGACCTCGGCCTGCCGCTCGGGCACCGGGGCCGGGTAGTTGCTGATGCGCTTGAGGGCGTAATGCCGCGCCGGGCCCTCCCCGCTGACGATCAACTTGATGTCCTTGTCGAGCGGGTCCGGAACGGGTTTCGGGTCAGCCCCGGCGGCCGCGGATTTGTCCTTGGTCTTTTTCGGCTTGCCGTCCGGAGCGGGCTGGTCCGCCGGTGCGGGGGGGTTCGGACCCGGCGGCCGGCGGGGGCTTGGCCGCGGACCTGGTCGGTCCCTCGACCGGGTTCGCGGCCGGCGGCGGGTCGGCCGGCTTGGCCCCACAGCCGGCGGCCATCAAGGCCGGGGCGAGGGCGGCCACGACGGCGACGAGCGCGCGCATGAGAAGTGTCTCTTGAGTGGGAAATCCGTGTTGCGGCTGCCCCAAGTTTTCGCAGGACCAACCCGGCCGCGCCCGGCCGGGTGGGGCTCCGTCCCCCGCCGAGGGTAGGGACACGTGCGGACCCGGGTCCGTTTTTACGCCGGACATTTCATACCCGCTTGGTGTCGTCGAAGATTGTGTGCAGGTTGAACAGGCGCATGGCGACGCCGGCCGCCATCAGCAGTAACTTGGTGGCCGCTTGATCGGCCGCGCCGGGGTCGACGGAAATCACCAGGTCGGGTTCTTTCGGCAAGAACCCGCCCGTCACGATCACCTTCTTCCCCGCGTTGATCTTCTTCGTCAGATCGATTTGCTGGGTGCCCGTCACGGTCCCCCACTGTTTGCCGTCCATCGATTGCATGACCATCCGCGCCGTAAGGCCGTTTTTCAGTTCTAATGTCTTGAACTTGAAGTCGGCGATTTTTTCATCGTGGCCGTCGTAGACGTGGCAACTCGGGGTCAGGGTCAACAGTTTCATGACGAACGACCCGATCAGCTCGCCGTCGGCGGCGACGACTTCGACCCGTCGTTCCTTGATCCCCAGGAGGGCGAGCAGGTTGAATTTGAACCGGATGCCCGGGACGCGGACGGTGAACAGCACCGGATCGGCCTCGCTGTCACGCACCTCGAGGTCGACGTTCAGAAGCGGCTGGATGACCGGAATACCCCCGAACAACATCTTGAGCCAGCGGTTGCATCGTTCCTTGACGAGCCCCACTTCGTCTCCCCGTCGGGCCCGAAGAAGTCACAGTGGTACGGGCCCTTCACGCGGAAGAAGATGCTGGGTCTTTTCTTCCTGAGCCGCCACTGCGATTCGCCGAACAAGATGGACGCCCCGAGGTCAGCCTTGTCTTGCCGGCGCGGTGCTTCGTCGTCGTCCCGGCGGCGTTTCTTCGGGCGGTCGTCCTCGTCCTCTTCGGGTCGTCCGCGCCGCGCCGGGCCGGTCCGGTTCGCCTCGGACCGAGACCGCCTGGGGACGGGGCCGGTTCCTCGTAGTCGTCCTCCGGGAGTTCTTCGACGGGGGCGGGGGGGGCCGGTCGTACAGCCGCCGGGGTCGAGGCGCCGGCTTCGGACCGACCGCGGTCGCCTGGCCGACGGGGATGCGGATGACCTCCCCACACTGAGGGCATTTGACAGCCTTGCCGGCGGCCCCGGACGGGGCCTTCAGCCGGGCCTGACACGCCTGACACACGACGGCGATCGGCATGAGACTACTTTCCGGGGGAAGGAGGGAGAACGGGTAAGCGGTCGCGGAGCCTGGCGAAGACCGGTTCCTGGCGGACGCGGGCGTAGCCGGCCGCGTCGCGGGCGGCGGCGGCCCGGAGGGCGGCCACGGCCGCGTCGGCGGCTCGGCGACAGGCTTCGGCTTCGGCCGGCGGTAGGGGAGTCGTGTCCCGGTCGGCGATCCGGGCGAACTCGCGGGCCGCCGCCGTCAACTCCGCGGCCTCGGCCGGGAACAGGTCGCGGCGCCGCCCCGTGACGGCCGCCGCAGCTGCGAACCGTCCCCGCTCGCGCTCGACCGTCGCCCAGCCGGCATAGCAATCAGCGAGACCGCGGCGGTTGTCCGCTGACTCCGGGGCGGCGCGGACGGCCGCCTCGTCCGCCGCTGCGGCCCGGCCGTAGATCTCGGCCGCCTCGTCCCGCCGCTGCCGCTGGGCGTACAGGCCGGCGAGATTCCGGAGCGTCCGCCCGAGTTTATGCTGGATCGCGGCCCGCCCCGGGTCGGTCGCGCACAAGCGGGTGCGGATGTCGGCCGCCTGCCGGAACGCCCGGACCGACGCGTCCCAGTCGTTCCGCCGCGCGTGGGCAACGCCGAGGTCGAAGTAGCAGTTCGCGACTTCGTCCTGGTACTCGGGCACGTCGCCGTGCCGGGCCGTCAACTGCTCCGCGACCTGGCGGGCCCGGTCGTACGCCGCCCCGGCCGCGGCCGCATCGCCGGCGATCAGCTGGGCGTGGCCGATCTGCCGGTGGTGGGCCGAGAGTTCGGTCTGGACGTCCACGTCCTCCGGGTCGGCCGTCGCCAGTGCGGTCAGAAGCGCCCGGGCCCGGGCCAGCACCGCGAGCGCCTCGGCCGGCTGTTTCCGGGAACAGTGGTAGCTGGCCAGGTCCCGCAAGGACCGGGCCAGGGCCTTGCGCGTCGGGTTGTGCCCCGGACGGTGCCGCAGGTGGTCGTCGAGCACCCCAATCCCCGCCAGGGACCAACACACGTACATCTCCGGGGCGCCAAGGGCGGACGCGATGTAGGCGAGGTTCTGGAACCCGCGGGCCAGTGGCGCCGGCCCGTCAGGGTGGTCCGGCCACCGCCGCAAAAGGGTCCCACAGACCTCGATCTTGGCCTCGAAACACTGTCCGGCCTCGCGGACCCGGCCGACCCTGCGGTACTCGTTGCCCAGGGTGTTCAGCACCGCGGCCAGGTCGACCAGGTGGTCCGGGTCGTCCGGCTCTTGTCGGGCGAGCTCTTCGAACAGCGCCCGCGCCCGCAGGCCGACCGGCAGGGTCTCGGCCGACGGCCGAAACGACGCTTGAACGGTCGCGATCCGCTGGAGCGTCCGCGGCAGATTCCGCCGCACCTTCGGGTCGTCCGGGGTCTCGACGGCTAGCACTTCGTACACCGCCAGCGCCCGCCCGTACCCGGCCAGAGCGTCGGCGATCGCGCCGGTGGTGTGGTCGATCTCGGCGATCCGGAAGTGAGCGGCAGCCAGCTCCCGCCGCAGCTTCGGGTCCTGGCCCCCCTGGGCCACGAACCGCTCGAAGTACCCGCGGGCGTCCTTCAGCGCCGCCCGCCGGGCGGCCTTCAACCCCGGGACGTCCTTCAGGTGTCGCTCGTCGAACTCGTCGTAGAACCGGCACACGGCGTCGTGCGCCAGCCAGAAGTTCGCTTCCGCCTCCGTCTCGCGCGTCTCGGCCGTCCGCCGGTGCTGCTCGGCCGTCTGGTAGTTCCCTTCGGCCGTCTGGTAATTCTCCTCCGCCCGGCGCCACTCTCGGTATGAGACGGCCAGTCCGACCCCCACCGACACCGCCAACCCGCCCGCCAGACCGGCGATGATGAGCTGCCGCCGGCACCACCGGCCGAACCGGGCTAGCGAGCCGATCGGCCGCGCGACCACCGGCTCCCCCCGCCGCCAGCGGTCCAGCTCGTCCGCCAGGTCCGCGGCGCGGGGGTATCGCCGGGCTGGGTCCCGGTCGAGACACTTCAGGCAAACGGTTTCGAGGTCCGTCGGCACCCCGGGGGCCACGGCCCGGGGGCGCGGGGGGCTGGTCCGGAGGACTGCCAGCAGGGTGCCGATAGGCGAGTCCGCCCGGAACGGGGGCCGGCCGGTCAGGCACTCGTACAGGATCGCCCCGAGGGCGTACACGTCCCCGGCGACGGTCGGCTGGACGGGCCGGTCGGCGGCCGGCTGCAGCAGTTCCGGGGCGAGGCAGGCGGGCGTCCCGAGAGCGTACCCCGGCGGGGTCAGCCGGGAATCATCGGCCAGCCGGCGGGCGAGGCCGAAGTCGGTCACGTACGGGGTCCCGGTCCCGTCCTCGATCAGGACGTTCGCCGGCTTCAGGTCGCGGTGCAGGACCCCGCGGTCGTGCGCGTACCCGACGGCCCGGGCACGGCGGCCACGAGGCCGGTGGCCTCGGCCGCCGGGAGCGGCCGCCCGCCGAGGTGGTCGGCGAGGTTCCGGCCGGCGACCAGCTTCATGCTGTAGAACGGCCGGCCGTCGGCCTCCCCGACGTCGTACACGGGGACGATGTTCGGGTGGTCGAGCCGGGCGGCGGCCTCGGCCTCGAGCTGGAACCGCTGCCGGTCCTCGGCCGGGGCGTGTGCCCCGGTCAGGATCATCTTCAACGCGACCACCCGGCCGAGCTGGACCTGCCGGGCGGTGTAGATCACGCCCATGCCGCCGCGGGCGAACTCGCCGAGGATCTCGTACCCGCCGACGCGGCGTCCCGGGGCCGCCGCCGGCTCCGGCCCGGCCCGGGGGGCGATGTCCCGGAGCGGGGCGACCAGTCCACCGAACCGGTCCTGGGCGGCGAAGAAGGCCGCCAGCTCGCCGGCCCACTCGGGGTACCGGGCCAGGACCGCCCCGCGGTCGGACGACCCGCCCCGGTCCTCGGCCTCGAGATAGTCGGCGATGACCTCGTCGAGCGACCCGGGCGACGGGTCGGTGGTGGCGGGACCGGGTGACACCTACCCCTCCTCCCGCGGGAAGTGTTCGCGGAGGGCGTCGAGCCCCCGCCGCAGGAGTGACGCGACGGCCGCCCGGGACCGCCCGACGTGGGCGGCGATGTCGGCCAATTGCCACCCCTGACAGTGCCGCAACACGACCACCTCCTGCTGCACGTCCGGCAGGTTCTCGAGGGCGGCGGACAGGCGGACGAGGAGCTCGTTCCGCTCGGCGGCCCAGTCCGGGGGCGGGTCGCCCGACGCGAGCCCAGCTCCAGCCGGGCGGACGAGTCGTGCAGGGCGGCCTCCAGCGACCGTTCCAGGCCGACGTCGCGCTTGCCGCGGGTGTAGTCCCGGATGGCGTTGGCCATCGTGTTCGCCAGGATCTGCCGCAGCCACGCCGCCCGTTCGGCCGCCGTCGTCCCGCGGAATTCGCCGCGGGCCTCGTGGGCCTTCAGGAGTGTGATCTGCACCAGGTCCGACGGGTCGACTTTGCCCCGGAGGCGCCGGTCCAGCTGGCACCGGGCCAGCAGGCGCAGGTACCCGCGGTACGCGTCCAGCGGTTCGCCGTCGTCCGCCTCGCCGCTCATCCCCCGCTCCCGATAGAGACACCGGCCGGGACCGCCCGAACCACCCCGAAGCCGAAAAAATCGCGACCGACGTAAAAAGGCGAGTCGCTTTGAGGGTTTCGAACCGGACAGTCGAGTACGTTGGCTTTGTTGTAGCTGAAGTGAAGATCGGGCAGACAGGCCTGGGCAGCCGCGCACCGGGTTTGGGAGGGTAGACCTCGCCCGTCGGGCGGACAATGTATTCCCGCCCCGGGCGCGAGGCTGGGTTGTGGAGTCTACCTGGGAATGGCAAGCATTCAGAATACGCAAAAGACTGTAATACAGTTGCCCCCACCGGCCCGGGTAGGAAAGGAGTAGCGGACCCGAGTGCCGCCCTACCGGCCCACGACTTCCAGTTTGGCCTCGGCGGTGACCGCCGAGGCGGGGGTGGCCAGCGTCGCCCGGACGGTGAGCGGCATGTTGAACGGCCCGGCCTCGCCGGCCGCGAACCGCACCACCAACTCCCCGGCCTGCGTGTCCGCCGGGACCGTCACCACGTCGGCCGACACGCCCTTCCAGTGCTCCGGGATGAGCACCTCGACCTTGACCGGCCCCGTTAGGTCGCGGGCCCGGGCGACTTTCAGCGAGACCCGGACCTCGCCGCCCGGCTCCGCCCGCACCGTCAGCCGGTCCAGGCTCAGGTCCAGCCGGCCGGGGCCGACGACCACGATCATCTGCTGGTTCTGCCCGGTCGAGCTGAAGCTGACCGTGTGCTCCGTCCCGTCCGCGTCTTTCACCTTCCCGACCGCCATCACGCACACCCGGCAGGTGCGGCCGAGCTCCATCCACGGCGGGAGCGTCGCCGGGTACTCGACGTCGGTCGCGGCGGCCGGGACCACGAGGACCGGCCCGGTGACGCCCTGAAGATGCCGGGCCTGCCGGTCGGCGAGCCGGACCTCGATCGGCCCGTCGAACCCCGTCTCCCGCTCGACCCGGTACTTCCGGCGGTAGACCTCCCCGCGCGGGGCCGAGGTCATCACGTATTCGTCGACGATCTTGAACGGCGTCGGGACGCCGACGGCGAGGTGGAGCACCCGTGTGTCCGGGAGGAACCGCGTGCCGGGGACCACGGCCGGGACCCGCAGGGTCTTCACCTCGACGGCCGCGGCCCCGGTGACCGAAAGTAGCACCGGCCCGACGGCGGCGGTCCCGGTGATCGCGAGGGGAACGGTGGTCACGGCTGCGGTCGCGTCGGCCTGGATGGTCAGCTCCCCGGCCGTTTGGTTCGCCGCGATCGTCACCGGCTTGGCCGCGACGCCCTTCGGCAGGTCGGCGGCGCTCACCTCGACCGGGCCGGCGAACCCGCCCATGCGGTCCACGTTCACCTTCACCTTGACCGTGCCGCCGCGGAGGACCGTCACCGCGTCCGTCTGCCCCTGGCGGGTGTCGAACTGGACCGAGAGTCGGAACCCGGGCGGGGAGGTACCGGTTCCGTCGGTGACCCGCAGGCGGTAGGCGAAATTCGGGCCACCCCGGCCGCGGAACCGCTCGGCGACGCGGACCGTGTACACCCCGTCGGCCGGCGGCTGGAACGCGAGCGTGGGGTCGGCCGACGGGTCGGCGGCTTCCGCGCGGGCGAGTTCCTTGCCGGTGGCATCGAGGACCGTCACCACCCCGCAGAGCGGGGAATCGGCCCGCCGGGCCTGGAGGTCGAGCGTGTACCGGCCGCCCTTCTTCAGCCCCACCCGCCACTCGTCGGCGGCGCCGGGCTTCACGAGCTTCCCGTTGAGGGCGGCGGGCGCGGGGACCACGTCGGCCTTCGCGACCACGTCCGTCAGCCCGTCGGGGGCGACCTTGAGCGGAAACGCGAAGTCCGGCACCGCGGCGGCGGTCACCGTCAGCCGGTAGATGTGGGCCTGGCCGCCCTGCCCGCGGGCGTCGCCGACCCGCACCCGGTACTTCCCCTTCGCCGGGGCGGTGAGCCGGACCGACTCGTCGGCCCCGGTCACGGGGTGGATCATGTTCTCGGCGAGGACGTGGCCGGCGGTGTCGAGGATTTCGAGCCTTGGGGCGAGCGGCGAGTTGAGCGACTTCGCCACCAGCGAGGCGGTGACTGTTTGTCCGGCGTCCGCGTCGAACTCCCAGAGGTCGAGGTTGTCGCGCGGGAAGATCCGGCCGTTGGCGGTGACCGGTAGCGTGATCCGTTCCGGGATCGAGTCGCCGTCGACCTCCTTCTCAATGACCTCGGGTAGGTCGCCGACGACGAACACCAGCCCGCCGGCCCCGCCCTGCGAGGTGAATACCCACCCCCGGCGCGGGTCGGGCGCGGCGTCCTTGGCGATCGCCACCGACCCGGCCATGTCGGCGGGGTAGTCCTCGGCCTGCTGCGAGTCGGGGAGCGGAAGGACCGGGCCTTCGAACCAGATCGGTTTCGTTCGGGTCAGCACGGGCGAGGCGGCGAGCCCCTTGCCGTCGAGGGCGAACCGGCATTTCTCGTGCAGGAACAGCCCGCCGACGCGGACCGGCACCGTGGTCCCGCGCTGCCCGCCGGCCGGGTAGACGTAGCTCGCGATGGGTGGGTTCGCAGATGCACTTACCACGAAGACACAAAGGAGACACAAAGGGACACAAAGAAAGCGAGTAACGCTCACCATGATTCTCTTCCGCCTTCTTTGTGTCCCTTTGTGAAAACTTCGTGCCTTTGTGGTGAGTCCTAGACCAGCTCCGCGATCAGCTTCCCGTTGTTGACCAGCGCCGTCGGGCGGCCGTCGGGGGTGTGGACCTCGTCCTTCGGGTTGATCCCGAGCTGGGAGTAGACCGTGAAGAACAGGTCTTCCGGGCCGTAGGGGTCGGTCGCCGGGCGTTCGGCGCGGGCGTCGCTCTTGCCCACCACCACCCCGCCCTTCAGCCCGCCGCCGCCCACCAGGACGGTGAACGCCGGGCCCCAGTGGTCGCGGCCGGCGTTCTTGTTGATCCGCGGGGTCCGCCCGAACTCGCCGGTCACGACCACCAGGGTCGAGTCGAGAAGCCCGCGGGCGGACAGGTCGCGGAACAGGGTGGTGATGCCGGCATCGAACATCGGCAGGAGCGTGTTCTTCAGGGTGGCGAAATTCCCGTCGTGGGTGTCGTAGTTGCTGTGGTCGACGGTCACGCACCGGACGCCCGCCTCCACCAGCCGGCGGGCCATCAGGCAGCTCTGGCCGAGCGTATTGCGGCCGTACTCGTCGCGGAGCTTGTCCGGCTCGGCCGCGATGTCGAACGCCTGCTTCGCGGCCCGCGAGGTCATCAGGTCGAACGCCTTGTCCCGGAACGTCCCGACCGCCCCGGCCGACCGGTTCGCCCGGGCCTCGGCCTCGCGGTGGAACCGGTCCACCGTTTCGAGCAGCCGCTTGCGGTCGTCGAGCCGGTCGGCGGCGATCGCGGGTGGGGGGAGCAGGTCCGGGACGGAGAAGGTCGGGGCGTTCGGGTCGGCGTCGATCACGAACGGGGCGTGGGCCGCCCCGAGGTACGCCGGCCCGCCGCTCGGGTGCATCTTCGGCAGCGCCACGTAGGCCGGGACCGACCCCTTCGGCCCGAGCTTGCGGGAGACCACCGACCCGACGCACGGCCGCTGGTTGTTCGGGGTCAGGTTCGGGTTGAACCCGGCCTGGGGGAAGTACCCGGTGAAGATGTAGTGGTCGGCCGGGCCGTGGTCCGAGTTGTGGTGCCGGAACGACCGCACGAGGGAGAACTTATCGGCCTGCTGCCCGAGCTTCGGGAGCAGGTGACACAGATCCATCCCCGGCACCTTTGACTTGACCGGGTTGAAGTCCCCGCGGAACTCGGCCGGGGCGTCCGGCTTCATGTCGAGGGTGTCGATCGTGGACAGCCCGCCGTGCAGGAAGACGAAGATGAGCGACACGTCCTTCGGGGGCTTCGCCGACTCGGACGCCCGGAGCAGCTGGGGCAGCCCGAGGGCCGACCCGAACACGGCCGCGGTGCCGACGCGCAGGGCGTCCCGCCGGGTCAGGCCGTCGCAGTAGGAAGAGGGCATTGGAAATCCCCAGGCAGGAATCAAATCGAAGATTTCACCACAAAGGCACGAAGATCACATAAAGGGCACGAAGCTAGAGCAGGTCTGAAGTCAAACTCTTCTTTGCTTTCTCCGTGATCTTTGTGCGATCTTCGTGCCTTTGTGGTGAAATCTTCTTCCAGGTCTTATCCGAACAGTGCGGTCACTGGTGCCCCGTCGACCAGCCGGTGCGGGCGGTCTTCGCGGTCGCGGATCTCGGCGTGCGGGTCGAGGCCCATCGCGTGGTAGATCGTCGCCAGGAAGTCGCCCGGCGACACCGGCTTGTCGGCCGGGTAGGCGGCAATCTTGTCGCTCCGGCCGTACACCTGCCCGCCCCGGACCCCGCCCCCGGCGAACAGGGCCGACTGGCACGCGCCCCAGTGGTCCCGACCGCCGTCCTTGTTGACCTTTGGGGTCCGGCCGAACTCCCCGGCCGCCGCCACGAGGGTGCGGGGCAACAGGCCCCGGTCGTCCAGGTCTTCCAGCAGGGCCGACAGCCCCTGGTCCAGAGGCGGCAGGCAGACCGGACTGCGGAGCAGGTCGAACCCGGTCTTCGCCCCGTGGATGCCGAACCCGGCGTGGTTGTCCCACACGTTCGACACGATCCCGTTCGGGAACACGTACATCCAGGTGATGGTGACGAGCCCTACCCCGGCCTCGACCAGCCGGCGGGCGAGCAGGAAGCTCTCCCCGTACTCGGACCGGCCGTACCGGTCGCGGACCCAGGGGGGCTCCCGGTCCAGCTCGAACGCCCGGCGGACGGCCGGGGACGCGACCATCCGCAGCGCCTGGTCGCGGAACGGGTCCGGGCCGGCGGCCCCGGCCTTCTGGAGGGCCGCGTCCTGCCGTTCCAGCGACTTCAGCAGCCCGGACCGGACCGCGAGCCGGGCCTCCGGCAGGTCCGGGAACGGATCGAGCGCGTGGACCGCGGCCTCCCGGGTGTCCTTGGCGGGGGCTCGTTCCAGCGGGTCGTGCCGGGGGCCCAGGAACCCGGCGTGTGTGCCGGCGTAGGTCACCCCGCTGTGCCCGACCGGCCGGGGGACGGTGACCGCCGCCGGGAGATCGCCCGCCGGCCGGAAGTACGACACCACCGACCCGACGTTCGGGAAGTCGGACCGCTTCCGGTGGTTCGTGGGGACGGCGAGGTTCGGGGCGCCGGGCCGCCCCGTGAGCATGTGGTAGACGCTCGGCTCGTGGTTGTTACTCGGGTGAGAGAGCGACCGGACCACCGCGAACTTGTCCGCCAGCCTGGCGAGTCTCGGCAGTCCCTCGCTGATCTGGATACCCGGAACGACGGTCGGGATCGGCCTGAACTCGCCGCGGAACTCGGCCGGGGCGTCGGGCTTCAGGTCGAACGTGTCGTGCTGGGGCGGGCCGCCCCAGAGAAAGACGTAGATGCACGAGTCGGCGGTGCCGCGACGCGCCGGCGTCGCGGCGGCCCGGCCGGCGAGGAGCGTCGGCAGGCCAAGCCCGCCGGCCCCGAGCTGGCCCAGTTTAATCATTGCGTCGCGGCGGTGGAGCATGTCAAGAATCCCGAATCAAGGCATTCACCACAAATCAAGGCGCTCACCACGAAGGCACAAAGATCACACAAAGAACACAGAGAGATCAAAGGGGAAACTCCAGTGTTTCATTATGCCTTTCTTGGTGTTCGTTGTGTGATCTTTGTGCCTTCGTGGTGAACATTTCTCTTCTCTCAATGATTGAACAGGAACTCCGTGCTGTTCAAGAGCGCCCACGCCAGATCCTCGACGGCCTGCCGACGGCTCGCGGTGTGAGTCTTCAGGTGGCCGACGGCGAAGTCTTTCTCGGCGGCGGTCGGGAGGCGGGCGAAGAACGTCAGGTACAGTTCCTCGACCAGCTTGCCGTCGTCCGTCTGCTCCCTCACCAGCCTGGCGACCGTGCCGGCCTCGTGCGACAGCTTCGCCTGCACGTCCGGCGAGTTGAGCAGGTTCAGCACCTGGGCGACGCTCGGCTCCCGCGTCCGCTCGCACTCGCACGCGGTCACCCGATTCGGCCGGCCGAACAGCTTGAGGAAGTCACTGCGAACCTTGCTGTCCCACAGCTGCACCGCCCGCGTGGTCCCGGGCGAGCCGGTGAACCTCTCCGGCACCCCGGTCGCCTGGCAGACGATGTCGAGCAGCACCTCGGCGTCCGGCCGCTTGAACTGCGCCCGGGAAAAGTTTCGCTCGTCTTTCTCGTTGGTCGCGTTCGGCCGGCTCGACGTCTGGTACGTCCGCGACGCCGTGATCAGCGTGATGAGCTTCCGGACGTCGTACTTGTTCTCGGTGGTGTACTTCGCCAGGGCGGCGAGCAGTTCCGGGTTGCTCGGCGGGTTCGTCGCCCGGGCGTCGTCCACCGGCTCGACCAGTCCCGTCCCGAGCAGCCAACCCCACACGCGGTTCGCGAGGTTGCGGGCGAAGTACGGGTTGTCGGGCCTCGTCATCCAGTCGGCGAGTACGAGCCTTCGGTCGCCTTTTGGGTTGGCGTCCGGGGCGGTCGCGCCGAGGGCGTGGGCGAAGACGGGCTTGCCGGTCCGCGGGTGATTCGTGGCCGGGTCCCCGGTGGCGAACACCGCCTCGGCGTCCTTCCCCCCGCGGGCAGCAACCGGGGCGAAGAACCCGACCATCCCGTAATAATCGGCCTGCGTCCAGCGGTCGAAGGGGTGGTGGTGGCACTCGGCGCAGCCGATCCGCACCCCGAGGAACACCTGGGAGATCGCCCCCGCCATCTCGCCCGGTTTCGTCACCACCTTGTATAAGTTCGCCGGCCCGATCTCGGCCAGCGGTCCCTCGGCCGTCACCAGCTCCCGGGCGAACTGGTCGAACGGCTTGTTCCCCGCCACCGAATTGCGGACCCAACTGTAGTAGCCGTAGGCCCGCTCGTGCCCGAGCGCGGCCCGCTCGACCCGCAGCAGGTCGGCCCACCGCATCGCCCACAGGTCGGCGAACTCCGGCGTCTTCAGGAGATCTTCGACCAGCTTCACCCGCTTGTCTTTGGACGGGTCGGCGAGGAACTTCCGGGCCGCGGCGGGGGGCGGAAGCGTGCCGGTCAGGTCGAGGTACACCCGCCGGAGGAACTCGGCGTCGTCACACACAGGGGAAGCGGTCACATTCAGCTTGGCGAGCTTGTTGTCGACCAGCTGATCGACAAAGTTGTACTGTGGGAGATTTTGAGCGACGGCCGGCGGGCCGGGCCGCGGGACGATCGTCCGGAACAGGCCCACTTCGCCCAGATAGGCGGCCATGACGGCGGCCTCGCCCGGGACGTCGAGCGACCGGATCAGCCCGGTCGCCGTCACGGTTGCGACCATCTCGTTGTTCGACTGGAACCGGGCGTGGTGGGTCACGTCCTTCTCGACGCCGTCCGAGTACCGCGCGACGACGCGCAGCTGCACCTCGGCCTTCACGCCCATCACCCGCTCGCCGGGTTCGACCCGCAGGCCGATCACCCGCGGGGCGTCGGGCGAGCCGACCGGCGTGCCGGCGGCGATCCAGTCGCGGACCAGCTGGTAGTCCTCGGACCCGTAGACGAGCTTCGTCCCGCCGCCGTGGGCGGTGCGGCCCGAGCCTTTCCGCAGGATGAGGCTTTCCTCGGGCCTGGCGGGGAACACCCGCCGCCCGCGGCCTTCCTTGGTGAGCGCGGCGACATCCGCGTCCGGGTCGGACCCGAAGACGGAGAGCTTGAACCCGCCCTGTCCCTCGGCCTTCCCGTGGCACCCGGACGAGTTACACCCGTACCGGCCGAGGATGGGAAGGATGTCGTTCTCGAAGTGGAACGAATCGGCGGCGAGCGCCGGAGCGGGCGCGGCAAGCAGCAGGAGTGGGAGACAGAACCGCGGAGTCACGGGCGGTCCTCGGCGGGGCAGGCAGGCGGGCAGGTTCGGCAAGCCGGGATTCGGTGTTCCCGGTGATAAGGCAGGAGGGCCAACTATGCTTGTACCACACCCCGAAGGGGGGAGCAATCACTTCCCGGAGATCGCTCGTTCGATTGGCGGCCTTGAGCCAGGGTGTAAAGACGATGGGCAGCTTTGTAGGGTGGGCACTGCCCGCCAAGAGCTGAGGCCAGAGGTGGGCGGTGCCCACCCTACATAAGAACCGTCCGGAATCGGGACCTTGAGCCAAGGCCGACCTGTGGTCAGGCCGAAGGGAGACGCGTCCGTGCCGCTCCAGTCGATCAGGACCGGCGGCGCGTTCCGACTTCGGACGCGGGGACCAGTTCCATGTCCCCCGCACCCAACTCCCGCCCGTCGTGGGCGTGAAACGTCAGCGGCTTGACCGGCTTCCGGTCCCGGCGATCCACGAGCACGTGGTCCGCGGCGCCGCCGCACTCCTCCCCCCACTGCCGGAGCGCCATCAGCACCAAGTACAGGCCCCGGCCCTTCTCGGTCAGCGCGTACTCGTGATGCGGGCCCCCGTCGGTGGCAGGAATCTGTTCGAGTACGCCGAGCGCGACCAGCCTTCGCAGGCGGACGGTGAGGATGTTCTTGGCGACGCCAAGACTCGTCTGGAACTCGCCGAACCTCCGCTCGCCCAAGAACGCCTGGCGCACGATCAGTACGGACCAGGCGTCCCCGACCGCTTCCAGGGACCGGGCGATCGGGCACTCGTCTTTCTCCAAACTCTTGCGTTTCATGCTCTTGACCCCTCTTCACGAGCAGGCGGGACCGATTTTTTGAATTCGGTTGCAAGACGCAACCACACCTCCAGTATACCCCGTCGGTTGCAATTCGCAACTGTCAAAACCGGGAGAACGTCATGTCGAAGAAACTCGAAGGCACGGCCCTCATCACCGGAGCGTCCTCGGGAATCGGCGCCGTTTATGCCGACCGCCTGGCACGCGACGGGCACGATCTGATCCTCGTCGCCCGTAACCGGGAGCGGCTGCAGGCACTGGCCAATCGTATCAACATCGAGACGGGTCGCTCGGTCGAGGTGATGGGTGCCGACCTCACCGACAAGGCCGATCTGGCCCGCGTCGCGGCGACGCTTAAAACCGATCCCCGCATCACCGTCCTCGTCAACAACGCCGGGTTCGGCGCCACCGCACCGCTGCTGGATTCGGACATCGACAAGATGGAGGAGATGATCGCGCTCAACGTGACCGCGCCGACCCGTCTCGTTCACGCCGCGGCTCCGGCGTTCGTTTCTCGCGGCCGCGGTACGATCATCAACATCGCCTCGATCGTGGCGGTCTCGCCGGAGACCCTCAACGGCGTGTACGGCGGCACCAAGGCCTTCGTCCTGGCTCTCTCTCTGTCGCTGCACCACGAACTGGGAGGCAAGGGCATTCGGATTCAGGCCGTCCTGCCCGGCGCCACGGCCACGGACTTCTGGGACGTGGCGGGCGTGCCGGTGAAGCACCTGCCGGAAGGCATCGTGATGTCGGCCGAGGACATGGTCGACGCCGCCCTTGCCGGCTACAGGGCGGGCGAACTCGTCACCATCCCCTCGCTGCCCGACGCGGCCGACTGGAACAGGTTTGAGGCCGCGCGCCAGGCGCTGGTTCCCAACCTCTCGCGCGCCCGTCCCGCGGCACGGTTCGGCCTGGCCACCCGCGCCGGGTAACCAACACGGGCGGGCCCCGCGTGACGCGGGACATCGATGCCGGTGCCGACTCGGGTGGGCGGGGCGCCCGGGACGCCGGTCACTTCCCGATCAGCTATTCCACGACCCAGGAGCCGGCGCATGGGGCAATCACCTGTTGGGACTGCCGGGAGTCAATCCAGCGGATTTCCGGCGTCACTTCCTGTTCATCACCTCGGCGAGCTTGCTAGCGTTCTCGGTCGGCGGTCGTGGCTTCCTGCTCTGGCGATTCCAAACATCGACCGGAGCCTCAAGGCACAGACCAATGTCACCAGCGGCTCCCAGGAGCCAGAAGTACGAACCCCGAGGCATGACTGATTCGTGGGGCACGTACAGATACGCCAAACCCCAGAATGCACCCTGAAATTTTTCAAGTCCACCGCGGGTGTATAGCCACTCGATCCCGTCCTCGTAAACCACGGCCAGCTCCGCGAGCATTGCCCCTCCGGGTTCCGCGTATTTCGGAAGATCCGGAGCGTCGAGCGGGACGTACGGCGTCATGTCGTTTGAGTTCGGTTCGGCGAACGAATCGCCCCACATTGCGATTCTCCTCCCGTCCAGGTCCGGCCGGGCCCGCAGCCAGCGGATGACCGCTCGCAGGTCCCGGAGCTGATTCCCGAGGACCGTCCGGCCGAGGATGAGTTCGGTCTGCGAGATCGAGGTCCGGGCACTCCGCCAGCTCGGGGGCCCGTCCCCGGGTTGTGTTTCGCCCGTGCCCCGCACGTCGACCAGGCAGACCGCCACACCCGCCTTCAGGAAGGTCGCGATCGCGTCGCCCCGTTCCCTCAGGAACCCCGCCTTCCCGCCCTGGGCCACCATTACCACGACCGGCGCTTTCGCCTTCGCGGCCGTGGGGTTTATGAGGACGAACGGCACCACGATGCCCGGTTCGGTCTCGAGCGCAAACCGGGCGAGTTTCCCCTCGGGGACGGCCTCGGTTTTCCCTTCGATCAATTTCGGGTTGGCTGCCGGCTCGATGTTCCCGAGGAGTGTCGCCCACTCCTTCCGTATCGCCACCTTCCGATCCGCGACCGGCATTTCGAACAGTCGTGCGCCTCGCTTCTTAAACCGTTTCTCCGCGAGATCTGGGAGCACGTCGTACAACTCCGTCGGCTTCAGCTCCGCCTTCGCTTCCTCCGTCCAGCACGTTAGTTCATCCACCGTCCGCCGCTTGCTGTACTCCTCCGGTACTGGCATGTCGAACCACGTCTTCAGGGCCGGGTAGATCATTTTCCGGTGGACCGCCCCGATGTGCGTGCAGTGCGTACTCTCCGGCGGCGTGCCCTTCACGCTGCCGCTCCCGCGGGCGAACGCCAGCCGGTCCTTGGCGTCGTAGAAGCCGTAGATCTTTTGCATCCGCGGCCACGCCGGGTCGATCTTCGGGTCCCACTTGAACTCGTGGGCGTAGATCAGCCGTCGCGGGGCGATGCTCCCGACGATCACGTAGTGGGCGAACCCGCCGGCCGCCCCGCCGCGTAGACCCCGCGTGCTCTCCCAGTAGCCGTCGCCGAACCAGGCGAAGTCGCGGTCGGGATCCGGGGGGGCGTTCGATTCCGGCTGCCAGCCGCTGAAGTTGAACGGCACCACGCACGCGATCCGCGGGTCGAGCGCGGCCGCGACCCCGGCCGGGTCGCCGCCCCCGGCCACCGCCCCGAGCAGGATGACGCGGTCCTTGTCGACCCCCGGCTGCTTCAGAAGCACGTCCACCCCGCGCATCAGGTCCCACACCATCCAGCCCATCAGCGAGTCGCCGGCGGCCGAGAGCTGGAGGTTCGAGTTGTACCGGAAGTAGTAGTCCTGGCGCGAGACGCGGAACGGCTTCGGGTAGTCCTTCTCGGTGCGGAAGTCGTGCTGCCGGCGCTCGCCGTGGCCGAGGTGGTCGGGGACCAGCACGGCGACCCCGGAGCGGGCCCACGTCATCCCCATGTCCTGGAGCTCGCCGTGCGTCTTCGGGGTGTGGTGGCTGTGCGAAATCAGGATGCCGGGCATCTTCTCGACGGGCCTCGCCGGCAGGTACAGGTTCGCCGACACCCACAGCCCGGGACGGGTCTCGTAGACGAGGTTGTGAATCTGGTAGCCGTCGCCGTCGAGCTTCTTCGTGACGACGATCCGCATGTCCCTGGGCACTTCGGGGAACGTGCCGAGCGACTCCTTCAGCGCCTTGATGCGGACGTCGCGGTAGGCCTCCCACTGTTCGCGGGTCTGGACCGCCGCGAACGCCCTCGACTCGCGCAGGTTCGCCTCCCGCATCCGCCGCTGGGCGTCGTTCCAGACCATCTTCGGCAGCTCCTTGGCCCGCGGGTCGTCCGGCGCGAAGACGGCCGGGTTGACGTCCTTGAAGTCGGCGGCGACGCAGGAGAGGGCGACGAGCGCGACGGCGAACGGGGGAGTGCGCATGGTGACTCAAAGTCGGGGTTAACCACAGAGTCGCAGAGGGCACAGAGGGCACAGAGGGCACAGAGGGCACAGAGGAAGAGACGTACTAATTAAATCGAGTCAAATAATTCGTTTATCCGGCTGATTTTTCCTCTGTGCCCTCTGTGACTCTGTGGTGATTCTTCGATCGCGGCCTGGCTGCGATCAGGTGCATCGGGGAACTACTGGCATGGGTTCGCCCGGTTGTCTGCCCACCCCCCTACGGCCGGCCCGCGCCCGTCTCGCCGGTCCATTCCCGGACCTTCGCCCGGACCTCGTCCAGCGACCCGCCCAGGGGCGGGGGCGGCGTCTTCCAGGTGAACGCCTGGCCGGTCGACGTGCCGGTCGCCACCCGGTCGCCGGCCGGCGAGTAGACCGCGACGGAAAGCGGCCCGGGATGCCGCAGCGGCGGGCCAAGGGCCAGCCCGGTGGCCGCGTCCCAGAACCGCCCGGTCCCGTCCCGGCTCCCGGTCAGAAGGACCGCCCCGTCCGGGCTCACCCCGACCACCGACACCGCCCGGGCGTGGTGCAGTGGCGGCAGGACCGGCCGCCCGTCGGCCGCATCGAGGAGCTCGGCGGTACTGTCCCGCAGGCCGGCCAGGATCCGCTTCCCGTCCGGGGTGTAGCGGGCGTCCAGCACTTGCTCTTCCGCGTCCCACCCGTCGCGGGCGATCTCCATCGTCCTCGGGTTGAGGAACTTCAGCCTGGTGCCGAACGCGATCAGGGCCTCCCCGCCGTCCGGGCGGAGCGCCAGGGTGGTGATCGACTGCCCGGGCGGGATCCCGAGCCCGGCCGACCGGGTTTGGGCCAGCCTCAGCCCGGCCGCGTCCCACCGGCTCACCGTGCCCGGGGAGCAAGTCAGGACGGTCGCCCCATCCGGGGTGACCACGATATCCGCCACCCGCCCGACCGTCGCCGGGTCACCCACCAGGTATTCCCCCCCGGGCAGGCTCACCGCCTCAAGGGAGTCGCGGGTCCCGCGGAGGACCCGGGGGCGGACAGGGTCGAACCGGACGGCGATCGTCCCGCGCGGCACCGGGACCGCCGCCACCACTGCCCCGGTCCGGGTGTGGTACACAGTCAGCCGGTCGCCGGCCGCGACCGCGGTCCGCCCTCCGTCCGGGCTGACGTCCACCCCCCTGACCCAGCTCGTGTTCCCGGGGTTAAGAAGCAGGCCCGGGTAGTGGAGCGCCCGATACAGGTACACGGTGTCCCCGGCCGGGACGGCGACCTGGTCGGTCCCGGGCCGGGCCCGGAGCCGGTTCACCTCCCCCCGGAACCGGGCGGCGACCCCGACCGGCTGGCGGGTGGCCCGGTTCCACGCCCGGACCGTCCCGTCCCCGTCGGACGTCAGCAGGGCCGACCCGTCCGGGAGGAAGGCGACCCCGTCCCCGTACGCCCCGGCGTGGTTGAGCTGGTACACCTCCTTGCCCGTGCCCAGGTCGAACACGTGGCACAGCCCGTCGGTCCCGGTGGCCGCGAGCTCCTTCCCGTCCGGCGCCAGGGCGAGGTCGTTGATCCAGCCGGTCAGTTCCCACTCGCGGGCGACCGCCTTCGCCCCCACGTCCCACTCGCGCACCCGCCCGCCCCGGTCGCCGGTGTACACCCGCCCCCCGTCCGCGGAGACGACCAGGACCTGCACGACCGTGCCGCCGGGCCCGCCCGCCATGAGCTCGGTGACGGCCCGCCGGGCGGCGAGGTCCCACCGCTTCACCCCCGCCTCCCCGTCGACCGCCCACAGGGTGCCGTCCGGGGCGAACGCGACGCAGTAGACGTTCCCCTCGCCGGTCGCCGCCGTGAACGCGGCCCGGGGGGCCGGGCGGTCGACGTCCCACACCCAGACCTGCCCGTCCGACCCGCCGGCCGCGATCGTCTTCCCGTCCGGACTGACGGCCGCGGTCCAGAAGGTGAACGTCGGGAACAGGGGGCGGACCAGGAGGAGGCTGGTCTCGTAGGTCCGGAGGAGGGCCCCGGTGTTCGGATCCCACAGGTGCAGGCCGCACTCCCGCCCGGCGGTGACCAGCTGCTTCCCGTCCGGGGTGAACACCCCGAGCCGCGGCTCGGCCTTGTGCGGGAATGCCCTGCGGGGCGGGGGCAGCTCGGCGGCCCACGCGGCCAGGTTCGTCCGGATCACCCGGGCGAGGTCGGCGTCCCCGTTCGCCTCCGCCAGCTCCAGGGCGCGGACGAACTGGCCGAGCCCGTGCTCCACCTGCCCCTGCTCGCACCAGTCGCGGGCGTGGGCGAACCCGAGCCGGGCCTCCCGCAGCTCCGCCACCGTCTTCTGCCGTCCGGCCTCGGCCAGGGCGGCCATGGCGCCCTGGTGCGCGGTCTGGACCTCGGTCCGGGCCGCCTCGGCCTGTTCCATCGCGCGGTGTTCGGCGGCCGCCCTGTCCTCGGCCCGGGCCCACTGCCCGGCAACGGCGACGAACGCGGTGGCGACGACCACGGCCAGCGCCGCGAGCAGGATGGCCTCGGCCGTGTTCCGCTTGACCCACAGCCGGGCCCGCTCCCACCCGGTCGCCGGCCGGGCGATGGTCGGCCGGTTGGTCAGGAATCGGTGGAGGTCGTCGGCCAGTTCCCCGGCACTCGCGTACCGCCGCTTCGGGTCTTTCTCCAGGCACTTCATCGCGACCGCGGCCACGTCCCGGGGGGTGCCCGGGCGGACCGTCCGGACGTCCACCGGGGGCTCGTTCACGACCCGGAGGAGGACGCTTATCGGCTCCGCGCCCTCGAACGGCCGGCGGCCGGTCAGGCATTCGTACAGGATCGCCCCGAGCGCGTACACGTCCGCCCCCGGGCCGAGCGTCCGGGCCCCGGACGCCTGCTCCGGGGCCATGTACGCCGGCGTCCCGACGATCTGCCCGGAGTGGGTCAGGTCGGACCCGGTGTCCTGCATGAACTTCGCCAGGCCGAAGTCGCTCACCTTCGGTGAGAGCGCGGAGTGCGGAGCGCGGAGCGCGGAACTAGAAGGAGCGGAGCCGTCTGCCGGGCCGGGCTTTAATTCCGCGCTCCCCGTTCCGAGCTCCGCGCTCGGGAACAGGATGTTCCCCGGTTTCAGGTCGCGGTGGACGACCCCCTGGAGGTGGGCGGCGTGGACGGCCCGGGCGAGGCCCTCCATCAGCTCGGCCGCCTCCCGGGGCGGGAGCGGGCCGTCCTTCAGCCGGCGGCCCAGCGTTCCACCTTCCAACAGCTCCATTGCCAGGTACGGGACCGGCACCCCGCCCAGCCCCTCGTAGGTGTCCACCTCGTACACCTGAACCACCTGTGGGTGCCGGACCCGGGCGAGGACTTCCGCCTCCAGGAGGAACCGCTGGACGGTCTTCGGGTCGGCCGCCCCGCCGCCGAGGATCATCTTCAGGGCGACGAGCCGGTTCAGGCGCCGGTGTCGGGCCTTGTACACCACCCCCATCCCGCCGCGGCCGAGTTCGGCGACCACATCGAACCCCGGGACGGCCGGCAGTCCCCCGCCGCCCCGGATGTTCTGAAGGGCCTGGCCGGGGATGCGGGTGACCGCGTCCGGGGGCGGTTCTTCCGCGACGGGCCCGCCGCTCCGGGTGAGGGTCGACAGGTCCCGATACCGGGGCGCCTCGGTGGCCTCGGTCAGCTTGTCGAGCCGGGACTGGCAGCTGGGGCAGTCGTCGACGTGCGAGGAGACGGGGCCGGCCCGGTCGGGCGGGAGGGACTCGTTCAGGAAGCCGGTCAGGTCGGTGTCGGACGGGCAGGCCGGCATATCGTGCGCTTCCGGCGGGAGAACCCGGGGGCGTTGCCCGGGGCTATGCAGGTGGTTGGTCGAAATCCTCGGTCTTCACCCCTTCAGGCTGAAATCCGTCGACCGGGTACTCGGTTTTGTAGGGTGGGCATCGCCCACCACGGGCAAACGGTGGGCAGTGCCCACCCTACAGCACTCAGCACTCAGCACTTTCCATCGCCCGGATCTCCTCCTGGACGAGCTTCTGGACCCGGTGTTTGGCGAGGTACACCTGGGACACCCGGACGCCGAGCCGGTCGGCCACGTCCTGCGGGGCCTGCCCGTCGAGGGCGGCCAGTCGGAACGCCTCCCAGGTGTTCGGGGCGACCCGCTCCTTCGCCCGGAGGAGAGCGATCTCCAGCATTTCCTTGTCGAACGTCGCCTCGACCCGGGCGGCCAGGTCTTCGCGGGCGGCGATGGACTGGAGCTGGTCCAGCACCGACGTGTCCCCGCTCCCGCGGTGGCGATACCCGGCTTCGGTCACGAAGTCGTGCCAGGCGTGGTGGGTGAGCGTCTTCAGCCAGCCGCGAAAACTGCGGCTCGGGTCGTACTTGAACTGCGGGAGCTTGGAGGTCAGCCGCAGGAGCACATTCTGCGTCACGTCCTGGGCGTCCGCCTCCTGGAGCCCGAAATGCACCAGCCACCCGCGGATCACCGGCCCGTAAAACCGGACGAATTCCGCCCACGACAGCTGATCGGTGGGGTTCTGATTCAACCGGTGCAACAGGGTGACCCGGGTACTCTGGGACGTATCGCCTCCCATCCACTCGACTCCGGGGCGGGTTTATCGTACTCGGCTGTGGCCTCAAGATCACGTATAGCTTACCCTGCGAGCGAGCCGGGAAAAAGGGGGGCGGGCCGGCGGGGGATGAAAGAATCTCCCGCCCCGGTCCGTAGTACCCCCACCCGCACCCCACGACACCGGAGCTTTGGGATGGCTATCTCCCCCCGCGCGCTGATCGAGAAACTGAACTCTACCTGCCGCCGCGGGCTGGAACAGGCCATCGCCCTGTGCCAGTCCCGGACGCACTTTTACGCCGAAATCGAGCACTGGCTGCTGAAGCTGCTCGACGGGCAGAACAACGACCTCGCGTTCATCTTCCGCCAGTACGCGATCGACGCGAACCGGGTGAAGCGGGAGCTGGAACAGGCCCTGAACGGGTTCAGGACCGGGAACAGCCGCCCGCCGGCCTTTTCCGGCGAGATCATGGACGCGATCCGCGAGGCGTGGGTGTTCGGGTCGCTCGAGACCGGGGCATTTCGAGTCCGCTCCGGGCACGTGCTTTATGCCCTCCTGTCCGAGCGGATGCTGAGCTCGCGGGTGAAGTCGAGCTCGCCGGAGCTCGGCAAGATTTCCGTCGAGAAGCTCCAGGCCGACATGCGGGACCTGTTGGCCCGCGTGCAGACCGAGGAGAACGATCAGGAGTCCGCCGCCGCCGTCGCAGCCGGGCAGGTGTCGGGGGCATCGAGCGGGGCGGCCGGGACCGGCCCGTCCCCGAACTCGAAAACCCCCGCCCTCGATCAGTTCACCGTGAACCTGACCGCCAACGCGAAGGCCGGGAAGATCGACCCGGTGGTCGGGCGGGACGCCGAGATCCGGCAGGTGATCGACATCCTCACCCGCCGCCGGCAGAACAACCCGATCCTGACCGGCGAGGCCGGGGTCGGGAAGACGGCGGTGGTGGAGGGGCTGGCCCTGCGGATCGCGGGCGGGGACGTGCCCGAACCGCTCCGGAACGTCGACCTGCGGACGCTCGACCTCGGGCTCCTCCAGGCCGGGGCCGGGGTGAAGGGCGAATTCGAGAACCGGCTGAAGGGCGTCATCGACGAGGTGAAGAAGTCGTCGACCCCGATCATCCTGTTCATCGACGAGGCGCACACGCTGATCGGCGCGGGCGGGGCGGCCGGCCAGAACGACGCCGCCAACCTGCTCAAGCCGGCGCTCGCCCGGGGCGAGCTGCGGACGATCGCGGCCACCACGTTCGCCGAGTACAAGAAGTATTTCGAGACTGACGCCGCCCTGAAGCGCCGGTTCCAGCAGGTGAAGGTCGAGGAGCCGAACGAGCAGAAGGCGACCCGGATGCTCCGCGGGCTCGTGACCATGCTCGAAAAGTTCCACAAGGTCCGCATCCTGGACGAGGCCGTGGTCGACGCCGTCCGGCTGTCCACCCGGTACATGCCCGAACGCCAGCTGCCCGACAAGGCGGTGAGCCTGCTCGACACGGTCTGCGCCCGGGTCGCCCTGAGCCAGTCCGCGACCCCGCCGCCGCTCGAAGACACGAAGCGGGAGGTCGAGCACCTCGCCCACGAGATCGAGTTCCTCGAACGGGAGGGGCGGGTGTCGGCCGGGAACCCGGAGCGGGTCGCCGACCTGAAGACGCAGAAGCAGCTCGCCGAGGACCGCCGCACCCGCCTCGAAGAGCAGCTGGCGAAGGAGAAGGATCTGGTCGGGAAGATCCGCGAGAAGCGGGACGCGATCGAGAAGACCGGGGCGGACGGGAGCGACGCCGAGAAGGCCGAGCTGGCGAAGCTCACCGCCGACCTGGCAACCCTCCAGGGCGAGAACCCGCTGGTGTACCCGGTGGTCCACGGCGGGGCCGTGGCGGTCGTGGTGTCGGGGCTGACCGGCATCCCGATGGGCAAGATGGTCCGGGACGAGCTGAAGACCGTCCTGAAGCTCGCCGACAAGCTCTCCGAGCGGGTGGTGGGGCAGAAGCACGCGCTGGAGGCGATCGCGCAACGAATCCGCACCGCCCGCGCCGACCTCGCCGACCCCCGCCGCCCGCAGGGCGTGTTCCTGCTGGTCGGGCCGTCGGGCGTGGGCAAGACGGAAACCGCGATGGCCCTGGCCGACCTGCTCTACGGCGGCGACCGGAACATGGTGGTGGTGAACATGTCGGAGTACAAGGAGTCGCACAAGGTGTCGCGACTGGTGGGGACGTCGAAGGGGTATGTGGGGTACGGCGAGGGCGGGGTGCTGACGAACGCGGTGAAGAACCGGCCGTACTCGGTGGTGCTGCTCGACGAGGTGGAGAAGGCCCACGAGAGCGTGCAGGAGATCTTCTACCAGGTGTTCGACAAGGGGGTGCTCCAGAACGACGACGGGGAGGACGTGAACTTCAAGAACACGATCATCCTGCTCACCTCGAACGTCGGGACGGACACGATCATGAAGGCGTGCGCCGACCCGGACACGGCCCCGACGCCGGAGGGGCTGGCCGAGATGATGAAGACGGACCTGTTGAAGGCGTTCAAGCCGGCGCTCTTGGGGCGGATGACGGTGGTCCCGTACTACCCGCTCGGGGACGAGGTGTTGAAGAAGATCATCCAGCTGAAACTGAACCAGATCGGCGACCGGCTTCGGCAGAACTACAAGGCGACGTTCGCCTATTCGCCGGCGGTGGTGGACACGGTGGCGGCCCGGTGCAAGGACGTGGACAGCGGGGCCCGGAACGCGGACCACATCATCACGGGTACGCTCTTGGCGGCGCTCTCGGCCGAGGTCCTGGCCCGGCTCGCCGAGGGCCACCCGGTGAAGGGCGTGACCATCGGCGTCGACGACAAGTCGCAGCTGACGTACGGGGTGGCGTGAGGGGCCGGGGGTACGCCCCCCGGCCCCCAGGGGTTGCACCGGCTGCGCCGGTTCCACCCCTGGCTATTGTCGGACGCCCAGTTGGGGCGGGTCGATCATGGCCGCCCCACCGGGTGGACACCCCGTCGCCGGTAGCCCGCACTGCGCGATCGACCGCGTCGGGTGGCATGCTCCACGGCTTTGCGTGGACATGCGCGACGCCGACGGTTCCCAGTCCAGGAGTCGACGTCGGGGGCGCAACGCCGCGGATGATGCCGACCGGCGCCAGGGACCAGCGCCTCGGCAACGGGACTCGTGGTCGGGCGCATTGGCCCGACGGGCTGTCTCGCTCATGTCCACCCAAAGCGGACAGATGACACCCAAAGGTAGTCACCCTGGCGCGACGTAAGTGCCTGGAAAACCTGTGCAGCTCGGGTGCAGTTGATCCCCGCGAAAGCCCCTCGGCACAGGGGTGAAGGGACTTTCGC